>JAFGVP010000102.1 GCA_016937945.1 Pontiellaceae bacterium | reverse complement strand
CCCCGACGCCGCCGAGTACCCCGCGCATGATCAGATCCGGATTCCGGACCAATCGGGCCGGCCTGAAATGTCCCTTCGGGAGATAGACCAGCGAAACGATGAGCAGCCCGATCGCAAAACGTACCGCGGTCGCCAGCCATGCGCCGGCGGTTGTACTGGCAGCGCGCAGGGTCAGCACGCTGCAGGTAAATGCCGCGATAGAGCAGGTCATCAGTGCAATGCCCTTCATGCGAAGTGCAGCATTCTGCTGATTCGGTTGCGTGGGATCTGATTGATTTTCGGTCCTGGTTTTCATCGTTGATCATTCCGGAGGCCGGCGGTTCTGCAGGCTTGGGATCAAATGATGAAATGAATCAGGATTGAAAGGGTCTGGAGAAACGCCGGCCGGGGTTAGACGGTTTTAATGCGCAGCCATGCAAACGCGCGGACGACTGATGCTTCAATCGCCGGTGCCTGCTTAAAGATGTGCATTGCGTTTTCCATTGAGCGGCCAGAATAGGCGGCATATTCCAAAGAGCAAGCGATATCTTCATCGAAGCTCTTTGTAGATCCGTGTTAACGGGAAGAGAGATGCAGGGAGTGCCGATTATCCTGCATCGGTCAGGCGCTCGCCCACAGCTCGATTAATCGGTTCCTTGTGCGGTTAAGGGAGCGTGAACCGGAGCTGATAGGCCGTTTTCATGAATGTTTTTTGAGGAAGTAACGGTATTGATGATAGGAGAGGCCTAGAATGCGGGCGGCCTTTGCCTGATTTCCGGTCGCTTCGTCAAGGGCTTCCAGCAGCAGCTGCCGCTTGTAGGATTCGACCTTCTCCACGAAGTTTCCGCCGTCGATCATGACCGGTTCGCGGGGGAGCAGCCCGATGTCTTCGGGCGTGATCTCGTTGGTGGTATCGCGGTAGGCCGCCCGTTCGATCAGGTTTTTCAGTTCACGGATATTTCCGGGAAAGGCATATTTTTCGAGCATCCGAATGGCGGCACTGCTCAGGCGTTTTCCCTGAAGCGAAGGAATCTCCTGCATGAACTGATGGAGAAAATGCCGGGCGAGAATCGGAATGTCGCCGTCGCGGTTCCGTATGGCGGGGACCTCGATGATCTCAAAGCTGAGCCGGTCATACAGATCGCGCAGAAAGAGGCCGTCCTGCATGCGCTGTTTCAGGTCTGTATTGGTGGCGGCAATAATACGGGTATTCACGCTGATCTCTTCGGATCCTCCGACGCGCGTAAAGGTGCCGTATTCGACCACGCGCAGAATCTTCTGCTGGAACGACAGCGACATATTTCCAATTTCGTCGAGAAAGAGGGTGCCGCCTTGAGCCTGTTCAAATTTTCCGCTCACCCGGCTGTCGGCGCCGGTGAAAGAACCTTTTTCATGGCCGAACAGTTCGCTTTCGAGAAGATGGTCGGAAAAGGCGGCGCAGTTTACAGAAGTTAACGGCCGACCGGGGTTCCCGCCGGCCAGATGAATGGCGCGCGCCACCAGCTCCTTGCCGGTGCCGCGTTCGCCGGTGATCAACACAGGGCGGGGGATGCCCGCCACGCGCTCAATCTGACTCAGAACGGCCTGAATCTGCGGTGATTCGCCAACAATCTGAAATCGATGTACAGCGGCCTCTCTCAGCAGCGCATTCTGTTCCTGCAGCATGCGGTTACGATCGATCAGCGTGAGTTGCGGGGAGAGCTTTTCCATCAGCGTGTGCACGCGATCTGCGAGCCGCCCGGAACGCACCATAAAATCCGTGGCGCCGGCTTCAATGGCCTCGGACGCAATTTCAACATCACCTTTGATTGCTGTGACGATCAGCGGAATATCTCTGCTGGTTTTTCTGATTTTCCGGATCAGCAGACTGCCCGTGCAGGTTTCGCTACCGGCGGCATAATCGATCATAATCATATCCCACGGAAGGCCGCCGGATAGTTTTTCAATCAGTTTTTCCGGCGATCGCAGGCGTTCGATTTCGCAGGGTTGGCGGCAGGCATTACGGACTGCATCCGCCAGCAGGTCGAGCGATACGTTGTCCGGTTCGAGCATGATAAACCGTCGTTTCATAAGCGGGCTTCCTTTGATCCGAAGCAAACCATGACCGGGGGCCAGTGTAAAGCCGGTATATGGTGAAAATTGCCATATAATGATAAATAGTGGCATATATATGACGTATGCAAGAATGGCGTATTATTTCGTAAGTATATATTGATTAGTAGTTAACGATGGGGGTTGTTGCGATGGCATATTGTGTGCGTTTGGCCGCTTGTAAATCGCCTGCATGAGGCAGTCGATTGTCAACCAAGGGGTAGAACATGAACATCATCATAATTGCATCAATACTCATTCTGGCCGCGCTGGTGATTCCGTCTATCAGCATCATCGGGCCAACGCAGGTCGGACTGGTAACCAGGCGCTTTTCGTTCAAACGGCTTTCATCGGACAACCCGATTGCCTTTCGGGGGGAGGCGGGATATCAGGCCCGGCTGCTGATGCCGGGCTGGCGTTTTAAGCTGTGGATCCTGTACGGCGTTGAAAAGCATCCCTGGGTTCAGATTCCTGCGGGGAATATCGGGGTTGTTGTGGCGCAGGTCGGTCTGCCGCTGCCCACGGGGGCCAAATCCGGTGTCTATCACGATGGGTTCGGCAATTACTGCAACCTTGAAGCCTTCATATCCAACGGTGGACAGAAGGGGGTTCAGCGGCCGGTACTTCCTCCCGGAACGCTGGCACCGATCCATCCTGTGGCATTTCTGGTCATTACCGCCGACCACGTGTATGGCGTTCCGATCCTGAAGCGGGGCCGTATGCCGATCGAGTTCGGGATGGCTGCTTCGCGCAAGCCGATGGGTGCTCCGCCCCCGCTGCCGCGCAGGGGTGAACTGAGTCCGGCTTCTTTCGGGTTGCGGCCGGAGCAGCTGAAGGTGCTTCGTATCGGTTCGCAGCAGGGGGCCGATGGCAAGGTGATCGACATGGTTGGCGTAGTAACGGTTTTTGAGGGCGATCCGCTGCCGGCCGGCGATATTGCGAGTCGTCTGGGCGGATTTGCAGATATCAGCGAGCTGGAGCAGGATCAGAGTGTAACGGATCACTCCCTGATTGAAGCCATCCTCGGAAGCAAAAACCAGCAGCACAATAACTATCAGAACTTTCAGTCCTTTCTCGACAGCGGTGGCCGCATCGGTCTGCAGCATGATCCGCTGCTTTACGGCGCCTACAATCTTAATCCGTTCCTGGTAAGTGTCGAGCTGGTGCCGATGCTGGTGGTTGAGCAGGGGCAGGTAGCTGTGGTGAAATCCTATGTCGGGCTGGTTACGCAGGATACGTCCGGCGTCGAGTTTAAATTCGGTTCACTGGTTCGGCCCGGACATAGGGGCATCTGGCAGGAGCCGCTGCGGACCGGGAAGTATCCGATCAATCCGCACATTTATCAGGCCGAGATTGTTCCGACCGCCATCCTTACGCTCAACTGGGCGGACCGGGTTTCGCATGCGCATGATCTCGATGCCCAGCTCAGTCCGATCATTGCCAAGAGCCGCGAGGGTTTTGAGTTTTCGATCGATCTGCAGGTACAGATCCATGTCGCGGATACGCAGGCCCCCTGGGTGATTTCCATGGTGGGCACCATGCAGAATCTCGTCAACGAAGTGCTGCAGGCCGCCGTCGGAAACCATTTCAGGGATAAGCTGCAGAGCATTCCGGCCATTCGGTTTATCGAAACGCGCCAGACGGTGCAGATCGAGGCATTGGGCCATATTCAGCGCGAACTTGGGCAGTATAAGGTGGAGGCCCCCGGGGTATATATTCAGGATGTGATTCTGCCCGGTGAACTGGTGAAGGTGCTGACGGAGCGCGAGATTGCGAATCAGGAGGTCGCCACCTATCGCATGCAGGAGGAGGCGCAGAGGGAACGCATCAACATGGAGAAGGCCAAGGGGACGGCGGATATGCAGAACGATCTTGCCCAGTCGCAGGTCAGTATCGCGATCAAGAGCAACAACGCTCAGGCGCGCAAGGCGGAAGCCGATGGGGAAGCCGAGTATATTGAAAAGACCGGTGCTGCTCACGGAGCCCGCGAGCGGGCGGTCGGTATGGCCCGCGCCGATTCATTCAAGGCGCAGGTGGATGCGCTGGGGATGGAACAGACGGCGCTGGTCAATATTGCCAATGCGCTGGCCGGCAGCGTCAACCGCTTTGTTCCCGAGGTATTTGTCGGTGGCGGCGGGTCGTTTGACGGACTGGCCGCGATGCTGACAAAGCACTTCATGCCGGCTCTTTCGGGCGCTGGTTTGTTGAACACCACGAATGTTGCAGTGAATGATGAAGTTCCGGGTTCCAAAGAGATGGAGGAGCCTGAAGAGATTGTCGCAGTTGCCGAAGACGAAGATTGACCGATCCATTCACACAGAGAGCGCTGTTTATTCTTGCGCGCCGGGATGGATGGTAGATGATTCCGGCAATGCGAAGAAACAACACGGAGTTTTGCGATGACAAAAAATGAAGTACGCGATTGGGTTGCACAGCAGAAGTATGGAATGGGCTCGGCCATTCTTGAGGCAAACACAACCCTTGTAATTCGGCGCCTTAAGAGTCAGACGTGGTTTAAGTCGGCAAAAAAAGTCGGGGCGTTTGCGCCGGTGGCCGATCAGCCGGATGTGGCGCTGGTGATGTCGGATCCGGAGAAGACTTTTTATATTCCGGCTTATGACGAGGCATTCGGCGGGTATCGTCTGGCGAAGATGGGGGAAACCTTCAAGCGGAATCCGTTGTGCTCGCTGGAGCCGGTGGATCCTGAATTTGCCGAGGCGGACGAAATCGATCTGATTCTGGTGCCGGGTACGGCGTTTGATGGCCGGGGAAATCGAATCGGGCCGGAGCAGGATGTATATTCAACGCTACTTCCATTCTATAATGCCATAAAGGCCGGGATCGCCTATGAGTGTCAGTATCTGGCAGAGATTCCGGCCGACGAAAACGACGCGGTCATGGACATTGTCCTGACGGAGTCAAAGTGCCTTAACCTTGGTTAAATCAGCGCGTATTTTTCTAAAGGAGGCAGCATGGCCAAAAAGTCGTGTGCATCAGTTATGCGGGCGCTGCATCGGGATATCGGATTCCTGATGGTCGGATTAACCCTTGTATTTGCATTCAGCGGAATTGTTCTGGTTTATCGGGGAACTGATTTCCTGAAAAAGGAGCGGGTCATTGTTCAGGAACTGGAACCGGGACTGGACACCTCGGAGCTTCGAAGAGAGCTTCGATTGCGAGGCCGTACGGAGCTGGTGGATGAGGGCGACACGATTACCTTTCCCGGGGGGACCTATGACAAGGTTTCCGGAAAGTCTGAAATGGCGGTAAAGAGCCTGCCGCCGCTGGTTAACCGTTTTAACTCGCTCCATCAGAAAAGCTATCGGTCAAAATTTCACTGGATCTCGACGGTGTATGCTGTGCTGCTTCTATTCCTCGCGCTCTCTTCATTCTGGATGTACAAGCCCGCGACGAAGCCCTTCTGGCGGGGAATTATTCTTGGTGCCGCCGGCTTTATCATTGCGGCCGTTTTCCTGTTTATCTGATGCTGGGCCTCGCTATGAGAAGGTCAGGTTGATGGTTTCATCATCGTTCTGGCTGATGGTGTAGTGACCGGAAGGATCTGCGGTGAAACCGCCCTTGTCGAATTCAAGAACCACGTTGGATGCCACTGAATTAGCTTCCTGTGGATTGCATTCGGTGTTGGTGAAAAGCTTCAGCACCGTCGGGTCTTCAGTGAACTGAAGCAGGAACGCGCTGTGCTGCACGAAGACGAGGTCGTCGTAGGCATAGGTTACTTCAAGGCCGAGATCGGCCAGAATTGCAGTGATTTTTCCGAGTTCTCTTGTTTCTGTCATAAAAACCTTTCTTTTCCACAAGGGCACAAAAAACTCAAACAGGACTGAGGTTTGGATTTTGAGGACTATGTGCCTTTTGTGGCTGAATAATTAGGTGGCGATCATTTTTCCGACCCAGATCTTAACGGCATCGGCCGTCTCGATCATTTCAAGAATAGCTTCTCTTGGAGGGTCTGCACGATGATATCCGGCAAAGACGGGGCAGATATTCTGGTAGGATTCAAACTTGCGCAGCTGGTCGGCGATTTCTGAATCAATTTCACCGATCTGTTTGGTGGCGTCGATCAGATCGGTAAAGGTGTGGTTGTCGGCCAGTTGGCCTTTCGCCATGAGCGCGCCCATGATGAGCTTTTCAATGGCCAGTCCGATGATGTTGTAGAGGATCTCCGTGGTGAAGATCTCCGGGCGGTTGAGTCCTCCCCGGGCGGTTTTGAGGTATTTCTCGCCTTCCTCCAGAAAGGCTCCATATTCCATATCCAGTATCGCACTCATATTTTTCTCCTTATTTAATTCGGCAGCAGAGAACGCAAAAATCCACGTCGGGTACGCGGATGATTTTTTCGGTTTTGGCGGCCATACTTAAAAAGGTGGAACCGGAGCGCGGAGCGTGCAAACAGAGGAGGAGAGAGATTCTGTCATGAGGTTGCCTAATAACGCGCTCCGGTTCCAAAGGGGTTCGTCCCTGCCTGCGGGGGCAGGGACGAGGTTGGCTTACATTACCAGTTCGAACTTGGTCTCGGGTGCGTCACGGTCAATCTTGTCCATGATGGCGCCGAGCATTTTTTCGAGCAGGCGGATACCGCCGTTGTATCCCACGGTCGGGAAGTAGCTGTGTCCGATGCGATCCACGATCGGGAATCCATACCGTACAAACGGGATGTCTTCGTCACGGGCAATGTACTTGCCGTAGGTGTTTCCGATGAGCAGGTCGACCGGCTCGTTCTTGATCCACTGGTGCATCAGGAACATGTCGGCGCGTTCGCCGTTCTTGACGTTCACGTTCGGAGCCTTCTCGGCACACAGTTCCTTGATCTTCTTCTCAAACCGCTTGCCGGGAGTGCCGGAAACGATGTGTGTCGGGATCATGTCGAGATCGAGCAGGAACTCGGTCAGCGGAATCAGCTGGTCGGGATCGCCGAAGATTGCAACCTTCTTGCCGTAGAGGTACTGCGACATGTCGGAGATGACGTCGACGAGACGACCGCGCTCGGTGATGAACGATGCCGGAATACTGATCTTGGCTGCGCTGGCCAGTGCCTGAACGTAACGGTCCGTTGCAGAGAGACCGACCGGAATGTCGAGGACTTCGTACGGAACCTTGAAGTTGCCGTCGAGCAACTTGGCGGCATCTTCCGAAGCCCATGATCCGCAGGCCAGGGTCTTGATGCTGTCACCGGCTGTTGCAATGTCTTCGATCTTTGCGCCGCCGGCCGGATACATTTCGAACTTACCGGTCTGGGGGGTATCCACCACACCGTCGGTGTCGGGGAACATCACAAACTTGATGCCCATATCCTTGGCGATGCGCTTCATTTCCTTCATGTCTGAGGGTTCAACCCAGCCCGGAAGAATGTTGACCTGATCCTTGGCAACGCCGGTGTGTTCAACCAGTCCCTTCACGATGCCGCAGCACATGTTGGAGAATCCGGTGATGTGCGAACCCACGTAGGACGGGGTGTTGCAGTAGATCACTTTTTTTCCTTCCGGAACCTTGCCGTCGTCGGTCGCCTTCTTGACGATCTGAGCCAGGTCGTCACCGATGGTTTCCGATAGACAGGTGGAGTGAATGGCCACGAGGTCCGGGTTGTAGATGGTGAACATGTTGGTCAATGCCGCCAGCAGGTTGGACTGACCACCGAAGACCGAGGAACCTTCCGTGAAGGAGCTCGTTCCGGCCATGATCGGATCCTTGTAATGGCGGGTGAGGGCACTGCGATGGTAGGAGCAGCAGCCCTGCGAACCGTGCGAGTGCGGCAGGCAACCGTGAACCCCGAGGGCCGCATACATGGCGCCAATCGGCTGGCACGTTTTTGCCGGGTTGATCGTGAGTGCTTTACGATCGGCAACTTCTTTGGGTGTGTGTCTGAGTAACATGGTATTTCTCCTTTGGGCACCCCGAAGGGTGCCTCTATAAGATTTAGGCTACAAACTCCGCACAGATACAGGTATCGGCAGCGGCTTTATCCGTCCACGGCGCCTTGATCTTCTTCCAGATAGTGGTGCTGAGAATCTTTTCGATGTCAGCGTAGAAGTTCTTGGCTCCTTCGAATCCGGCGTACGGTCCGCCGTAGTCGTAGGAGTGAAGCTGCTTGAGCGGAATTCCGGTCTTCTGAACGACATACTTTTCCTTGATGCCGGCGCAGAATACGTCGGGTTTGTAGAACTCGATCAGCTTTTCGGTTTCCCAGTGCGTGATGTCGTCGACGATCAGGGACTGGTCTGCCATATCCGGCATCATGCCCTTATAGTCGCTGACTTCGAGGCCCTTTTCATCCAGCTCTTTGAGTTTCTCTTCGGTCGAGCGCGGGTTGAATTTTTCCGGGTCAGCTTCAACCTTGATTTCCTCAATGTTACGGCTGTCGGCGTCTACCTTGATGGTCGGAAGAACCTTACGGCCTTCGTAGTCATCGCGATGACCGAACTCGTAACCTGCGGATACGGTCTTCATGCCCAGCTCGTTGAAGAGCTCCTGGTAGTGATGCGCACGGGATCCACCCACGAACAGCATCGCCACTTTACCATCGGTCTTTTCGAGCGCCTTGGCAGCACGTTCCTTGACGGACGGCATTTCCTCGGCAATGACTTCCTCGATGCGGGCCTTAAGGGCTTCGTCTTCGAAGTATTCACCGACCTTGCGCAGTGCCTTGGCGGTGGATTCGGCACCGATCAGGTTGACCTTCATCCACGGAATACCAAACTTGGTTTCCTGCATTTCAGCCATATAGTTGATCGAGCGGTGGCACATGACGAGGTTGAGGTCCGCCATGTGGGAGTTCGCGAACTTGTCCATCGTGGAGTTGCCCGAGAAGGTACAGATGATGTTGATACCGCACTTCTGGAAGATGCGGTCGATTTCAAAACCATCACCACCGATGTTGTATTCACCCAGCAGGTTGATGTTGTACTTGCCGGTCGGCTTGGTGTCGTCCAGGCCGATCACATGACGGAACAGCTGGTTGTTGGCAATATGATGACCGGCGGACTGCGAGACACCCTTGTAACCTTCACAGCTGAAACCGAACACGTTGCAATCGCCGAGCTTTTCCTTCATCTGGCGGGATACGGCGTGAACGTCGTCACCGATCAGACCCACGGGGCAGGTGGAGAATACACCGATCGCCTTGGGCTTGAAGATGTCGTAGGCTTCCTGAATGGCCTGAGCCAGCTTCTTTTCACCGCCGAACACGATGTTGTCGTCCTGCATGTCGGTGGAGAAGCAGTAGTTCATGAAGTTATCGCCGTCGGTGCCCGGATCAGTCTGGTTACGGCGCGTCAGCCATGCATAGAAGCTGCAGCCGATCGGTCCGTGTACCAGATTGACAATGTCGCGCGTCGGTCCGAGTACCACCCCTTTACAGCCGGCATAAGTACAGCCGCGCTGGGTGATGATGCCCGGGATCGTGCGGACGTTGGACTGAATTTCCTGATCCAGCTTGGGATCGTTGATCACCATCGACTTTGCACGTTTGCGCGCAATCTTCGGCGGATACTTGGCAAGGATTTCTTCCTTCAGCTTAGAAGGATCCGGCAGTTTGTTTTCTTCGCTCATTCCAAACCTCCTGAGGAGTCGAGGACGTTACCGCCACTGGGGCCTTCGACGGTTTCGCCTGTTCTAACACGTGTTGCTTCGAGAATCGGCAGGACGAAAATCTTTCCATCGCCCGCATTGCCGGTCTGGTTCGTTTTAATGATGGCTTCAACGGTTCTGTCCACCCATTCGTCGGATACCACAACGGTGATCAGACGCTTGGGAACGAGGCGCGGGCCCTGGCCCAGCTGATCGATGGCTTCCTGTGCACCTTCTTCTGCACCGTGCAGGATGCGATAGTCGACCAGGCCTTTTCCGCGACCCTGAACGCGACCGGTAGCGGTGAAGGAGCTGATGCCCGCATCGTTCAACGCCCGCTTGGTCTCGTTGATCTTGTTCATTCGGATGACTGCCATTACTTCTTTCATGATTCCTCCCTTCGGGATGAATTGCCGATTTCTGATTTCCGATTTCCGATTTGTTAGCCGGGGTTCAACCGCTGCCAATCAATCGGCACTCATCAATCATCCATCGTCAATGGGTTAGTCTTCCTTGACGCCGGAACTGATGGTGTAGATGGACTCAACGGGGGAGATGAAGATTTTGCCGTCGCCGAAGTTGCCTTCTTCGCTGGTCTTGGCTGCCTTGAGTACGGCCTTGACCACGAATTCCTTGTCGCCTTCCGGGATGACGGTCATCAGCATTTCCTTGGGGAGTTCGTCGTAGGTTACGGAGCCGACCTTGAGTCCGCGTTGTTTACCGCGTCCGAAAACCGGAACTTTGGTGACGGCGGGGTAGCCGGCTTCGAGCAGGGCTTCCATAACGGCGTCGGCCTTTTCCGGACGAACGATGGAGCGTACGAGTAGTTTAGACATGATTTTTCTCCTGGTAGTTTAGGTTGGTTGTTCAACGCAGAGACGCTAAGAGCGCTAGGTTTCGCAGAGGTTTGCGTGACTTTGAGTTCTTTGCGCCTTTGCGTTTAATTGGGCCTTACGCATCGAATCCGTATTTGACCATCAGCTCTTCGAGATCTTCGATTTCGAGCGGGGTCGGGATAACGCGCATCGTGTTTTCAGCGATCTTCTTCGCGAGGGCGCGGTATTCGTCGGCCTGTCCGGATTCCGGAGCGAAGTCGATAACCGTTTTACGGTTCAGCTCCGCGTGCTGAACGATGTTGTCGCGCGGCACGAAGTGGATCATCTGGGTTCCGAGGCGGTTGGCCAGCTCGGTGATCAGTTCCAGTTCGTTGTCGCACTTCCGGCTGTTGCAGATCAGGCCGCCCAGGCGAACGCCGCCGGCGTCAGCAAACTTCACGATACCCTTACAGATGTTGTTGGCCGCGTACATGGCCATCATTTCACCGGAAACCACGATGTAGATTTCTTCGGCTTTACCTTCGCGGATCGGCATAGCGAATCCGCCGCAAACCACGTCACCAAGTACGTCGTAGAATACATAGTCGATTCCAAGGGCTTCTTCATAAGCACCCAGCTGTTCCAGCAGGTTAATGGAGGTGATGATACCACGTCCGGCACAGCCGACACCCGGCTCCGGTCCGCCGGACTCAACGCAACGGGTTGCACCGAATCCTTCTTTGATTACATCCTCGAGTTCGACATCTTCGCCCTCTTCACGCAGGGTGTCTAGTACCGTCTTCTGAGCCAGACCGCCAAGCAGCAGGCGGGTGGAGTCAGCCTTCGGGTCGCATCCAACGACCATCACTTTGTTTCCGGCTTCCGCCAATCCTGCTACCGTGTTCTGGGTAGTGGTGGACTTGCCGATTCCGCCTTTTCCGTAGATTGCTACTTTTCTCATGGTTCTTCTCCTTGGTTGGTTAACAGTTCTAATTTCGTTGTTTTGATTTCTACTTCCCAAATTGTGACAGCCTCTATTGCAACAGGTGTGCCATCGCCGGATTTTCGGGCGTGTGCAAATTTGTAAGTTGCACGTAAGCAATGAATAAAATATTTATCAGGGAGAATTGTGGCAGGCCGCAATCCGGTGCTAGCTTCGGAAATAAATGTCGAATACGGAATGGCTCGCTGTAGGACCGTATTCCAATTGTGCCGGAATCAAGGTCTTATATAAAAATGCGACATTTATTTCCGGCTAAATTGGCAGGGGGAAACAAATGTCCAAAAATTGCCGGTTCAGCAGACTTATACATGCAAGAGTGAGTTTGCCGGGAGAGAGAACGCAAATAAACTGCGGAAATAAAGGCTTTTTCGTGTGATAAAAGCGCTAGACGGTGTCCAACATTTCTTTCCATTCAGCCATGGAACTTTCGCTGTAAATGCACGTAGAAGGCGATTTGACTGAAGAGATCTTATCGTAACGGAATCTACGATTCTGGAACAGACGAGGCTATTCCGACTTCCTTGCGGAGGGCGTCTATATCGAGTTCGTCGATCCATTTAGGCAGGTTGCTCCAGATTTTATGGAATCCATAGCCGCCTTCCGTCATTTCGCGAATCGCCTCCTCCTTGGTCCATCCCTGAATGGCGACGCGATAGATGGCGCACATGGTTCCGGTTCGGTCGGCACCATGTTTGCAGTGAACCAGCACCGGTTGGTTGGCCGGATTACTGACGATCTTCAGAAACCGGACCACTTCTTTTCGCTCCGGATGCCAGGCTTTCATGAAAATGTGTTCATAGCCAAGTTCGGTATCGCCGATTTCTTCCCGGTCTGAGCTGAAGGAGCGGAGATTTGCGATCATCTTGATTCCCGCCGTCTGCAAGTTTTTCATCCCGGCTTTATCGGGCTGCGCGCTGCGGTAGAGTGTATCGGAAATTTTATGCAGGTTGGGCGCACCTTCCAGTTCAACCGGAATCGCCCATGATGCCGGGCGATTGGAGGATTGCGCATGAGCCTGAAGCGTAAGCATGACCGAGATGATAAAGAGGCAGGCCGGTTTCATCTGGGTATTGTGGCTTTCATAAAACAGCTTCCGCTGACGATCTGCATCTTGTGCTAGTGATCATTGTCGTGATCATGCTCTTCGCGGCTGCATTCGTGGTTTTTAACAAACAGCTCCTCGATGCGTTCTTTGGCGTGTTCGGGATCCATCTTTCCGTAGCGCAGGGCTTCGAGTCGTTTTGTAAAGACCGGTTGGTCTGGGTGAATAGAGAGAAAGACTTCAGTTGTCCTGATAGCCTGTTCCTGCTGCCCGAGGGCTTCGTATAGAAATGACTGAATCGTAAGGATAAACGAAAGATCCAGCGCCGCCTGTTCGGGATCATCCTGTTCGGGGCGGGCGACGAACGCCAGTGCTGATTCCAGCGCACTTGCGGCTTCATCATCGCGGTGGAGTCCTAACAACAGGCGACCCTTTTCCTGAAAGAGTTCATAACGGTCAGGATTCTTCTCAATGGCCTCGTTGATGACCTGCAAAGCCGTTTCAGGTTGGCCGGCCGCGCCGTTAAGCCAATAGCTGGCAACAAGGTAGGCCTCCACGTTATGGGGATTGCTTTTTGTGGCTAACCGAAGCCAAGGCATGATTTCTTCGATTTCAGCGCCTTCTGCATGAACATGTTTGATCGGGTGAATTTCATGCAACCATTTCTGGTAGATGCTTTCGAAGGCTTCTTCTTTCACGTATTCCGCACCTTTGTGAAAATAGACGTCGGCCCGTTCATATAGGCCCTTCGAGAGCAATTCACGGGCGGGGCCCAGAATATAGACTGCACCTGTGTCGGCCAGCTGGGTTTTCAGGTCCGGCACTTCAACCAATAATGCGCCGGCGGCCACGGCAATGAGATACAGGCCGCCGGACCCGATCCATGGAAGAATATGGCCATTCTGTTTCAAAGTTGTTCACCCCGCTTGAAATATTTCCGCCGGAAGAGGGCCCATGAAAATCCGATAAATGCGGCAGTAATGATCAGTCCATACGCCATCGTTCCCAGAAAAGTGCCGATATCGAGTGCGCCCCAGTTGTGTAGAACGCGTGCGCGCATATCGAAAAGCTCCAGATGCGGTGCGATGTGGTAAATGCCCCATAACGCGCCGGCCCGCCATCCCTGCTCGTAGATCAGAAGATGAGGAATCCGCGGCAGAATGAAATAACACAGGATGACAAAGATGGCGGTTGCGGCTCCGCCGGCCCCTTGCGTGAAGAACATGGTGAAAAAAAGGCTAACCGCAATAATGATCGCAAGCAGCATAGCGTGAAGACAGAAAACCTGTATTAGAACGGTCGGCTCAAAGGAAAAATTGCGAGTCAGGGTGACGCCGGAAACGATCAGGTAAAACAACAGGTTGGTAGCCAGCATGCCGGTCCAGAGGCCCAGCCATTTTCCAATCAGGAATTCCATGCGCGAGATCGGTTTGGTGAGGATGGAAAAAATGGTGCCGGAACGGATTTCTGCCGGAAGCTGACGGCTCCCAAGAATGATCGCCAGTCCGATTGAAAGAAGAAATGCCAGCATGAGCCCGATGTCCATAATGTAGGAGGAGGGGGCCTCTGAGCCAAACGCACTGATTGAGGTCAGCATGAAGGTGCAGAACGCCTGCAAGGCGAGGATAATGTAGATGTCCTTCCGGCGCACCATTTCGAGCCAGACCGTTTGTGTAATGATCAGGATATTATTCATAGTTTTTTACCACAGAGGTCACGGAGACACAGAGTTTCTAATAAATAGATGCTGAAATGTTAGAGAACAAAACGTCTAATCCCTTCTTTCTGGGGGGGGTTGTTGAAGTTTATTAATAAGCCGATATTGCATCCAGTTAATTTCATGTAGGTCAGTAGCTGGGCTTCATGGATTGGTTCAAATTCCCTGACGACCTTTAGCTCCACAATCACTTTTCCTTCCACAATTAAATCCAGCCGCAAGCCATCACCAACATCCACACCTTTGTATTTTAGGGAAAGTTCGACTTGTTTTCGGTGCTTTATGCCAATCAACTCTAGTTCTCGAGCGAGACTCTTTTCGTAAGCACTTTCAAGTAATCCTGGCCCCCGGTATTTTATGGACCTCAATCGCTGCTCCAATAATCCTTTCAGTAAGTGCCTGTTCGGGATAGTTCATTTACTATTTCCTCGCAAAAAGATTAACCAGAGAGGCCGTTACGGGATGATGTATTTTCTTCACAAATACCCTTCTCAGTGCCTCTGAGTTCTCTGTGGTGAAAATATTTAACCACTGAGGCACAGAGGACTGATGCATCGGGTTCAAGTTTTTCTTTATAAATGCTCATCTCTGTGTCTCTGAGTTCTTTGTGGCAAAAAATCAGGCTGTCTGCTCCTGTTGAAGAGCTTCGAGGAAATAGTGTTCCAGGTTTTCGGTTTCGGAAACGAGCTCTGATACCGGTCCCTGACGGATGATACGACCGTTGGCGATCATAATGATTTCATCGCAGACGGTTTCGATTTCGGAGAGTTCGTGTGATGAAAACAGGATGGTTTTTCCTTGAGCCTTTAACTGTTCAATCAGTTTTCTGATTTTAAGCCGGCCGATGGGGTCAAGGCCATTGGTCGGTTCATCGAGAATCAGCAGTTCAGGATCGTTGATCAGCGCCTGCGCCAATCCGATGCGCTGCAGCATGCCGCGGGAATAGGTGGCGATGCGTTTGTCGGCATGATTGGTCAGTTCTACTTCGTCCAGTAATCGGGTGATTCGCTCTTTTCGCTCGGTCTTCGGAATCCGGAAAATTTTTGCGGTCATATCGAGATATTCGCGGCCGGTCATGTATTTGTAGCATTCCGGGTGCTCCGACAAGTAGCCGATGCGTGCCCGGGCCTGGGCCGAGCGGCTATCCTGCCCAAGCAGGGAGGCCGAGCCGGAATCCGGCGCAATAAAGCCCAGCAGGATATGGAGGGTGGTGGTCTTTCCGGCACCGTTGGGGCCGATAAAGCCCACGGTGGTGCCGGCAGCGATGTTAAATGACACGTCGTTCAGTGCATGATGAACCTGCTTTCCGTGCCGGAACGTGACGTGGAGGTTGGAAACTTCAATAACTGCATTCATGGCTGACATCATATCGATAGGCACAAAAAAAACAAGGGCGCCTTTGAGCGCCCTTGTTAATTCCTCGTAATCCATCGATTAGAGGGTGTGACCATTGGCAGATTCGCTGCAGGACGGATCTGTATCAAGACCATTCATCGTGTAGGTGCCACCTGCCGGACAATCCGGAAGAGCACCGCCCTTGATATAGGTCAGAACATCCGCCTCAGCTACGGTGTTATCGTTTTCAATCGCGCACTGGTCCTTAGCGGAAGAGATAATACGCAGGTTGTTGATGCAGGCCTTGGTCTGCGAAGTAGCGCGAGCCTTCGAGAAGGAAGGAATACCGATTGCTGCGAGCAGGCCGATAATTGCTACTACGATCATGATTTCTACGAGGGTGAAGCCTTTTTTATTCATTTTCTTCATTTGTTTTTCTCCGTTTGGTTTGTTTATTGCTTTTTCGTTTGTTTGCCTGCGTCGAGCTCTCCTCATTTCCGCGTCAGACGAAATGATAAATAGCGGGAAGCATGCCAACTTTTTTTGTGTTGCTGATTTCTGTGGGTGAAGAGTACGGGGTAGTGTTTGTAAAAATGCCGTTAATCCAGCGTTTTATGCGTTTTTTGTGGAGTTGCATTTTTTTTTAGGCAGCGAGTGATGATGAAGCCGGACGGTAGAAAATCCAGTTTTTGAGAAATCCGGCCGCAATTTTTTCTGCGAAATCCTGCGGGATGGCTGTTACCATCTCCGCTTCGCTCCGATGCCGCTACAAAGGATTATTAATGGGTGTTCTATGTGGTGCGCTCGGAGCATAGCGGAGAGCGTATTTAATGCAAAATACGCCTACCTTCGCGGAGTTCGAGGATGCGATCTTCGCTGGGGCACAAAAAAACGCGACTGTGAAGTCGCGTCTTCTCGCTCAATTAGCCTGAAACTTCGGACGGCTGGGAAACTAATCGATCTGCTCTCCATCGGGCAGTTTTCGATAAAGAGTCGCCAGACTAATGTCGAGTTCCTTTGCTGCGGCGGCTTTATCGCCACCCATGGAATCGATTACGGTTTTAAGGTATTCCTTCTCTTTCGCACGCAGGAAGGCCTTAAGGGACTTTCCTTTTTCAAACTCGCCGTTGATGTGGGCGGAGGCCTGAGCTGCCGGATTTTCTTCGTAGGAAACGATCAATTTGGAGGGCAGGGTCTCCTTCGTAATCTTATTATCATGCAGGAAGGTCAGGCAGTGCTGTATGACATTCTGCAGTTCGCGTACGTTACCCGGCCAGGAATAGTTCTGCAGGATAGAAAGAACCTCGTTGTCAATGGCCGGAAATTCTCCGCCCTCGATCTCCTGAGCAATAAAGTGCTGTGCCAGCGGAAGAATATCCTCTGGCCGTTGCTTAAGCGGCGGAATGTCGATGGAGATTACACTGAGTCGGTAGAACAAGTCTTCACGGAAGGTACCTTCCTTTACCATGTTTTCCAGATTCCGGTTGGATGCCGCCAGAATGCGGACATCGACGTCGAACTCTTCTGTCCCTCCGACTTTACGGATCTTTTTATTCTGAATGGCACGAAGCAGCTTGGACTGCAGGCCATGCGGGATGGAGTTGATTTCATCCAGAAACAGCGTTCCGCCCTTGGCGGCTTCGAACAGGCCTTCCTTGTTGGCATTTGCGCCGGTGAAAGAACCCTTAACATGTCCAAACAGCTCGGATTCAATCAGTGTTTCAGGAAGAGCCGCACAGTTGACCGGAAGAAACGGGCCTTCTGAGCGGGCGCTGAAGCTGTGGACGGCTTCGGCAACCAGTTCCTTGCCCGTGCCGCTTTCGCCGGTGATCATGATTGTGGTCTTAGTGGGGGCAACCCGTTTGATCATTTCGCACACATTGATCATGGGGTCGCTGACTGCGACAATGTTACCAAAATACTTTTTCGATTCCACATGGGAATTCCCACTGATCTGCTCCGCCAGTGATTTCTGATAGTCCAGTGCACGTTTTACGGTTTCGAGCAGCTCATCAATCTTAAAGGGCTTCGGAATATAGTCGAAGGCACCCTCTTTCATTGCCTCAACAGCGGTTGCAACCGTTGCGTAGGCCGTCAGCATGATTACGCCGACGTGCGGCCGCACGGACCGCGTACGCTTGAGCAACTGCATTCCGTCAACCGGTTCCATCTTGATGTCGGAGATCAGCAGGTCAAACTGCTCCGTTTTAAGCAGTTTTTCGCCCACACTGCCGTTTTCTGCAAGCCGAACATCGTAGCCTTTTGAAAGCAAAATCTTATTAAGCAAGCTGAGAATTGTCGGATCGTCATCCGCTATGAGAATCTTGGCCATCCTTCTACACCTCTCCCTATGGTAATCAGACGGCCTATATAACCCTGATTTACGGGAGATGAGTCAAGCTTAATGATGGAGAGAAGGCCCCGCAGGGCCTTGTTCAGGCGCGCTGAGAGTTCTCCTTCGCCACTGTTCTCCGTATATCGTGCGTCGCCGGGGAGGACTGCGCCTACATCACGACTTCGCTCATTTTGAAGATCGGAAGGAACATGGCGACCACAATAGTGCCGATAATTCCGCCGATAAAGACCATGAGCAGAGGTTCAATCATGGAAGTCAGGCCGTTAAGCATGGTTTCCACTTCACTTTCGTAGAACTCTGAAACTTTGTCCATCATACCCTCAATCTGACCGGTTTTTTCGCCGGCGGACAGCATGTGAACCAGCATGCGAGGATAATACTTGTTTGACTCCAGTGCCGTGGAAAGGGGTTGGCCTTCTTCGATGGTTTTTCGAGCGGCTATCAGGGAATCGCCGATCACCCGGTTGCCGGTTGCGAGTCCGACGATCTCAAGAGATTCCATGATCTGAACGCCGCTGTGAAGCAACTGCGAAAAGGTGGACGCGAAGCGGCTGACGGCGACTTTGGTGGCAAGTTCGCCGATGATCGGAAAACGAAGTTTCATTTCATCGACTTTATATTGCCCCTTGTCGGTCTTGTTATAGCGTTTGAATCCATAGATCCCTCCGCCCACGATGGTAAGGGCTGCCCACCAGTAGGTGGTCAGCAGATTACTGAATTTCAACAGAGCCTTGGTCAGTCCGGGCAGCTCGGCGTTGAAATCCGCAAACATGCCGACGAATACCGGAACAACGAACATGATGAGTGCTGTTGAGAGCACCAGAGAAACAATCATGACCACGGTAGGATACATCATGGCCGATTTTACCTTGGCGCGCAGTTTGTTGCTGGATTCAAGGAACATCGCAACACGTGCGCAGGTTTCCGGCAGAATGCCGCCGACTTCGCCGGCGCGCATCATGCTCACGTAGAGCTCGTCAAAAATGGTGGGATAGAAGGCCAGGGCTTCTGAATACATGGCGCCGCCTTCAACCCGCGTGCGTATGCCGGCAATGACCGGTTTAAAGTTTTTATTATCGGTCTGGCCCTCCATGGCCACGAGGGTTTGAACCAGCGGCATCCCCGCCGAGAGCATCGCTGAAACCTGACGCGTAAACATGGGGAGTTCCTGCAGTCTGATTTTTCGGGCTCCGCGTACGATCGGCAGCCCGCCTTTGGCCTTGATATCCTTTTTGCTCATCTTGATACCTGTTAGTGTTCGCTGGTTACGCGCATGATTTCTTCTAGAGTTGTTAGGCCGTCCCGGATCCGCTCGATGCCGGCTTCGCGCAGGGTGCGCATGCCGTTCTGAACCGCGATTGTTGCAATGGCATCGGCATCCGGGTTGCTCAGGATCGTCTTTCTGATCTGGTCGTTCACCAGCAGAATTTCCATCAGGGCTCCGCGACCCTTGTAGCCAATCCCGTTGCATTTCGGGCATCCGGCTTTCTGATAAAACTGGGTTCCTTCAAGCAGGGCCGGATCAATACGACTTCGTTTGAGCACCTCGGTTGGGAGATCGATCTCTTTTTTGCACACCGGGCAAAGCTTTCGATAAAGACGCTGTGCCTGAGTCAGGAGAACGGAGGAGGCTAGCATGAAGGGCTCGATTCCCATGTCGGTCAAGCGGGCGATGGCGCCCGCCGCATCGTTTGTATGCAGAGTGCTGAGCACCATGTGACCGGTCAAGGCGGCTTCAACCGCGATGGTGGCGGTTTCGCCATCACGGATTTCTCCGACCATGACCACGTCCGGGTCCTGACGAAGAATGGAGCGCAGAGCGGCAGCGAAGGTCAGTCCGACTGCCGGATTGATCTGGACCTGATTGATCCCGTGCAACTGATATTCCACCGGGTTTTCCGTCGTAATGATATTGGTTCCGACTTTGTTCAGTTCCTGCAGTGCAGAGTAAAGCGTGGTGGTTTTTCCGCTGCCGGTCGGTCCGGTAACCAGAATCATGCCGTAAGGCTGATCGAGGGCATAGGTAAAGTTGTCGTGGGCCACCTGATCCAGACCCAGCGCTTCCAGGCTGGGGGCGAGGGCGGTTTTGTCGAGAATACGCATAACCACCTTTTCGCCGTGCACCGTCGGAAGCATGCTGACGCGAACGTCGACTTCCTTGCCCAGCGCCTTGATCTTAAAACGGCCATCCTGCGGAATGCGACGCTCGGCAATGTCGAGCTGTGACATGATTTTCAGTCGGGAGATGATGGCATTCTGGAGATTTTTCGGAGGAGAGGGCGATTCATAGAGGACGCCGTCAATACGGTTGCGGAGCCGGACCGTTTTTTCCATTGGTTCAATGTGAATATCCGATGCATGCTTTCGCAATGCTTCAATCAGGATGGAGTTGGTAATCCTGATGACCGGAGCTTCGCCTGCATTTTCAAGAACATCATCAAGGTTGGTTTCATCAAGATTGTCCTGTCCGACTTCCACATCATTCTCTTCTGCCATGTCTTTGAGAATGTCTTCCAGAGCCTGGGTCGGCTCGGTGGTCATAGAATTAATGGCGTTATGAATCTCTTTTTCCAGTGCAACCATCGGAATGAGTTCGAGTTGGGTGGAAGAGGTGATGGTGTCGCGCCCCACAATATTAAAGGGGTCAGACATGGCCACGGTCAGCTGGGACCCGGTTTTGCAGATCGGCAACGCATTAAGCTCTTTCCATCGATCCCTCGACATCAGGTCAATGAGTTGTGAATTGGGCGTGAAAGACGAGATCGAGATCGGGCGAATGTCCAGATAATCCGCTATAGCCAGTACAAGATCAATATCTGAAACCACGCCCTGTTCGATCAGCAGTTGTTCCAGCGGTTTATTCAGCTGTTCAGCCTCTTTCTCGGCCTCGGCAAAGATATCGGCTTCGATCGGGCGAATCTGCTTCAGACACTCGATTAAATTTTTGGGGTGTTTTGTCATCGTATTTCATATCCCTGAAAAATATCGGTTTGTTACTAGCACAACACGTGCCTAGTCGAGTGATCCTGCGATACAACGTGATAAAAAGTGAAAACGGATATGTTTCCGGAGCGGAAGTTCTGCGTGGTCCGGTGCCGTTTTTTTTTGGGGAAAGCATGCCTGAGTTTCCGGCTTACTTTTTGTGCGACAGATATATGGCCTGTTTTTTGCTTTCACTAAAGGTCTGTCCAACAAAATGGAGAAACAGATGGCTGAAACAACGAACGAAATTGACCGGAATCTTGCAGACAGCATTGCGATGCTTGAGCAGATTCTCGAGGTCATGCCACATGATTCCGATGCCTTGAAGGCGCTATACAGTGCTTATCGGCGGGTTGGGCAGCATCAGAATGCATTTGGGTATCTGGTTCGGTTGACGGATGTTTGCATCAAGGGCCGGGAGCCGGCGCTTGCTCCATATATCGAAGAAGAGGTAAGGGCCTTCGAAGCGCTTTTTCCTTCAGATGTGGCAGCTCTGCGTTCGCGACTGCAGGGGTTGAATGATTCCGCAACAGCGCCTTCCGCAGTGACTGAGCCGGCGCGATCCCGTCGTTCGTCAGTTAAGCGCGAGGCGGATATCGGTGAGGAGCTGGCGCTTGCGTGGCGTTTGTATGAAGAGAATCAATTGGATCAGGAAGAGTATTCCAGTGTGTTGCATGATCTGACGGAAGTGTCATCGAAAGACCTGAACGTTCCGGTCAGCGTGCTGCATGTGCTCAATGACCGCGGCTTTACACAGATGAACCGCATTCTGAATTATCTTTCCAGCCGCTCCGGTGCACCGGGAATCCGCCTTTCGGATTTTGAAATATCTGAAGACGTCGCTTCAGCGCTGCCGTTCAATTTTGCGGCGCATGAGGGGGCCCTGCCTTTTGCATTTATGGGAAATGATCTGCTGGTCGCCGTGTTGAATCCATTCAATCATATACTGGTGGACCGGATCGAGTCAGACAGCGGACGTCGTTGCCACACCTATCTTGTGGAGCCGGAGGATTATGATCAGGCGCTGGGTCGCGTACGTGCCCTGGTGGGAGATGCTAATTCTCAATCTCAAGGGTAAGGGTTTTATACTCCCCCTTGTACTCTACGATTACATCCTGAGTTCGAACCTCGGACAGCTTCACCTTGCCGGTGTATTCGCCGGGATGGATCAGGTCGCCGTTAATGATCGCATATTCTTCGTTGCCATCTGCGGATTTTCCGAACCCATCCAGTTTCAGGCTGGGCCAATGGACCTTGCCCGTCGGGTTCTGAACGACTTCCTTAATGCTTTCCATGGGTGTTGACGGCGCCGGCTCTAGGCTTTGCTGGCCTGAGTATGGGGGGGAGGCCGGAGCCTGACGTTCCAGTTCCTCGACGATGGCCTGAGGGTCGAGGATTCGATAGCCGAATTTGTCTTCGGCTTTAAGGGCCTGCTGGATCAGCAGCATACTGGCAAACAGAAATCCCGCGATCAGCAACAGCATGGTGAACAGCATCGGCCAGGGAGACGCCGGTTTGAAGTCCATGGCAGGATTTTCCTCTGGCAACGGATCAATTTTGATCGAATCACTCACGACAGGCTCCCCTTAATTTAGCACCAAACGATCAACTTAACGCAATGCATCATGATAGGCGGCAGATTTTTATCAAGCGGCAAATTGAGGGATCATAATGGTATGGATACTGCTTTGTGGGGTGACGCGCCGTAAATGTTGGTTGGGCCTGCAGAAAGAATCAGGTTCATGCGGCGCGGACGATGGAAAAGGGAAATATGATTAAGAAAATCAAAGGCAGCAAGAAGGCTCCTCGTCGGCACACCGATCTGATCGGCGTTGATTTTTCAACTACAGCAACCAAGGTTGTTCGTTTAAAACAGTCCGGTGACGACGTTGTTTTAAGTGGAATTGATCTTCTGCCGGCCGTGGATTTCAGTACGGCTTCCAGTCGGCTTGAACTGCCGCGTAATATATCGACGTATTATGGATGCCTCTGCTACAGCTGCCCGAATGCGGTTATGCGCATGGTGAATACACCGATCGCCGCAGAGGAGAACTCCCTCTCTGATACAAAACTGAGAGAGCTGCTTAATGTCAAAGAGGATTATCGCACATCTGCCACGCTGATCAGTCGCGGAAAAGGACGCATGGATTCGAGTTTTCTGGCAGCAGCTGTTCCTCAGGATGATGTTGGATTTATGCTCAATATGTTTCCGTCGGGACCGCCGGCGCCGGCATCGCTCGAAATTTCCGGGTTGGCGGTTATTACCGCGTTCCTTCATGCGCGGGGTGCGGAATGTGCGGATCAGGCCGTCTGTCTGATCGAAGCCGGCGAGGCGAACAGTAACTTTGTTCTGATGAATCAGGGGAAGGTACTGCTGGTCGGGAAGATGGATTTCGGCATTCGGCGTCTGTGCAGCAAGCTGGCAGAGGATCTCGGCGTTGATGAGGATCTGGCCCGGTCCATTCTGGGCGACCGTTCCATTAACATTTCCTCCTCGTTGAGCAGCGTACTGGGGCCGTTTGCCAAGCAGATTTCGATTTCCAAGGATTTTGTCGAGCGCCATCAGGGATGCCGCGTTTCCAAGGTGTATGTCTCCGGCGGGCTCAGCCTGATGCCATGTTGGACATCCGAAATCGGCGACCTGCTGCATGCCGAAGTGGCTCCGTGGAGTCCGCTCGAAAATATTTCATACGATGCTGAAACACTTCCTGCTGATATCGAAGGTCAGGCAACGCGATTTGCCGCAGCGATCGGAGCTGCACTTGGGGGATTTGAAAGCCAATGAACAGTCCACGAGTCAATCTACTTAAAAAAAGCGAGCAGCGCTATCAGGGTGCCGTAAGCCGCCGTTTCATCATGGTGAGCGCTGTGGTTACCCCGATTCTTCTGATTGCCGTTCTGAGCGGAATTAAGCTGGTTCAGTTTACCGGGGTTCAGTCCGACCTGAGGGCAAAGAAAGAGCTCTGGGCTGAAATGCAGCCTCGTCTTGAAGTGTATAAGGAAGAGAATCGCAGCCTTGCGGCTAACCGGTCCATTCTGGAACTGTTTGAAGGATGGGAAGCTTCGCAGATCTCGATTGTGGAGATCATGGAGGATATTCAGGATATCGTGCCGGTCAATATGCAGTTCACACGTTTGGTTGTTCGCGGCAACGTGGCTCCGGGCACCTATGCAAATGCCGAAGAGATGGGTGTTGATTTCAAGCTGCAGGTCGATGGTCTTGCATTGGGTGATCGCGCCGAAGAAGACGTATGGCGTTTTCATAAGGAGATGCTTTCAACCGAGTCCATTGCTTCGGTATTTGATTTTATCGACCTGTCGGATATGCGTAAGCGCCTCAGCAATGACGGCAGCAGCAGTCGGGAATTCAGTATCATCGGAAGTAATAAAGAGGGGGCGGAATAATGAACCTCTCTACACTCTCAAAGGAACAGAAGCAGTATGTGGTTCTCGGTATTCTGGCTACAGCGGTTCTAGGCATCCTGATTGTGCTGGGTGTGAAGGTCAGTCTTTCGTCGATTGCCGAAGCCCGCGATGAATTGGAAGTGGTCACTGGAAAAATCGATTCAGCCAGCCGAATGCTGACCCGTCGTGACCGCACCACATCGGATTTCCGCCAGACGATGCGCATGCTCAGCGAGTATCTTGAAAGCGCGCCGCCGGATCGCAACTATTATTCCTGGGCCACCGAAGTGGTTTATTCCGAGGCGCGCAAAGTCGGCCTCGAAATCGACACCGTGAATGAAATCGCCAATGTCCAGCAGGATGCAGGAAAAGATGCCGGTACGGTTAAGCTGGAGTCGTATGCGCTGAGAATTCGAGGATCCGGCAGTTACGAAGGCATCAAGCAGTTTATTGCTGTCATGGAGGAGGATTACCGGCTCGTCCGTTTTGTAGGAATGGATATTTCTGTCGGTGAGGATCCCGATTCCCATGCCGTCCAGTTATGGATTCAGTGGCCCTTTAATCTCGGCTCTGTTGTTGCGGACTGGGATGCGATCGAAGCCATGCAGAATGAACTGGATGAGCCTGTGGCATCCGACGCGGTATCTACGCCGGAGCCGGTCGCTGAAGTGGTGCCCGAAATTGTGCCGGATTCCGCTAAGGTTGCACCTCGGCCGGAAGCCATGCCCGAACCGGATGTCAAGGAAGAGGTCATCGTTGAGCCGGCACCTGTTCCGGTGGAGGAAGTCGAGCCCGAACCTGAGCAGGTTCAGTCGGATCCTGAGGTCGCGGTTGCCATCGCACCGGTCGCGGAACAGCCTGAAATTCGTAAGACGCCAACTCCGCCGCCTCCGCGTATTCAGGTCGCGCCGGTTAACGATACGGCGGAGGCAGTTGTGCCGGTGATAAAAGCGCAGCCGGCGGTGCCGGTTGAGCCGGAATTCATCGTCCCGGCAGTGGATCCCTCGGCAGAGAGCATCGATGTGATTCCTGTGGAAACTTTCGAGCCGGAAGAGGATGCCGCTGATGGTCCGGATCCTCGGATGGCGCCGCACTATGTCATAACCGAGAAGAGTGCATCGATATTGGAAGAGGCTCTCATGAATAAGGAAGAAGTTGCAGATAACAAAGCACTCAATTCCTTGATTAACAGTCTGATGGAGAATCGCGATGAAACAGAATAAAACAGGGGTGATTATGATTTTCGCCTGTCTTGGTCTGGTCTTTGTCGGGGCCGGCGGGGTTCTGGCTCAGGAAAATACTGGCACAAATGATGCTCCAAAGACGGAGGCCGCCGTTAAACGCGATCCTTTCTGGCCGGTAGGTTACACCCCCGAACGTTTGCAGAAGAAAGAGCCGGAACAGGAAAAGAAGGTCGAAGCAGGCGGGTGGAAAGAAGCGATGAAAAAAGTGGTCATCAATGGCGTCAGCAGCAGTGCGGAAAACGAATACTACGCGGTGGTCAACGGCCAGCTTAAATCGGTTGGCGATACCGTATCCGTCCGGCTCAACAACGTGGTTTACACGTGGGCGATCGATGACATCCAGGGAACAGGATCAGTAAAGCTACGCCGGGTATCGGCGCAATAGTTTGAATCAGAGCGAATAGGAAGGTTGACGATGAGAGCGTATAAAATGATCGGATGGTGGACTGTTGCGGTGATGGCCATCGCAGCTTCAGTGCCGGCCCAGCAGAACAAGATTCAGGATCAGGATTTGCTGGAATTACTCAACAAGGTAAATGAAGCCGAGCTGGAAAAGGCGGAAGTAATCGAGGCAGCTGCAAAGCCGCCGCTGATGCGTGCCGTAGACGTTGTTGAAACCAGCGATGAGCTCGTCAAGGAGGTCGATGTGGTATTGGCAGAAGTGTCCGATGAGGACAGGACGGATGCCGTCGAGGTTTCTGTTGAAGACGCCCCTGGCCTTGATGAGCTCGACATGACAACCGTAAGTGATGAAGTTGTTGCGTCTACTACGGATAATCTGATTTCAGTTCGCCTTAGCAAGGTGAGCCTTGAAGATGCAATCAATCTGTTTGCCCAGCTTTCCGGAGCCAATATAATTGTTCCGGAACTGTCCGAAGCTTCTCAGGTTTCGGTGAACCTGAGAAATGTCGAATGGCGTCCGGCGCTTCAGTCGATTCTCGATACCTACGACTATGAACTCTATCAGCGCGTCTCCGGGTCCAACGTGTACAGTGTCCGTCGCCGCCCGGACGGTGCTCCGGAGCCTCAGGTGGTTGAAACCTTCGTTCTTAAATATGCCACGGTTCCGAATGCCGCCGAACTCATCCGCCAGCTGCTTCCGCCGGAAGCTAAGGTCTCTGAATTCGCATCCCGTAACATGCTGGTCGTAAAGAGTACGGAGTCCAGTCTGGGCGAAGTCCGTGCAGTTCTTGAGTCCATCGACACGGTACGCCAGCAGGTTTACATCGAATCGAAGTTCATGGAACTGACCGATGATGCGCAGAAAGATCTGGGCATTGACTGGTCCGTACTTCAGGCATACAGCGCCGGCACGGCCGGTGAAACGACGCAGGATTATTCCCGCGAAAAATCGACTTCTCGTTCGTCCACCGCATTATACGATGCAAACGGTCTGCCGTATGAAGAGGCTTCCGGTTATGTCAATCAGGGGCAGCGCCTGCCCGGTTCCGGAATCAGCACGCTTGAAGGTCTGACCCCGACCGTTCAGGATGCAACCTCCAAGGCAACCTCCAAAGTGCTGACCAGTGTACTGAGTGCCGATGAATTCCGTCTGGTACTGAGTGCTTTGGAACAGAACAAGGGCGTGAACATTGTTTCGAATCCGAAGATCATCGTCGCCAACGAAGAACCGGCGAACATTTCGATCATCCGCAAGGAGCCGAACCTGAAGCAGGAACGCCAGCAGGCAATGAACGATACACCGGATACGATCACCTTCACGTTGGATCCGGACCTGAAGTTCTTCGAATACGGCATCAAGCTGGATGTTGTTCCTTCGATCAATACCTCCAGCAACATTACGGTTCAGATCAAACCTTCGCTGACCCGCAAGTTCGGGGATAAACAGGCCGGCGATAACACGTATCCGATCATCGATGAAAAGAGCATCGAGACCATCTTCAATCTGGCAAGCGGCCAGACGGCTGCAATCGGCGGCCTGACGGAAGTCACAGAATCGGAAGAAGAGCATAAGGTTCCGTTGCTCGGAAGCCTTCCGCTGATCGGCCGTCTCTTCTCCTGGAACCAGACCGTTCGCGGGCAGGATGAAACCATCATCTTTGTGACCGTCGGATTGGCGAATACTCAGGATATTAATGAAGAAACCGGAATGCCCGGAGATGCCGAACTGGCCCGCCGTCAGGTTATTGAAGATCTGAACAGCCGCCGGTTGCGCGATCAGGGGCGCGAATACTATCAGGCAGAACAGGATGACAAGCTCAACGACATGTTGAAAGCCCTGAAGCGCAACGAGGAAGCACGTATTGAAAAACGTGACCTGCTTCTGCAGAAAGAGGCCGAAAAAGAGGCTCAGGCTCGTGCCAAGGAAGAGGCCAAGGAAAAAGAACTCGCTGCGTTGAACTAATCTGAATCTGCGTCTGCTGCCCCGCATGAACTGCGGGGTGCGGCAGGATGGGAGCTGTTGTGAAAAAGAAAATCATCGCTTGGACGATTCCGTGTGTGATGGTGCTCGTGACCGGGATCGCGGTCTACCGGGCCGCCTCCTCCGGAAGAACGTCAGATGGAAATGAGCGCGCGGTGCAAACCTCGCCCGGCCAGACGGATGCCGGACCGTTTCTGCAGGATCAGGATGCCGCTACGGTCGCTTCCTCCTACAATCGGACCTCCGACGGACTGACGGTTATTGATGAGCGTCAGACCCTGCTTGATAACGGAGATGTGGAGCACCGTCGTCTGGTGAAGGCGGATGGAAAATATGCGCACCGCATCATTGTTGAAACGCTTCGCAAAGATCGCACCGCCGGTCGCTATGAACCCGTCGGACGGGTTGAGATGGTAGCGGACCAGGTACTGGTTAAGCTGCATGACGGCGCCGATATCGATGAACTGACGGCGCTGGCCGGGCTGTTCAACGCCCGGGTGGCACGCACACTTTCCGACGGTCGCACATTTGTTGTTCATCTTGCTGCCCCCGGACTCGATGCGGTGGAGCAGGCGGTGGCTTATTTTTCTGAAGCGGCGGCTTCTATTGCATATGCCGAGCCTGATTTCATTCGCAGTTTTTCCGCGGTTCCAAACGATCCTGAGTATGGCAGTCTCTGGGGCCTCTCTGCCATCTCCATGCCCGATGCGTGGAATATAACAACAGGAAGTCGCGATACGATCGTGGCTGTTATCGATACCGGCATGGACATGGATCATCCCGATCTTCTGGGAAATCTCTGGATCAATTCCGTCGAAATTGCGAACGACAACATTGATAACGACGGAAACGGGTATGTTGATGATGTCAATGGATGGGATTTTGTTTCCGAGGACAATCTTCCGGAAGATGCCGACGGGCATGGAACACATTGCGCCGGAACAATTGGCGCTATAGGGAACAATGCCAATCAGGTGGTCGGAGTATGCTGGAATGTTTCCATCATGCCTATCCGCGCCGGAACAGGAAGCGGCCTTGCTGACTCGGATATCGTCGACGGGATTCGCTATGCCGCCCGTAACGGAGCCAAAGTTCTTTCCAATTCCTACGGCGGTTCCGGCTTCAGCCAGACGGTTTATGATGCAATCGAATATGCCGACAGTCTAGGCTGCATCTTTGTGGCAGCGGCCGGCAATGATGGATCGGACAACGATGCGGTTCCGCAGTATCCGGCCGGTTACGACCTCCCGAACATCATTTCCGTGGCGGCGACGGACGAAAATGATCAGTTGGCCGATTTTTCCAATTATGGAGCAACCTCCGTGGATGTGGCGGCTCCTGGGGTTAGTATTTTGAGCACCTATCTCGATGGCGGTACGGAAAGCCTGCAAGGTACTTCCATGGCCTGTCCGCATGTGGCCGGCGCACTCGGCCTGCTGGTCAGCATGAACGACGATGTAACGCCTGAAGAGGCGCGCCAGCTGCTGCTTGATAGCGTGGATGAAGTTGCTTCACTGGACGGTAAAGTGGTGTCCGGCGGCCGACTGAACGTTCATGCACTGTTTGCCAGTGCAAACGATGCCGACAAGGATGGAATTCCTGATACATGGGAAGAAACCTATGGTCTCGATCCTCAGGATCCGTCCGACGCCGCACGTGATGATGACGGCGATCAGCTGACCAATCTGGAAGAGTACCGGAATGCCTGCTTCCCGAACGATGCGGATTCCGACGACGATAGCCTGATCGATGGATGGGAAGTGTGTTACGGATTTAATCCGCGTGATGTTATGGGAACGCTTCCGTCGCTTCAGTACCTTGGTACAGGCGGTCAATGTCTCGATACCTATGACATTTTCGTGACCAATGGATATGCTTATGTGGCCGACGGCGCATACGGATTGAAGATTCTGGATCTGAGTTCTCCCTCGGAGCCGTCACTGGTTGGAGCGTATGCCACCGCCGGATCGGCCCGCGGCGTGTATGTGTCCGGCAGTTATGCCTATGTGGCTGATGCTGAAAACGGTCTTTTCATTGTGGACGTAAGCGATGCCGCTGATCCTTCATTGGCATCATCGGTTGCAAGTCTGGCGGCAGGCGTTGTGGTGAAAGGCAGTTATGCCTATCTTGCAGCTCTTACCAACGGTCTGCGTGTTGTGAATGTTTCCAATCCGGCCAACGCCGTGGAGACGGCTTCATTCACAGGAAACGGCGATCCGAACTTCACGGTGAATGATATCGCGGTGGTCGGCAGCACGGTTTATATGGCACTGGACGGCGGTCTTGGACAGATCGCGACATCCGCCAATGCATCGACCTATTCTGTCACGAGCATTGCCGATGAAGAAGGCAACCGGAACTGCTCGGCACTCTCCTTCGATGGCACCGATCTCTTCGTCTCCCTCGAGGATTATGGGGTGCTTGTTTACAATCTCTCGAAAAACCGTCTCGGCGGCTTTGCAACTCCGGGCGCAGCGCTGGACGTGGAGTGTGTTGATGGGCTGCTTTATGTCGCCGACGGCTCCAAAGGCCTTCGGGTTTTGAATGCGATGGATGTCGGCGATATTACAACGCACGATTCGTACGCAAATATTGGAGCGTATGGCGTGGCAGTCGCCAATGGCTACGCCTATGTGGCCGGTCACTCCGGTGGGATTCATATTTTCCGTAGCTCGATCGATTCCGATGGCGACGGAATGTATGACAGCTGGGAAATGCGCTATTTCGGAAGTCTGGCTCAAAGTGATACCGATGACTTTGACGGCGATGGCATCATCAACTGGGGCGAATATCTTGCCGGCCTGAATCCGGCGTCGGCGGACCAGGATGGCGACGGGCTTATCGACGGCGTTCAGGAAGTCCGGATGTATCTCACCGATCCGCGCACCTCGGATACCGATGGCGACGGACTTTCCGACAGTTATGAAGTAAGCTCCAATGCTTCCGATAATCTGTACCTGACCGATCCGCTGACGGCGGACACCGATGGCGACGGCATGGCGGACAAGTGGGAGATTGATCACGGCCTGAATCCGTTGGTCAATGATGCCGCAGCCGATCCGGATGGCGACGGCGCAACCAATCTTGAAGAACACAATGCCGGAACGCTGCCCGATAATTCCGATACGGACGGTGACGGAATCCCGGATGGCTGGGAGATCGGTACCGGACTCGATCCGTTGTTGAATGATGCCGCGGAAGATCCCGACGCAGATGGTCTTACCAATCTTCAGGAATTCGGATACGGAACAAATCCGTTCAGCAAGGACTCGGATGAGGACGAACTGACAGATATTGACGAAGTTGATACACATGGTACCGATCCGAACAACGCTGACACCGATGGCGACGGAATGCCGGATGGATGGGAAATTGATAACGGGCTCAATCCGCTGGTGAATGATGCTGCTGTGGATGCTGACGGTGATGGCCTGACCAATGCGCAGGAGTATGCGAACGGTAGTGATCCGGACAGTTCGGATACGGATTCCGACGGCTTTGGCGACGACTGGGAATATGCATGGGGCACCATGGCAACCAACGCTTCCGATCCGGTTGTGGTGGATGACGACGGCCTGTATGATGTCTGGCAGTACGGCGGGCAACCTCAGGATCCCCAACAGAGCGATCCGGACGAGGACGGATCAATCAATCATCCGTTCGATGCGATTCAGGAGGCGATCAATGTGGCGTCCAATGGATACACGATTCTTGTTAAATCCGGCGTCTATTACGGCTCCGGCAACCGGAATATTAATCCGGGCAATCTGAATCTTCGCATTCTGGCTGAGAATCAGGCGGATCGTTCTGCAACGGTCGTCAAGAGTCATGGTCTTGGACCGGTCTTTGTATTCGAAGGCGGTCAGGATAACGACATGATGCTTTCCGGCTTTACCATTGAAAGTTCGATGGAAGGGCTCGACTGCTCGAACGGTGACTGTGGCGAAGAGCACGGCATTGTCTGCTCTGATGCATCAAGTCCTTACATCACGAACTGTACGGTTCGCATCTGCCGTGATGACGCGATCTATTGCGACTTCAGCTCCAGTCCGGTCCTGATTGATGTGAGTATTAACACGATCTACGAAGGCTATGGCGTTTATGCGCTCAATGGATCAACGCCGACCATTATCGATTGTTCGATCGGTGATATCCGTTTTGGTTGCGGAATCTATGCGGCTGACAGTAGTGGTCTGGCCATTACGAACACGACGATTTATGACTGCATAAACACGGAGGGCGTGGGGCGCGGAATCTGGGTTGAGAATGATGAAACGGCATCTTTCTACAACCTCACAATTTCCGGCTGCCAGGGTGGTATTCGCCTCGATAACAGTTCTCCTGTGATTGATCGCTGCACGATCGCGAACAATACGGCGCCGGATGCCTATACATATGGCGATTACGAATACATGGCCGTCGGTAACATTGCAGTCTGGGCAGAAGAATCTGATGATGCTGATGATGTTCAGCATGTTGAAGAAAACGGCGGTGGTATTCTTTTGATGGATGGCAGTTTCCCAACCATCGAGAACTGCCTGATTGTGAACAATCGTACGGTTGCGTCGGATCCGGAATATTCGAAGGGCAATTCCGCAAAACCCTATTTCGGGCTTGGCGGAGGAATCTTTACGGGGGCCGATTGTGCAACACGTTTGATCAACTGCACCGTGGCGGATAATGTGGCTATGACGCTGGGCGGCGGGATTACTACGTACGGAAATTATGTCGAATTCCTGCGCAATGACATTTTGTGGGGCAATGTGTGCAGCAACGCATGGCTTGATACAGAGTCAACAAATATTGTGCTCTACACGCCGGGGAACAGCAGCTTCAATACATTGCACTGTAACGAGGGAACCAGCCATTTTGACCCGTGGTACTGCGTGATGAGCGACGGCTTCGGTTTTGTGGTGGATCGCTTTAATTCGGATGCCAATCCGGCCTTTGTTGGTGGCGGGGATTATCACCTGACCGGAAGCTCTCCCTGCGTGGATGCAGGTACTTTCTATGTTGCGCCGCTGTATGACCGTGATGGTGTTCAGCGTCCGCTGGATGGTGATACGATCGCCAACAACTATTACTCGATTGATATCGGTGCGTATGAATATATCAATCCGCTGGTGGATACGGATGGCGACGGAACGCTGGACATCGATGAGATTGCCGCGGGTACCGATCCGACAACCGTGGCCGCTGCGCTGCTTGATTTCATGGCACAGTATGGCCTGTCATCGACAGAGACCGACAGCGATTTCGACGGCATGTCCAACCTGGCAGAATATCTTGCCGGTACCGATCCGACCAATTCGGATACGGATGGTGATAAGAGCTGTGATGGCGATGAAATGATTGCCGGAACGGATGCTTCGGATCCGGGGTCCTTCTTCTATGTCTCCGATATTCGGCCGCTGGCCGAGGGTGGATGCGAAGTGGTCTTTGATACCGCGGTCGGTCGCTCGTACACTGTTTATGGTTGCGGTTTTATCGGTGATGCGTGGCACGTGGTCGTGGCCGGTGAAATCGGCGACGGATCGCCCATGATCATCGTAGACCCGGATAATGAGGCCTGCGGATTCTACAAGGTGGAGGTCTCGTATTAACGGATCATGGCGACGGTTCGGCCGGCGCTGAAAAAACAATCTCCCTGAAATCCGGGCCATCGCATGAAGGCCCTCCCTCCGGAAACGGTGGCCCGGTATCCCCTGAAAGGCCTTGGCATTTGCCGAGGCCTTTCCCTTTAGTTCGTGGCCTGGACAAAAGAAAAACCCCGCTGGGTTAAGGCGGGGCCGGAGTAACGGGCTGCAACTTTTGGGTTATGGGTTGTTGCGCTGCCCTATGAAATTGTTGGGTTCGTTATGTATACGTAGGGAGTCGGGAGGCTGTTATCCAAAACGGTGTTTTTTTATCATTTTTTTTTCGGGAAGGCGATTTTTCAGCCTAATTCGCGGTTCAGACGGGTGATTTCCGCCCTCATTTTTTCAAAGACCTCGGCCTTGTAAACCCGGACGCTGGCTTCGGAAATGCTCAGTTTTTCGGCAATTTCCCGGTTTGGAACCTCCTGGGATACCAGTTTGAAGACTTCCCGTTTCGTCTCGTAGATGTCGTTCTTGATATTATCCCATGCCAGATTGGTGATATGCAGGACCCATTCTTCGCGGGCGAGGCTCTCGATATCGGGAAGAACCTGTTCCTCAATTTCGTGATACTGTTCCTGATATTCGACAGAATCGCGGCCGGTGATGAAGTTTTTTTTGGTTCGGAAAAAGTCCTTCACCGTATTGCGGGTCATGGCCGCAAGCCAGTTATGAAACTTGCCCTTATTCTGATTATATTCGAAATCCTCGATCTTCTGCCAAACCTTGGTCAGAACCGCCTGACTGATATCCTCCGCGTCCTCCGCATTGATTCCCATCCGCAGGATCAGGCTGAGGATAAATCCTCGATAGATATTCTCAAATTCAAGCCATGCTTCGTCGTTTTCAGTTTTTTTCAGTTTGGCCAGCAGGGTGACGCGGGTCGGGTTATAATTCTCGGGATCCATTTCAGTTCCTGGTGTAGATAATAATAACGCCGCGCCGCGCCAGAGACTGAACGGTCGGATCGTTCCGGAATGTTTCAGCCACGGTCAGCATTTTCAGATTTCGGCACCAGATCAGCTGCGGAGAGATTGATAGGCCATCGATTCGGCTGATATCGAGTGTTGCCAACCTTGGAAATTCAACAAGTCCTGCCAGATTCCGGATGCGTGTGCCACTGATATCAAGCGTTTCTAGTTCGGTCCATTTTTCTTGGGCAGGCAGGTGGTTAAGCCGGACATCCGAAAGATCCAGCGACTTCAATCCCTTTTCAGGAAGGAGCGCAAGGTCCGGCGCACCGATTTTTTCGGCATTAAGGCTGACAATCCGGAGGCCGCACAGCGGAGTGATGTCATCAAGCCCGGGATTGTTGGAAATATCAATATGCCAGCCGCCGGCTTCCACCGGCTTCCATGAAAAGTTCAGGTTCTGAACGGTCGGATTCAGCTGTCGCAATGCCTCGGCAATCGCCTGAAACCGGGTTGACGGATTGAACGGGGCGCGGTTTGCCTCATAGAACAGGCGTGGAATACCCGCACCGAGTCCGTTCGCCCGGAAATCCGTGGCAAGACGCGGCAGGTCGGAATCCGTTACTGGATTTACATAGCGTCCGCTGTTAGCCAGTTTGCGAAGGGCTTCGTCATCGTTCGGGCCGGTTTCGCCGGCAAGAATTTCGCGTGCTTCTGCAAAACGCTGCTGTGCTAGCAGCATGCGGAGCTTCATGTTCCATGCCTCGGGATTTGACGGATCGAAGGCCAGGCTGCGATCCAGATCCTGCTCGGCAGCTTCAAAGGCATAGGACCGCTCCTCCCGCTGTGCAAGATCCAGATAGTCCGGCGCAACCTGTTTGGCAGTCTGGGCAATAAAGTCGTTCTTCTCCTTGAGCGATGCCAGTGCGTCGCGCGCCACCTTCTCGCTGTTTGTAACCGAGATAAAGCTGTTGGTCAGAATCACTCCGATAATGATGCTCGAAATGCCGATCAGGCTGACCGCCAGTTTATGGCGCCGGACCAGCAGGGCAAAATGGGTGATGAACGTGGGATTTTCCGCCAGGGTCGCAAAGCCGTCCTGATACTGGTGGATGTCCCGGATGAGTCCGGAGACATTCGGATAGCGTTCGCTCGGATCGGTCTTCATGGATTTCATCACAATCGCGGCGAGAGCAGGGGGAATCTTCTGTTTCGGTGCCCGCTTGGCCGGCTCCGGAAAATCGCCGCGCACTGTTTTCTGGAGAACTTCCCGGACGGTGTCGCCGGTGATCGGACATTCAAAGGTCAGAAGCTCATACAGCATTGCTCCTAGCATGTAGATATCGGTCTGGAAATCGATGTCAGCCGGCGATCCCTGTGCCTGTTCCGGCGACATATAACCCGGCGTTCCGCCCACGACATGCCGCCGCTTGGCGGAGCTTTCGAGGTAGCGGGTGAGTGTCTGACCGTTTTCCAGAGCCACATCGTCGAGACTCTGCCAGGAGACCGGGGCTCCGTCATATTCATCCAGATGGGTAATAAGCGTGGACAGTCCCCAGTCAAGTACATGAACGTCGCCGAAATCGCCGACAATCACATTGGAAGGCTTGAGGTCCAGGTGGATTACGCCTTTTGTGTGTGCATAATCGATGGCATTGCAGACCTTGAGGAAAATACCCAGCAGTCGCGTGCGGGTGTAACGCTTGCTGTATTCCGGGCTGCCCTGACGCAGCTTTTTAATGATATCGCCCAGCGTTTCCCCCTTGAGCGCCTTCATGGTGAAATAGGGGTTTCCGTTTTCATCCACCGCGATATCGTAGATGGGAATAATATTCGGATGCTGCAGGTTGGCCGTCAGGCGTGCTTCATAGAGGAAGGAGTCGATATCTGCTTCGGATGCGATTTTTGAATCCTGAATCAGGGCCATGGCCACCTTACGTGCGGTGCGGTGATCGTCCACTTCCCAGATCGCCTTCATTCCGCCTTCATTCAGTTTCTGGTGAGGGGTATATCGGTCCGCCGGATTGCCGTCCATCAGTCCATCGCGCCGGGTGGCGGTTTCGTTCAGGTCTTCTTCGAAAAGAATCTTTTCCGTATCGGAAAAAATGATGTCATCTGCAAACAGATTGGCGTTGCTGATCTCCCGGTTTCCCGACTTCGGGGCCGGCTTCCTGTTCGGCTTCTGGTTGGCTGATTCGTCCATGCTTTATCTACTCATCACAAAAAGTTGGTTAAATCGTAGCATCGTGATGCGATGCGGGCAAAATAAAACCCCGCTGGTTAGACGGGGTTCAGAGTAAGTTGTGAAGCTATGCAATAGGTTTGGGTTCACTTGAGCTGCGTTGCTTCAATTGGGTTGTTTGGGTTCGTTATGTAATACGAGGGCTTTTCCCAAGGTGTTACTCAATTCATGAATTTTTTTGGATAAAAGTTCGGCCGGATAGAAAAAAACGGATTTTTAGAGGAAATATATCGATTTTAAGGGATAACTCCGGCGTGAAAAATGAGGTGAAAACAATTCGGGTTATGGTTCGCATCTATTGTCGAGGGCATCATGAATCGTCTCAGGTCCCCTGTCCGGAATGCGCCGGACTCCTGAAATATGCGGAGCAGCGTATCGAAAAATGTCCGTTTGGTTCGGATAAGCCGGTATGCAACCGATGTTCGGTTCACTGTTATAAACCGGAGATGCGGGAGCGGATTCGGGAAATCATGCGTTATGCGGGTCCTCGCATGCCGTTTCTTCATCCGGTGCTGGCCATACGGCATCTGATCCGCTCCCGAATGAACTATTTCATCGGTCGCTCAAAATAGACCAGACTGGTTCGCGGGCAGATAGTGACCTTGTATTTCATAAGCATCTGCAGTCCGGCACGCGGCATTCCGTCGTCTGTGAGCGCATTGCGGGTCGGGGCGTTAACGTAAATCACTTCGCCCAGTCCGACGTTTTGGGTCGTGTTCATGGTGGCGCGGGGGCGCGCAAAATAATAATTGCCCGCAAAGTCCAGCAGGATCGGGGTGGCTTCACCGTCGATGTCACCGGAAACAGCCAGACCGAGGCCATCCTGACTGATGATTGCGGCACGTCCGATCAGCAGATTTTCGTCCGGCGTGTAGGTGGACGTGGATGAAAACGTAATATTGCCTGACACCGGATCAAACTGGATATACTCAAAGTTACGGAGCAGGTCGTAGCCGAGCAGCGCGTTGACTCGCGGGGATTTTATGCCGCGGTCAAGCTGGCCGATGGATCCCGTTGCCATTCGGACATAGACGGGGATGCTCTCGATAAAGAGCTGTTCAATACGAAGCTGGGGAAGGACCGCCGCATAGGCTTCAATGTTCCCGATATTCATGCGGCCTTTATAGGGCAGCGTGCGGCCGTCGAGCCCCAAAAAGCTGCCTCGGAGCTCCATGGCGGTGTCATAATCAATCCAGGAATATTCTGAAACCGGGTCGATAATCGCATTCAGTTTCATGCGGGCTTCCGCCCCGCGAAGCTTGATGACCGGCAGTTCATTCGATATGGATTTTACGGCGGCTATATGCTGTGGATGCAGGCGGGCGCGTCCGTTCATGGCAATGCCGTTCTGGGTAGGATAAACCGCAAAGCCAAACTGCTGGGGGGGCTTTGCTCTGACCAGTGCGCTCTGAATCTGAGCCTTACTGAGGGGGGCTTCATGATCCTTGTCTTTTTTGAAGGTGCTGCAACCGGCAAGCAGTGCGCCGGCGGTGAATAGAGCAAACAGTTTTCGGGTCATGATCGGGATCCTTGATTAAGGGTTTATGCCGGGAGTGGAACGATCGTAGGCTTCCAGCAGGACAAGAATATCCGCGGGACGTTCGGAAAGGCAAGCGAGTATCAGATTGTCTGTAAGGGCGAGCGTCAGGGTCATTCCTTCTGGCAGGTCCGGCGCATCATACTGCCAAATCGGCCAAACAGCATATTTGGAAAGAAACCGGAGGTTTGGATCGAATGAGTTTTCCAGTTTCCATCGTAGCCATGGACTGCGCCATCCAACCCAGCTGGCCGCCGCCCAGCTTTTTCCGGTGCTGGTTCCGCAGAACGGGATATCTGCAATCGCAATCTCCGATGCGGTTGAAAACCGGAACCATGAACTCCCCGCCGCAAATTCTTTCAGTTGATATTCCTGTCCGAGTGCCTTATCCAGCTGGCTGCAGACCGGGCTCTCCAGCAGTTCGTCCAGAGATGCGGCGCGGTAGACACATCGGGAATCCGCCGGCATTGCATCGCAAACCGCTCCGGGAACAAACCGCTGGAAAAAGGAATAATAAACCATGGCGCCGATAAAGATCGTACCCAGTGCAATGGTCCCGATACGGCGCAGCGTCATCATGCAATAACCGTTCCGACAATGTCCTGGGCCGAACGGTATCCCTTGCGTTCTGCATAGGCTGCAATGCCGTCAATCACACGGTCAATCGTCGCAGGATCAATAAAATTGGCCGTTCCGACGGCGATGGCCGAGGCGCCGGCCACCATGAATTCCACCGCGTCTTCCGGCTCGAAAATACCGCCCATGCCGATAATCGGAATATCGATGGCCCGTGCCGCATCAAAAACGAGCTTAATCGCGATCGGTTTAATCGGCGGGCCGCTGAGTCCTCCGAACTTATTTGCCAGTTCCGGTTTCAGCGTTTCAATGTTAATGGCCATTGCCGGCATGGTGTTCATGATCGAGATAGCGTCGGCGCCGCAGTTTTCCGCCGCTTTGGCGAATGCAGCAATGTTGGGAACATTGGGGGCCAGCTTGGGAATAATCGGTTTCTGCGTTTTTCCGCGTACCAGTTCGATCACGCGGGAAAACATGGCGACTTCGGTTCCGAAGGCGGAGCCGCCCTCCTTGACGTTCGGGCAGGAGAGGTTGATTTCGTAGGCGGAAACCGTTTCGCAGTCATCCAGCAGTTCGACAACTCGGCCATAGTCCTCCATAACCTTGCCCCAGATGTTAACGATTACGGGGGTGTCAAACTGCTTGAGGAACGGTACATACTTATCCAGAAATCCTTTGGCCCCGGGGCCGGGCAGGCCGATCGCATTGAGCATGCCGCCGCGGGTTTCAAAGGTGCGCGGGGTCGGATTGCCCACATGTTCTTCTGGACAGATGCCCTTGACGGTGATGGCGCCCAGACGATTCAGATCGACGAGGTCGGCATATTCCGGGCCGTAGCCGAATGTGCCCGATGCCACCGTCACCGGATTTTTCATCTCCATCGAGCCGATTTTAACTTTCAGATCAACACTCATACTAAACCTGTTCTTCCCAGATAATCTCTCTGGACTCAAAAATCGGGCCGTCTTTGCAGCAACGCGCCCATTCCCAGCCGTCGGCCGTTTTCCGCTTAATGACGCAGGTCAGGCAGGCGCCCACGCCGCAGGCCATGTTTTTGTCGAGCGACAGCCATGCCGTAAAATCATGTTCGATTGCGCGGTCGCCCATTGCCTTGAGCATCGGATTCGGGCCGCACACAAACAGCTCCAGATCGCGGGCATTCTGATCCTTCATCCACGGATCAAATGCATCGATCACCAGTCCTTCAACGCCGAGTGAACCGTCGTTGGTGGTGGGCCGGACATCCCAGCCGAGCGCCTTGAACTCTTCGATGCAGAGAATATCCTGAGCGGTGCGCCCTCCGAAGAACGCCACGCCTTTGATCGGAAGATCGCGCGCTTTCAGATAAAGTGCAGCGTTGCCGTAGCCTCCGGCAACGAGAACCGGAATTTTTCCTTCGGTCATCTGCGGATAGCCGTTGCCGAGCGGTCCGATAATGTCGACGCTGTCGCCCGCTTTCAGGGGTTTCATCGCTTCGGTTCCGCGTCCGACCGGTTTATATAGAATGCTCACGCCTTCAGCGCCCGCTTTGTAGATGCTGAAGGGGCGGCGCAGGATGCGGTCGCCAAGCTGCGGGATTTGAAGGTGGAGGAATTGTCCGGGAACGACCAGCGGTCCAACGGTCGGCGCTGCGAGCCGGAGGATGCGGTAATCGCCCTGGAAATTGTCGTGTTCGAGTACGGTTGCTGTTTCCTGTTTCATATAGGCGCGGGATTTTGCGGGTTTCGGAGGGGCTCGTCAAACGCATTCAGTCTTCGAGGTTTTAATTTGCCAGCTTGCGGAGTGAAGACCATAGTATGGGTGAGTCAGCGGAGCGGGAGGCAATAACCGTTGACTGGAGAATGACATGAAAAAATGGTTGCTGCCGTTGGCCGCTGGAATGTTGTTACTGGCGGGGTGCACGACCTCGTCGATGAAGGGGACGCCGCTTTATTCCGGCGAGTATGAAACGAGGGAAGGTCCGGCATCGAACCGGATTAATGCGTGGCCTTTGGTGTATTACAGGAAGCCGGCGCTTTCGATCCTTTGGCCCCTGATGGAGTTCTGTCCGAGCTATCAGGCGGTGCGCCCGATCTATTCCGCCTATGGAACCGACACGGATCAGCCGGTCTATAATGTGGCCTGGCCGATCGGGCGTTTTGATCCGTCCGGTAAGAACTACCGGATATTCCCGGTTTACTGGGGGGAGGAATTTTGCAATGTCGTTCCGCTCTATTGGCATGAAGGCCATCCGGTCAGCGGGACGGGATACGACTCGCTGTTTCCTTTCTGGATCTGGATCAACCGGTCGTACGGAAATTCGCTGCACCTGATGTGGCCGTTTTTTGCGCATCACGATTATGATACATGGAGCGCTTGGCGCTGCTGGCCGATTTACAGCAGGAAGGATACGGAAACCGGATACAGCCAGTATATTGCGTGGCCGCTGATCCATTCCTACGAAGATCCGGAGTCAAAGGGCAGCTGGGCACTTCCGTTGTATGCCCACGCGAACGCCGACGATCGCAACACCTTTCTCTCGCTTCCATACAGCTTCAGTCGCAGTACCGTTTCCGGCGAGAAAAGCTGGGATATGGCGCTGCCGCTCTGCTATCGAAGCTGGGAGGGTGAGCGCTTCGGCTGGGCCGCGTTCCCTGCGTTGTCCTGGGGCAGTCGCGATCCTTATGGATCACAGCTTCGATACCTGCTGGGGTTGGGCGGGGTTTCCCGTTCTGACAATGAACTGCGGCACCACCTGTTTCCTCTCTATTATTATGGGAATGATGCCGATGAGCGCGCGCTCTACACGCTGCCGTGGTGGTGGAAGACCCGGGCGGACGGTTCCGGATTCAATGCCATGTTCCCTCTCTATTACTATGGGTATGGAGAAAACAAAGCAGCTTTTTATTCCCTGCCGTGGTGGATGAAAAAGCGGGCGGACGGCTCCGGCTGGCATGCTTTGGCGCCGCTCTATTACAGAAGCTACAGCGAGGATGAATCGGCGTTTTATTCGCTTCCGTGGCTTTCAAAAACACGGTCCGACGGCTCCGTCTGGCACGGATCGTTCCCTTTGTATTACCGCGGATATTCCGATGAGGTCTCCTCATTCTACTCCTTGCCATGGATGTCGCAGAAAAAGGCCGACGGCTCCGGCTGGAACACCACGATTCCGTTCTATTATCACGGATACAGCACCAATTCGTCGGCATTCTATTCGCCGGTTTGGATGTCTGAACATCATGCCGATGGAACGGCGTGGCAGGCCTCTTTTCCGTTTTACTATGGCGCTGAGTCGCCCGACGGTTCGGTCATGATTACTCCGTTCTATGCACGCAAACTCCATGAAGACGGGACTCCTGCATGGCGCTGTTATATTCCTTTTGTCTATGTGAACGATGAATATGACGCGCATTTTATGACGTTGCTGGGCGGTCGGTGGCGCCTTGGTGAAGAGCAGAGCTGGATCGCACTGCCGCTGCTGAGCGGCGGCTCGAAAAATGAAGAATCCGGCCGGAATATGTATCTGGCCGGTCTGGCAGCCCGGCACTGGAATCCGGAACGCAGCTCGAGCTATGTTTTTCCACTTTATTACCGGGCGCCGGAAGACGGCCGCTTCGTCTCTGTGCCATACGCAACGTGGCAGCACGGTTCAAACCAGAACCACATGGTTCCGCCGCTGCTGAGCGGCTGGCAGCGCAATGACGAATCGGCACGCGCTGTGATCGCCGCCGGACTTGCCGGCTTCCGGGCTGGCGGATCGGATCCGTACTCCTATGTTGCACCGCTCTACTATGCATCACCGGCCAACGATACCTTTATATCCCTGCCATACAGCGCGTGGCCCAACGGAGATCGGACGAATCATGTGATTCCGCCGTTGCTGAGCGGCTGGCAGTCCGGCACGAATTCTACGCGGGCAGTGCTGGCTGCCGGTCTTGCCGGATTCCGTGCAGGCGGAGACGAACCATATCACTATGTGCTTCCGCTCTATTATACGGCGCCGGAGCAGGACAATTTCTTCTCGATTCCGTATTCCAGCTGGAGCAACGGCGATCGAAAGAATCGCATGATTCTTCCATTGCTGAGCCGTTGGTACAATGATTCCGACAGCTCCGGTGCAACCATTGCGCTGGGGCTGGCCGGTTATCGAAAAGGCGGCGCGTATTCGTACCACTATGCGTTGCCGCTCTATTATGCGGCGCCGGAGAATAACACCTTTTTCTCCCTGCCGTATTCCACATGGACCTCCAGCGATCGACAGCAGCATGCGCTTCCGCTGCTACTGAGCGGCTGGAGCGAGTCGCCGGAATTCACGGATCTCCTGCTGCTGGGCGGAATCGGCCATTGGCGGACCGGCGCATCCGGCGTGGAGGGTTCGCATGTACTGCCTTTCTATGCGTGGGCGAAGGATGAATATTTTTATTCGGCGATCTATGGAACCAACCGGAAAAAGAGCTATTTTGCCACGCCGCTGGTCGGACGTTATGAAGCCGGCAGCGGTAAAGCGGGCAGCTGGGTCTTTCCGCTTTACTGGCACCGTAAAGATATCTCCAGCGATGCGGTCAGGGGGTACTATTTCCCGCTGGGGTATTACAATCGTTCGGAAAACCGGAAAAGTCACGGGTTCATGGGGATTTATGATTCGACCCGCACGGAATATGAATGGATGTCACGGTCCGATGATTCAAAAAAATATTCCGAAGAGTCCCGTCGATTTCATTATCTGCTCTCTTTCGGTCAGTCGGATGAACATTGGCGTTATGAACTCGATGATGATGGAAACCGGCTGGAGCGCAGCGTGTATACCAAGGATCAGGGATTTTTCCCGCTATGGAATCATGAAGTCCGCGACTATGCCCCGGCGGACAATCGGCTGGAAACCTCTTCGCTCCTCGGAATCCTGTATGACACCCGTCATGAAGAGGGGACAAAGGATGAGGAGCACGACTATTTCCGCCGGCGCATCCTCTGGCGACTCTACCATTACGAAAAGCTGAACGGCGATATGAGCACCGATATTTTCCCCGGTATCACGATCGATTCATACAAGGACGGCTATTACAAAATGTCCGTGCTCTGGCGGCTGTTCCGCTATGAGAAAGATCCTGAAACCGACCGGAAAAAACTCGACCTGCTCTTCCTTCCGCTCAAGCGGTAATGCCGATGTCTGAAGAAACTCCGGTGTGGCCGGGGATCAGTGATCATCTTCCGGCTCGATATGGACCGTGACGTCGGCAACGGCGGGGCCCTCTTCGAGCAGGAGATGCTGGACGGCGGTGGCGATGTCGTGACCTTCGCGAACGGAGAGGTCCCCGTCAACCATCACATGCAGATCAACAAACCATCCGGCACCAAGCCGGCGGGTGCGGATACGATGCACGGAACAGACGCCGTTGATGGAATTGGTCAACCGCCGAATGGCGCGAACCTCGTCATCATCCGCACCGCGTTCGGAGAGATCGGAGAGCGCCGGAAACGCGATTTCCCAGGCCACCTTGATAATGAGTCCGGCGACCAGCACCGCGCCGAGTGCATCGAGAAAGGCCCACTCCGGATTAACGGCTGAAATGCCCACGGTCACCAGTGCCGGTACGGAACTGAGGGCATCGCTGCGGTGGTGCCACGCATTCGCAATCAGTGCGGAAGAGTGAATGCGTTTGCCGACGGCGCGTGTTTTGCGGAACAGGATTTCCTTGGCGATCATGGAAACCAGCGGGCCGATCACGGCGAAAAGCAGGGGCGGTTTGTTGCCGGGTTCCCCGAGACGCTCTATCGCGCTCCACCCGATTTCAAAGGCAACAACGGCCAGCAGGATACTGATCAGCAGGGTGACGATGGTTTCGATCCGCTGATGACCGTACGGATGGCGCTCATCGGCCGGAGCCGACCAGATCTTAATGCCGAAGAGCACCAACAGATCGGTCGCCATGTCGGAAAGGCTGTGGACGGCGTCGGCAATAACGGCCTGTGAATGGCCGAGAATACCCAGTGCAAATTTTGCTGCTGACAACACCAGGTTAACCACCATGCCGATGATCGTAATCTGTTTTGCTTCTCGTACGTCCAAATTCATGCGCCGGACCTTACTTCAGAAAGACGGTGCATGACAAGACCGCGAAGGCGATTGCATCGCATTCGGAATGCATTGTTTTTTGAGGTGTGGACGTTATGTTCCCTCCATGAGATTAAAAGCTGTCATCCTCCTGTTTCTGCTTCCGCTGGCTGCGTGGTCGGCCTCGCTCCGCATGGAGGGCGATCGTGTGTGGCTGGATGGAGGCGGAGCCTCACTGGTCAAAGTCCTTCGCCTGTTTGAAGAGTGCGGGGTCGAGGTGCTGATCGATCCGTCGCTGGAACTCGACCGGGTTACCGGGAGCTGGGAAAATGCACGTATGGAACGGGTGATTGCCCAGCTCGCCGGACCGAATACCTATCTGCTCGAATGGAAACGGATTAAGGGACCGCTGGGCGATTTTGATCAGCTGGACACGATTCGCATTTTTTCGGACGGCTCCCGTTCGTCCGTCGAACGGCTCTCGAAAGACCGCAAGGTGCTGGATGTGGTGGAAGGCGCCGGAGGCATTAAATATATCCGCGGAGAGATCATGGTCGGATTCGCCGAGGGTGCCACGGAAAAAGATCTTAACGCTCTGCTGGCCAAGCTTAGCGGAACCGTGATTGAGGTGATTAATCCGCCGGGTGTCTACCGTATCCGGATCGGCGAAGGACTGACTGTGGAAGAGGCGATCGCCATCGCGCTGGCGCAGGATAAGGTGGACGGAGCCGAACCGAACCGAGCATTTTCCCGTATCGACAGCGCCAGTATCCCGCTGACCGGAACCATCGACGGAATCAACCTGCATCTTCAGTCGGGCGAGACCGCGGTGGCGGTGCTCGATTCCGGACTGGATCCACAGTATGCCGACCTGCCGTTTATCCGAGGCACCTATAATGCCGTCGATCCCTCCGATTCCATCTATGATCCGTCCGGCCACGGGACACTCACTTCGCTGATTGCGTCCGGTGCGCTCACTCCGGAAGGCGCCGATGCGGCTACCTCCGGGGTGCCGGTTCTTTCGATCATGGCATTTGATGAAAACGGAATGACGAGCTCGGATATCATTTACCGGGCGTTGGATTATGCTTCCAACTCCGACGTTTCAATCGTCAGCATGAGCTGGGGATCGGACATCGACAGTAGTTTTCTGGAAACGGCGATGAACTATGCCGCATCGCTCGGAGTGACGTTGTATGCCTCCGCCGGAAATGAACCGACCGGAACGCTGATCTATCCCGCCGGATACGAATCTGTGATTGCCGTAGGCGGCCTGAATCCAGACGGCAGCGTCTGGGAAAACTCAAACTATGGCGACTTTGTTCAGATATGGGAGCCGGCGATTGCCAATTTTAACGGCCAGACCTATGCCGGCACCTCCATCTCCAGTCCCTATGCCGCCTTTCTTGCGGCTCTGAAAGCCGCCGCAGCAACAAATTAGCTCGGTATTTCCGCCGGCCTCGTCAGTACAAGATGCAGGTTGTTGGTGAAACGGGTCTGGAATCCGGCTTCACAGTAGCAGAGATAATAGACCCACTTTCGCCGGAAGTTTTCATCATACCCCAGCAGTTCCAGTCTTTCGGTCTCTGCAGAAAATGCATCCCTCCAGCGCCGCAGGGTTTCTGCATAGTGTATGCCGATGTTATCAAGATGTTCGACGGTAAGTCGGGAGTGGCGGGTCATGGCTTTGGACAACTCGGTCAACGACGGCAGCATGCCGCCGGGAAAGATGTGCTTCTGGATCCAGTCCGGGTTGCGCCGATAGCTGTCGTAGCGCTGATCGGGAATGGTAATCACCTGCAACGCCATCCGACCGCCGGGGCGGAGGAGTTTGTCGCACGTTTCAAAAAAAGTTCCATAATAGGCATGTCCGACGGCTTCGAGCATTTCAATGGAAACAATTCGGTCAAAGGATCCGTCCATCTTCCGGTAATCACAAAACTCGATTCGTACCCGGTCTTGCAGTCCTTCCTGAATGACACGCTCTCTGGCAAAAGCAAACTGCTCTTCGGAGATGGTGATTCCGGTCACGCGGCAACCGGTCCGGCGGGCTGTTTCAATGGCAAATCCACCCCAGCCGCACCCGATCTCCAGGACATGGTGCTCCGGCCTGATGTCCGCCAGTTCGATCAGTCGGGCAATCTTGTTGCGCTGGGCCTCTGCCAGGGAATCACCCGGATTGTCAAACAAGGCACTGGAATACATCATGGTTTCGGGGTCGAGGAACAGTCGGTAAAAATCATTTCCCAGGTCATAATGCGCATGGATATTGCGCCGGCTTCCTTCCTGCGTGTTTCGATTGCGCGCATGCTGCAGCAGATGTTGAACGCGCTTGATCAGTCCGGCGGTCAGTCCGCTGGCCTTCAACTGTTGCATATTGTTAATAAAGAGCATGAGGACATCGGTCAGGTGGGGGCTGTCCCAGTCGCCATCACTCCAGCTCTCTCCTATCCCGATGTTGCCGCCCATGGCCAATCGTGAGAAGAACCGTTCATGATGAACACTGATGATTTTCGGCTCGGAGTCATCGCCATAGTGCCGCTGCGTGCCATCAGACAGATCCAGCTGCAGGTGTCCCTTTTCAATGTTTTGAAGTTGCCGGTCAACCAGGTCAAAACAGATTTTGTGAATGGCGTCAGACATCATGCACACTCCTTGATGGTCATGGGGCTGGATGGTGCCGGCTTACGGTGAAGCGGCAGTTTTTTACGGTAATACAGCAGGGCCGCCTGCCCGAGGATGCGCGGCATGGTCATCCATGCGGTGAACGGATGCCGCAACATGGTTTGCCAGAGGTTTTTTGTGGTCAACGGCCTGCCGGAACCCCACAGGGCGGCATCCATGATAACCGTGTTGTCCTGAGTCAGCCGGATTCGTATCTCAAGTTCCTTCCCCGGCTCGGAAAAGGTAAAGTCATACGTTCCCTGCATGGTGTTAAAAGGGGATACGTGAAACTGCTTGTCATGGCTGCAGCGGACCGGGAATGCATCACCGGAGGAGAGCACATACAGGTGTCGCTCACCAAAGGTGTTGTTGACCTCTGCCACCATGCAGCCAGGACTCCCATCCGCCTTCAGGCAATAGTAAAAGCTCACCGGATTGAAAATCCGTTTGATCCAGCGGGCCGATGTAATCAGTATGATGCGGTCGATTTCATTCAGATTCACAAACTCCGATAACTGCTCGCGAAAGGGACCGCTGCCGTGCAGGTAATCCTTTTCACGCAGCGACACCGGGTTCCAGCGGTTGAATCCGAATCCTGTCACGCGGCGGTCCAGCTCCGGCAGTTCATCCAGATCGATGGCATAAAAAACATAAGGAAATACCCATCGATGATAAAATGGACTTTGCCGGGCATGCATGACCTTGCCGCTGTAGATCAGGCTGTTCATAGATTGATTCCAAATGCCTCGGCCACCTCCACCGCAGAGCGCACCGCATCTTCATGAAAGCCGTTTCCAAAATAACTCCCGGCAAACCAGGTATGGTTATCACCGTTGAGTTGGCGTAGCAGGGCTTGGGACGCCAGGGCATCGCGGGTGTACATCGGATGTTCATAATCAATCTCTTTTACGATGTCTCTGGGCGGTTTGGGTAGGTTCAGTGACACAAAATACTGCTTTTGAGTCTGCAGTCCCTGCAGGCGGTTCATGTGATAGGTCAGGCAGGTCTTGCTTCCCTCGATCCGTTTGAAGTTCCATGAACTCCAGATCCTGCGCAGGGGTGGCATGACCGACTCATCGGTATGCAGGTAGGTGCGGCTCGGCGTGTATTGCCAACAACCCAGAGCAGCCTGCTCCCGTTCCGTCGGATCTCCCAGCAACAGCAGCGCCTGGTCGGCATGCGTGGCGATGATGACTTGATCAAAGGTTTCCTGCCCGGCCCCTTTCAGCTCAATATGCACACCATCCTTACTGCGGATAATTTGCTGGATGCTTATCCCGGTGCGAACATCGACGTTGTTCCACTCGGACTTCATGCGCCGGACATAGTCGCAGCTTCCTCCCACGACGGTTTTCCACTGCGGACGGTCGTTCAGGGTCAGCAGTCCATGGTTGTGAAAAAACTGGAGGAAGCTACGCGCGGGAAATTCCATCATCTGTTCACAGGGGGTCGACCAGATGGCCGATCCCATGGGAATGAGATGATGGTCGATAAAAGCTTGGCCAAAACGGTTTCGCTTCAGGTAATCACCCAGTGTTTCATCTGTCAGGTTCATCCCTTCGAGATCCGATTCCGCCAGTTTGAAAAAGCGCAGTACATCGCGAATCATATGAATAAATCTGGGGCGCAGTAGATTGGTTCTCTGGGCAAACAATCCATTCAGCCCGTCGCCGCAATACTGCATGCCGGACGGGAGGTCATGATAGCCGAACGACATGTTGCTGTCGTGCAGTGCAACGCCGAGCTGTTCAAATAGGTGGGTGAGCAGGGGATAGTTGCGGTGGTTCATCACAATGAAGCCGGTGTCGACCGGGGTGCCGGCATCAGGTCCGTCAGGAATAATGATCGTGTTGGTATGTCCGCCAATCCGATCGTTCTTCTCAATCAGCGTTACCTGATGATGGCGCTGAAGAAGATGCGTTGCAGTCAATCCGGCCGCGCCGGACCCTATAACAGCTATATGCTGCGGTTTGCTCACCGGTTCATTTCCTGAGCAACAAATTCAATGCGGTTGGTATCAAACCCAAAGTCCGCCGCTTTGCGAACCAACTGTCCAAGCCGCTCCTTCGGCAATTCCGGTTCGCGCGTGAGAATCCAGAAGTATCCATAGGTGGGCCCGGCTACAATTGCTTCGGTGTACTCTTTATCCAGATAGAGAATCTTATATGCTCCATAGAACGGCTTGAAAAAACTGACCTCGAGCCAGCCGACGGTTGGATCATCCCTGAAGCGTGCCTCTCCTTCCGCCGTTTCCCATTTGTTCTTTCCCGGATGATACCCCCGGTTGATCACCCGGATGGTTCCATCCGGATTGCGGCTGTAGTCTGCAGTGACTGCCACCAGGTCCTTTTCAAAGCGGTGCGGGAAGCGGGCCGCCTCGTACCACGTCCCCAGGTAGCGATCCACTTCAAACCCTGATATCACTTTCAGGTCCGACGTAGAACGACAGCTGGCTGCAATCAGCATAATCGCGAAGCATGCAAAGAGATGTATCATCTGTTTCATTTTACGAGCTCAGCCTTCAGTGCCTGTACCAGTCCCTTGTCATCCGGCTTGGTCCGGCTATCAAACCGATTCACGATTTTCCCGTCCTTCGAAATGAGAAACTTGTTAAAGTTCCAACTGATCTCCCCTTCAAATTCAGGGTTGGTCTGCGTTGATGTCAGGTAGGCATAAAGGGGATGCTGTCCATCTCCCTTAACCACAATTTTTTCAAACATGGGGAAGGTCACGCCATAGTTCTTCGTGCAGAAGGCTGCAATCTCCTCGTTGCTGCCTGGCTCTTGTTTGAGGAAGTCGTTGGAAGGAAAGCCCAGAATCAGGAAATCCTGATCTTTGTATTTTTCATACAGCTCCTGCAGGCCTGCATACTGTCCGGTAAAACCGCATTTGCTGGCGGTGTTTACTATCAGCAAGACATTTCCCTTATATTGTCCCATCTTTACCGATTGTCCGGTAATGGTATTGGCTTCAATGCTGTAAAAATCAGTCACTGGAACCTCCTTCTGTTTCTGGGCGATACAACCATTCAGTAACATGGATAAACTAATCATCATAATTGCTGTTCGTTTCATTCACTGATTCCTTTCATGATTTTTTCTTTTACCAGCCGCGTCCAGAATCCAACCACCGGTAACCGGTCGAGCAGGACACTGGTATCCCAGTAATCCTGCTGGAAGATGATCTGTCCCTCTTTGTTAAAGCGCAGGTGAGAGTTTCCGATCGCCGTAATGGGCTCCTTTCCGGCGGCCTTTGATACGAGATGCATCGTCCAGCGGGCATAATAGTCATTGCCGGCGCGCTGCATGGCATCAACGGTAAAAGTGCAATGCTCTACCGGTTCGGCCATGGCGACAAAATAGTTCTCAATAGCGGCTATTCCCTTCACGGAGTGATAGGGATCGCCGAACCAGGCATCATTCGCATAGACGGATCGGATTCCGTTGCGAATCGCTTCGGCGGAATACTCTGCATAGAAGGCTTCAAACCGATGTATGGCTTCGGTTTCCACTTCGCAGCCCGGGGCCGGCGCCGCGATTTCTTCGGCACGCTTCAGTTCCCTTCGGTACTCCTCGAGACTGGGTCCCATATTCCTCGGCCGGGTTGAGCATCCGTTAAACATTCCGGCACCTGCAATAAGGGTTAGGGTTAGCGCTTTTTGAAAAGATAATGAGCCACATACCATTCTTCGCCCTCTCTGAATCCAAAAAGTTCTTCGCATGCCATGAAGAAGATGCGCCATCGTCCATATCGAATCAGCGCCTCGCTGGTGGATCCGTTGTCCAGCCATGCGATGGCCGGTGCATGGTTCCGATCAATGTTGTCCAGCCATGCCCTCAGGGTCCGGGCATAGTGCCGACCGTTGACCCGCCAATGTCGTTCCACCAACAGGTCATCGTTCAACATGAACGGCAGGTTTTCGGAGGGCATCATGCCCTCCTTGAAAAAGTGATCCGCCATCCAGTTTACCTTGCCGGAATCATTGAAGAGGTAGCTGATGTCCCGGTGCACAAAGATATGGATAAACAATTTGCCATCTTCCTTCAGCCAGCCTCTGATCCGACGCAACAATTCCGGCCAGTTGCGCATGTGCTCAAACATTTCAACAGACACCACGCGGTCAAACTGCTTTTTCGTGTTGAAGTCATTCATGTCGGCGGTGATGATCTCCAGATTCGGAAGTCCTCTTGCATCGATATAGTTTTTCTGGGTTTGCGAATTAGAGATCGCCGTAATGCGGGCCTTCGGGAAGCGTTGGGCCATCCAAAGGGAGAGGGAACCCCAGCCGCAGCCCAGCTCCAGAATTTCCATGTCATCCTTGAGTCCGGCGCGCTGTGCCGTGAGCTCAAGCATGGCTTCTTCGGCCTGCTGCAGGGTGGTCTGTTCTTCCGGCCAGTATCCGCAGCTGTATTTCATATGCGGACCCATGAAGGTCTCAAAGAAGCGTGCGGGAACCTCATAATGCTGTTCATTGGCCGTGTCAGTTGCAACAGCCACCGGCCCGGCTTTCATGTTTTCAATGAAACGGTAGTGTTTCTCCAGCTGCTGCTCAGCGGTCTCTACGCACTCTCTACGCAGGCGGTCGCGCAACAGCCTCCGTATTCCGGCCCGTATCGCCGTGTCGGGCATGCACCCCTTTTCTGCGAGTTCCATGAGATGGCTCATATCAATACCTCCTTTGCCACGCGGGTTGATCAGATCGAAGGATTCGATCCCGGATGATGTTGTTTGTGCAGAAGGGGAGCCGTGCGAAGTCCACGCAGTTTTTGTGCATCCATTCGCTCCTGCAAAAGCGCACTCGGGGGTTCGCGGATGTCCCAGACAATCCGGAAAACCTGAAGCAACCGTAGCATCAGGTAGGTAAGATCAATCTCCCACCAGCGAAAGCCTTGCCGCGTGCAGACCGCGTAACGGTGATGATTGTTGTGCCATCCTTCTCCGCCCGCGAGCAGTCCAAGCAGCCAGTTGTTGCGGCTGTCATCCTCAATATCGTAGGGCCTTTTCCCAATCAGGTGGGCTACGGAGTTTATGCAGAAGGTGACGTGATAGACAGCGATCGTACTGAGGAAGAACCCGTAAAATAGGAACTGGGGACCGGTGATGCCCCACGCCGGTCGGATCATGTCAATCAGCATACCCGTTGCAAACAGCATCAGGGCCAATCCGACGACCGGCAGGTAGGGGTGGCGGTTCAGCCAGACGAGTTCCGGATACCTTGAAAAATCCCTGATGCGTTCATACCGGGTTTCCGAGAGCTCCCGCTTCATGACCCAGCCTATGTGCGCCCACCAGAATCCATGCTGCCGGGGGGAATGGGGATCTTCATCGGTGTCGGCATTCTGGTGGTGTACGCGATGATGGCTGGCCCACCAGAGTGGATCTCGCTGTGCAGCCGTAGTGCCTGCAAGCGCCAGAATAAACTGGAATGCGCGGCTGGTCTTGAAGCTCTTATGGGAAAAATAGCGATGAAACCCGGCGGTCAGCGCAAAAACGTGCAGGACATACATAAGACCGAAGATGCCCCAGGCCGGCCATCCTCCCTCAACAAAAAAGACGCCGGCACAACAGGCATGCATGAACAACAGGGGCATGCTGAAGCTCGAATGTAAATTTCCTGTTCTGGCGGCTGTTGAGTTCATTTTTCTTTCTTCAGTTTTTCGGCAATGCGCTGTCGGGCTTCATCGGACAGCTGCAGCGTAGGGGTAATGTCTCCGGCATCTTCATGCTCAAGGTAGTCGTGTATCCCTTTTTGCATATCGATTACCTGCTGGTGATATCTTCCGCAAACCGCACATATCCTGATGTGAATAAACATGGTGATACGCCGATTCCACGGCATTTCATAATACCTGTTTTCTGCCAGAGCTTTGGCAACCTGTTTGCACGTCATGATCATTGTTCAGTCCCTTCGGGGGTGATCCAGTGCGCTTCGAGACACTCTTTCAGCTGGGCCCGTGCGCGATGGAGCAACACCCACAGATTGTTCGGCTTGATCCGGAGTTCCTTACAGATTTCTTCCGTGGAGAGACCTTCCAGTTCCCTCATGGTGAATGCCAGCCCCATGCTCTCCTTGAGACCGGCCATGCATCGGTAGAAAATTTCCCAGAATTCCTTCTGCTCATAGGCGTGCTTGGGATCAAATTTCCAGGGCGCCGGCTGCTGTGAAGGAATTCCGAACGCTTTGTATTTAAATCGGTCGAGGATCTCATGATCTTCCGAGTCATCCACGGCGATTTCACGGGCGGCCTTTCGGATATAGTCCACCACCTTGTGATGCAGAATCCCGCGGAGCCAGTAGCGCACCGGCGTCTTTTCGTCATATCGATCGTAGGCCTTGATGCCGGCCAGAAAGGTTTCCTGAACAGCATCCTCGGCCGCCGCCCGATTGCGAAGCCGGACATAGGCATACCGGAACAGATAATCGCCATGTTCATCGAGCCAGGATTCCGGGTCATGTAATAGCTTATCATTCATGTCGCCATTTTAATGATCCGGTCGATATATGGCAACGACCGATATAATTTCTTCCGATTCCTTCCGGCGATTTACGGGTAAAAAACGACCGTGCATGATCTTGGAATGCGCCGGAGCCCGTCCTATAGTCCAGCCATGAAGAAAATCGGCATCATCGTGAATGCGAAGCGTCCCCGGGCCGCCCATCTGCTGGATCAGTTGCGGAAAGAGGCGGTATCGCACGGATTTGAACTCTATGCGGAAGATCGGGACATGGCGCGCATCCTTCGCGCGGAATACCTGCCGGTCGCGGAATTCCGGAATTGTGTAGAGGTCGCGCTGGCTCTGGGCGGCGATGGAACCGTACTCTACACCTCCCGGGCGCTGCATGGTGCAGATATTCCCATCATGGGCATTAATCTGGGAAGTCTCGGATTCCTGACCAGCGTGGCCGACACGCAGATTCACGAAGCCCTGAATGCGCTGGCCACCGGTTCATTCAAGGAATCCCGGCGTTCGGTCGCCGAATGCCGGATTTTTCAGCATGAAACGGTGGTCGGCACCGAGTCGGCCCTGAATGATATCGTACTGGGCTGGGGCGCGTCGTCGCGCATAGTTACCTTTCAGCTCTCTATCGATGGCGAACCCGTTGGTCTGTTCATGTGTGACGGGATGATTGTGTCGACGCCGACCGGTAGCACCGGGCACTCCCTCTCTTCCGGCGGTCCGATCCTTCATCCGGGGATCTGCGGTTTCGGGATCAATGTCATCTGTCCGCATACGCTCGGATCACGTCCGCTGGTGGTTTCCGATGCCTGCCTGATCGAGATCGAGGTCGTCAATGCCGCCAAGGAACTGATTCTGTCCATCGACGGGCAGGATGAATATCAGGTTGAAAAGGGCGGATGCCTTGAAATCCGGCGCAGCCGGCACGATGCCCGGTTCCTGCAACTGAAGAACCACAACTATTTTTCTGTGCTCTCCCAGAAGCTGCACTGGCGCGGTTCGTCGCTCTGATCCGGCCGGTTTATGTGAAAACGTCCGTTTTGAGCCGCTGATATTCGTCAAACGCAATCGGCAGGCTCAGCAGAATGTTCACGATGGCGGCAATCACCATAGACGTGAAGATGCAGATCATGATGCCGACCTGATATTTGATGGCTTCCACCGGCATGGCGCCGCCGAGAATCTGGCCGGTCATCATGCCGGGCAGCGAAACAATGCCCATGGTGGCCATGGTGGATATCGATGGATTTACGGCGGCTTTGACGGAATCGCGAAGATAGGGGCGCACTGCTTCACGCAGGCTGGCGCCCAGCATGAGATAGGTCATGAACTCGGTTTCATTCCTCCGGATTCCACTGAAAAAACGTTCCAGACTGAGCACATTGCTGCGCTGGCAGTTTCCGAGAATCATGCCCGTGATCGGAATGACGTATCGGGCGTCGTAAAGCGGGTCGGGCCGAATGGCGACCAGGATAAACCAACCGCTGACCACCAGCGTGCTGATAGCCACGCCGGCGAGCGAACGCCAGAAAAAGAGGCGGCGCTTGAGTCCTGATTTTCCCAGAATGCTGGAGTTGGCGGCGGTCATCATAACGAGCACCCACAGCAGATTGACCCAGATATTGTTCAGGTGAAAAATATATTTCAGGTAGAGGCCGACCAGCATCAGCTGCACGGCCATGCGCACGGCGGAGAGCAGGGTTTCGCGTACGAGGCCCAGTCCGAGATAGACAAAGATGCCGACGGGAATCAGCAGCAGGGCAAATATGGAAATCGTTGACGGGATGGATAGATCAACCAGCATCAGTCTCCTCCTTCAGTTGAGCATCCTTCATGGTGATCACGCGGCTGCACCGTTCGATCCAATCGGAATCGTGCGAGACCGACAATAGTGTGATATCCGATTCAAAGAGCTCCTGCATGACAGCCGCCTTGCTTTCCGGATCGAGCGCCGATGTTATTTCATCGGTCAGGAAAATCGTTTTGTCCAGCAGTAGCGCTCGGGCGATGGCGATGCGCTGCTTTTCCCCCCCGGAGATTCGGGCACACGGTTTGTCGAGGATATCGGAGGAAAGGTGCAAGGTTTTCAGATATTTTGTGACAGTCTGCTCATCGGGCTGCAGGTGCCGGTGTGCCTTATAGGTGAAGGGAAGCAGCAGGGCATCCCTTACCCGATCCGCGCCGAGAACCGGTTCCTGTCCTATGAAGGCAATCGACTTGCGGATGAGTGCGGTGGTTTCGGCTGATAGCTCTGTATCGTCAACCCGGATGGTTCCGGAATCAAGCGGCAGGGCTCCGATTATGCACTTCAGCAACGAGCTTTTGCCGCAGCCTGACGGGCCGCGCAATACGACCTTTTCTCCGGCGCCGATCCGAAGGGTCGCTCCGTTGATCAGACACTGTTGCTGAATGTTTAGGGTAACGTTGCTGAGTTCAATCTTCATCTGAAACCTCAGAGGCCGATGGCCATGATAAGCGGAATGGTGACGGCAGAAAACAGGGTGCTGAGCGTTACGATCCGGCCGGCCAGCGGGCCGTCGTTGCCCATTTCTTCCGCCATAATGTACGACATTGCCGCCGCAGGCGATGCCAGAAAAAAGACGGCGATCATCAGCTCGGTATGGCTGGTCTGGAACAAACCGGACAGCAGGACGCCGAAGAGGGGCGCGGCTACAACCTTGATCAACGAGGCCACCAGCGACGGCGACGCCGCGCCGCGCAGCCGTTCGATTTCCAGCGTGGCACCGATGCTCATGAGCACCAGCGGAAGGGACGTGCGGCCCAGTGCCTCGAAGGTCGTGGCAATAAAGCGGGGCAGGTGAAAGTCCATCACATTCATGACAATGCCGAGTATGCAGGCAAGAATCAGCGGATTCCGGAGCATTTCCATGCCGACGCTCAGCGCCGAAATCCGATGATTCTTGCGATCGCTGCTGAAGCGGGTCAGGACGATAACGCCCAGTATGTTGAAGAGGATGACCACCGGCGCGAGGACCACCGTGGCCAGCGCTTCGGTGCCGGGTTCCTGCCGGCCCATCGAATAGACAATCACCGGTAACGAAATGAATGCGGCATTACCGCGGAACGCTCCTTGAATAAATGCGCCGGTCTGCGGCGCGGAAAGGGACAGCGGGCGCCCGGAAATCCATGCCAGCGCCATGGTCAGCAGGGTGGCCGTTGTAAGCAGACCAACGATACGCGATATGGTATCCAGTTCCAGTGTCGCCTGGCTGACGCTGTTGATCAGCAACGCCGGCAGGGCGAACCAGAAGACCAGGCGGTTCAGCCCCTTGAAAAACGCTTCCGGCAGAAAGCTGGTTTTCCGCAGGATCTTGCCCAGCGCAATCAGCAGAAAAATCGGAGCAATGCTGTTAATGATAAACATGCACCGGAGGGTAAAGGGGGGAGTGGCGGGAGGCAAGTGGCAAGGTAACCGATCTACGCTTCGTCCTGAATGCCTGTCACGTGTCTTTCCGGAGAAACAACTGATTCAGTAAGCCGGTGAGGATATCATTTATATATTCGATCTGCGTAAAGCCGTTGCGGATCTGCTCGGCGGTTTGGATGGTGGGGGCGTCGACGAGTTCATCGGCACAGTGTTCGAGCAGGGCTTCGATGCTTGCCTGCGTGCTTTCGAGATGAAACTGCAGGGCGACAACTCGTTCGTTATAGACAAAGCCCTGATTGATGCCGGGCTCGCTGGAGGCGAGCTTAACGGCGCCGTCCGGAATATCGAACGTGTCGCCATGCCAGTGGAAAACGGTGAGGGTTTCCGGAATCAGATCGGGCGCGTCATCAGCGCGTCGGATCGGAAACCAGCCGATCTCTTTCTGTGGTCCGGGATAGACCTTTGCGCCAAGCACATCGGCAATCAGCTGGGCGCCCAGGCAGATGCCGAGCACGGTTTTCCCGGCGTCTATGGCTTGGCGGATGAAGACTTTTTCTTCAGGCAGCCAGGGATATTCATCGTGATCATAAATACCCATGGGCCCGCCCATGATCACCAGCCAGTCAAACAGATCGGGCGCCGGCAGCGGATCGTTCGCATGGAGTCGGCTGACGGAGATTTCCATGTCGTTATGCCGGGCCCAGGTTTCGATATAACCCAGTCCTTCAAACGGAACGTGCTGGAGATAGTGCAGTTTCATTATTTGGCGGCCGATTTTTTCAGCAGGATGGTGCGCATTTTCGGATGGGCCAGTTTGCGGCCGGCGTTGATAATGTCCGGAAACTGATCCGCCGGGATCAGTGCCGGCCGAAGATCGGCGATCTGGACCATACGGATGGAGTGATCGACAGGACTGTATTCCACGGCCATATCAATGAGTCCGGCGCCACGCGGCGCCTGCCATGAAAAGTTTTCAGGAAGAATCGCCGGCTCGTATCCCTTTGGAAGGTAAATGATAAACTCAGTCAATGTGTCGATATGTGCATTCCATGCCAGCGGGAGGGTTCGTTCGTTGGATCGGTACACAAGCAGGTTACTGAGAGAATCTTCCGGGAGGGTGAAATACAGATAGTCGCCGTCTTTCACCGCAAAGCGAGGTGCTTTAACCGTGAAGGCCAGCCTGCCCGGATATTTGTCATAATCTGTTACCAGCTCTGTCATGGCTTTGGCGGACTGGGAAACCCCGGAAACGATTTCGAGATAGTGGCGCCGGCGGTTTTCCGGGGTCATTTCCGCATAGGTGCTATGGAAGGATTCAAAGCGCACTCCCTGAACCGCAATGTCCTCAGAAAGCGTCATCTCGCCGTCCGGCGTTATGGACATTTCGTACAGCAGGTGAGAGCGGTCATCCTTGCCAGGTCCTACCCGGACGGTGCCGATGGTTCCGTTGGCGAGAAGCAGCATGGGTTCATGATCAAATGCGCTGGCTCCCAGCTCGGCATACTGCGATGAGCCGTCAATATAGAGGGTTTCTCCATCGAGGTCCATGCGGAGCAGTACGGACCTGAATGCTGTTCGGATCGGCACTTCGAGCATCGGTTTTGCAGCCTCCGCAATGTGCGGCGTGCCGCCGGACAGAATGAATTCCGGTTTGAAGCCGGCAGCCTTAAGTAGGGTGTAGAGTACGACCATGCGATCTGTGTTGTTGCCGTAGCGGTCGGCCAGCGTGCGGTCGGCCGGCGAAATGGCGTCGAAGGGCAGGTCGGGCAGGGAAGGACCGGCCGGGCGAATGTTTTCGGCTACCCAGTTGCGGATGGCAATCACCCGCTCGCGATGGCTTCCGATTCCTCCTGTTATTTTCCGTGCCATGCGGATGGCTTCCGGTTGTTCGCGGGAGGCCTGCCGAAGACGTTCGAGAAGCTGCTTGCTGTAGATTTCCCAGTCGCCGCATGAAACGAATACCGATGGATTGAACGTCCACCAGTCCGGCAGGGATTCCTCAAACTTGACGGCTGGCTTATTCGAGACACTCCATGTGTAGGTAATGGAATCTTCGCTGCTTTCGATGGTTTCATCCACACCGGTGTTGAGAATCTGCAGCGGAAGGTTCTCTGGAACGGTGATTGTCAGCCTACTGTGATCCACCGGTTCATGGCCGGTAAAGGTTTCGATCATGGAAAAGAAGGGTTTACCATTAACGCGGGAGACCACTTCATACTCGATGGTACTTCCGATTTCCACGCCGGGCAGGTTGCCCACCAGAATCCGTCCGGAGGGATAGCGGGGCGCACCGGCCACCCAGGATGCGTCCATCAGGTTGATTTCATCGTCGCTGATCTCTTTGACGGTTCCGTCGGCGAGCGTCACGGTTGCGTGGGTTATTCCGATTTCCTGCCACGCCGGATTATGGAACAGCTTGATTTCGGAATATTCCTTCTGGCCGGCATAGGTCAGTACCTTCAGTTTGGTCCGGCGGGTTTCCGTCCATCGGTCGACGCCGGAAAGCACAATCTCGGTCTCTTGGTCGAGAATCCGAATATCCGCTTCGTCTTCCGACTGCGGCGGGGCATCGGCCACAATGCTCTTGCGCAGATTGTATTCAATATCCTTCAATTGCTGCTTGAGGGTGCTGTACTGTTCCGGGCTGAACTCCACGGTATTGAGCATGAAGATGTTGGTGGAGTAGAGTGCGCCGTCGTGCTGAGAAGCATGGGCATTCCATGTAATGGTTTCGGTGTCGATCAGCATGAAATCCGGCACATTGATGGTGCCCAGATCGTCGGGAAGCTTCAGCTTCTGGGTTTCACGAATACCGGCGGTGATCTGGGTGTAGAGCGGATATTTACGCTCTTCGAGGCCGGTCTGTCCGATGAGAAAGTTTGCGTAGCCAAGCGACATTCCGAGACGCGGTGGTCGGAACATGGTGTTTTCTTCGCCTTCAATCAGGAGGTTGTCTGCGGAAAAGGTCATCTTTACGACCAGTGGGCTACTGGTGTCGCGCAGCTCTTCGGGCAGGATTTCAAGCGAGTTCAATATCGCGGTGGGCATCGTCCGTTTCAGATGGCCCTCAAAGAAGCGCCGGCGTTCCTCTGGCTTGATCTTTGAAAAGTAGCCGCGATAAACCGTATCGTTCACGCCTTCAAAGTTCAGTACGCTCTCCATGTTCAATGTGCCGGTGGCATTCAGTGTGCCGGTGGATTGAATCCGCAGGAGATTGTTTTCTGCCGGAATAACCGGAGAGGTGAGCAGGGTCTCTCCTTCGGGGCGGGCAACCAGATAGCTCATGTTCTGGAGGTAGGCCGGAAAAATGTCCTTCGTGTTTTCGTCGGTGGAATCCATCAGGATGTATTCACCGTCATCACCAAGAGCGGCGGTTACCGCATGGTTGAAGAAGGGCTGTGGAACTTCTTCATCCTTCTTGGGGCCGGCCATGATGATGACCGGGAACGCCTCGATGTCGACAATCCGGAGCATGGCCGCCAGCAGGGCTGCTTTGTCGCGGCAGACCCCGTAACGGTTTTCGAAGGTGATGCATACATCGTGCGGCTCATAACCGGGCGCCTCTTCTTCCGGGGTGATACCCATGTAGCGGATATCCTGCGAAACAAACTGGAAAACCGCTTGAATTTTTTCGGCCTTCGTTTCGCATCCCGCTACCAGTTCGCGGGCTTTAGCTTCCATTTCCGGCGTCGTGGCATCAAGCCGCGGTTTGCACAGTTCCCAGTACCAGCGTGAGAGATCTTCCCATGATTCGATGGTGCTGACCAGCAGGCGCTGCACAACGGTGTAGCGTTTCGGCATGTCGGGTTCGTCGAACATACGCGGGACATCCCGCACCTGCCACGTGTAGATAATATATCCGTCTTCTTCGCTGACGGTCTGGTTGAAGGAAACTTTGCCGGGAATCTCTCCCTTGAGCGCGATCTTCTGCAGCGGACGCGCGCTCGGGGCAACCACCTGATAGGTCATCTGCTCGATCGGAGTTTCTCCTTCAAAGACCTGATAGTCGCTCCATGTATCCGGAACGACGGTTTTTGTTGTGAGATCGTAGGAGATGTAGTGCAGGGTGTCGCCCACTTCCAGGCCGGGGACCGACAGACTGAGCACCTTGCTGTTGGGGTTGTATATATTCGCGCTCATCTGGCTGGGATCCGCCATCACCTTGCTGTTGGCTGTAATATCCACGGGAATCACCGATCCGTCGGGTTTAATGATTTCCACCAGTGTAAAGTAGTTGGTGCCGTATGAAGTGTTGAAGGAGAGCGATAGCGTGCGATAATTGCGTTTGCCCTTTTCTGTCAGGATCTTAACGGCGGTGTCGTCCCACATTTCGGAGGTTCCGTCGGCGTTGTAGGTCACCTGAATGTAGTCATCAAGCAGGACCGCATCGGAATCGGGATATTTATCAACAGAGGCCGCAGTTGCCTTTTTCGCAATCACCTCCGCTGATAGAAAATCAGCAGCCTGCGACGGCAGGACAGGAAGAAGCAGTGTCAGGAGGATGAGTCCGGCAGATAGAAAACGATTCATAGATAACTCCAAGATTATTTTGCAAAAACGTATCGGTTCAACCACGTCCGCCGCAAACTCTTTTCACCAGCAGTTGTTCATGAAGTGGTCCGGCGCCGAACCCGTGCACCAAACCATGGTTCACGCATCTGCATCGGTTGGCGCTTCCGGGGCTATTTGCTGTCGTCCGAATCCTTCGGCCAGGGTTTCTGCATATGCACCGGAAGTTCACTTCTCCTGTGTGGATGCATTCCGCTTTCCTGCAGTTTTTCCGCAATTTCCAGCAGTGTCTGCTGGAGCGGACCGAAGTCGGTCGATGCCGGTTTAAGCGCCTCAATAGTCGATAATCCCAGATTGATCTCGGCAGACGATTGCCCTGGTCGGGATTCTGCAGCCTGAGCAATGGTGCTTTTCAGTTCTTCAAGATGTTCATTGAAGCGGGAGAGCTGAAGAATAATCGGGGCCAGTTTATCGTCACCGGCGGCACTGAACAGCTGGTTGCGGTTGAAGGTTTTCTTAATCTCCGTCCAGCGGGCGGCTTCGGTTTCATCTTGTTTGCTGAACAGTTCCTTGAATTTGAGCAGGTTGGACTCGGCACCGGTGGTCAATGTCTGGGCTTCGCCGGTATAATGATCCATCAGGATTGCCTCGATCTCCGCATCATTCATGATCGGCTGCACCTTTTCCGCCAACCGGTTCATATTCCGATAGGATCCCTGCAGTTTAAACGGCGGCTCCGTGCGGTAGTCGTCGGATTGCGCGGCGGAGCGAATATATTCCTGATTCACGGTCAGCACGACATCGCGGATGCGGAGCAGCTTTCGAAGTACGGAAGTGAATTCGGCAATCTCGTCGGCTGAATAGTCGCGCTCAAACTCGATCCCTTCGCGGGAATCATTTTCCGCGAGCCTGATCATCGCATGAATATCCGAACGGGAACGCGATGCCAGCTTATCCAGAACGGGATTGGAGGTCATGGCGTTCTCGATATAGGAGAGTTTGAAGGCGTCGGCAGAATCGCCGATCATATCACCCAGGTTATAGGTGTCTGCCCGGTTGGCCAGCATGTCCGGCACCTTGAACATTTCACCGCTTTCCGTGTAGGGGTTGCCCGCCATCACCACGCAGACAGCCTTGCCTCGCAGGTCATAGGTTTTCGGCCGGCCCTTGTAGACGCCTTCAATCTTTCGCTGGGCATCGCAGAGCGAAATAAATTTCTGCAGCAGTTCCGGATTACAGTGCTGGATGTCGTCGAGATAGATCATCACGTTGTCGCCCATCTCCAGTGCCAGATTGAGCTTGTTCAGCTCCTGCCGCGCCGCGGCATTCGGAGCTTCGGCCGGATCGATGGAAGTAACCTGATGGCCGATCGCCGGGCCGTTGATCTTCATGAAGATAATCCCGAGGCGGTTGGCGATATATTCCATCAGCGTCGTCTTCCCGTAACCCGGCGGAGAAATCAGCAGCAGCATGCCCATGCGGTCGGTGCGTGTGTCTGCCCCGACGGTGCCCATCTGCTTGGCGAGATTGTCACCGATCAGCGGCAGGTAAAGCTTGTCGATCAGCTGGTTCCGGACAAACGAGGTCAGCACGCGCGGTTTAAATTCATCGAGTCGCATTTCATCGCGCGTACGTTCAACCAGCGCCTTTTTCTTTTCGAGGAAAACCGCGAAGTGGGGGAGAAGTCCGGTTTCATGCAGATGAACCCGGCGCAGCAGGTCGTGATAATCAAAGAGGTATTTGCCGTTGGTGATGCGCGCATGACTTCCGGCCAGTTCGCTGATTTCACAGCGGGTGTCCAGATCGCCGGAGTTGAGCGGGTCCATCTTGTCCGTCAGCATCAGAGCCGCGGTTTCAGCAATCACATCGCACAGTTCCGGCAATGCTTCATCTTCAATGTATGCCGCCAGCCAGTCCCTGAGCAGATCAAAACGGGCCAGCGGGCGCTTTTCAACCGGCGCCATCGCTTCATCAAAAAGGCGCTGGGCTCCCGGCCGTTTCAGCCGCTGCTGAAACCCGTTGAAGAGCGCTATGGCTTCCCGACTGATCGGATGTTTTCCATCATGGGTCAGCACATCCGAAAGATATTCCGCCGCAAAAACGGCATCGTGTTCAGGGAAAAGCTCATTGCTTTCGGAAAAGTCCTGCAGAATCCGCTGCAGTTCGCGGGTATAGGCTGCGTGACGACCGGTATTGCGGAATACATTCCGGACGCGGCCGTAGCCCGCAAGTTTATCGGACAGTTCGTCCTTATCCGGATGCAGAGCCCAGCCGAGGATCGCCAGCGCCCGGATGGATGGACTGTACTGCAGGAGTCCGGCGCGCTGATGGATGGAGAGCAGGGCATGGAGCAGCTTGGCGGCATCGATGTCGCTGACGCCCTTGATGTAGCCTTCGGTGTAGCGGGTGGCCATATGCTCCTGAACATATTTCAGCAGTTCGTCTTCCGCATATTCAGCCAGCCCTTCAGCAAGTGCTTTGCGAAACAGCTGAACCGCCAGAAATTCGGCGCGGTAAAGATCCTTTGTTTCGGACGGCAGTTCATATTCCCAGACCGCGCGCGTTTCAAGGAACGCCTCGTCGGTGACCGCTTCGAAAAAGTCGGTGCCGGTGAGATGCATGAACATGTTCTCTTCTCGCCGGACCAGCGTGAGCTCAAGCGGCTGCGTGTTGACGGCAAAATGGTGCGTGCCGAAGCGGATCACATTTTCGCCGCCGACGAAGAGCTCCTGCTGGTCCTTCAACTGACGAACCGCATCTTCCCTCAATGTTTTCAGCCGGGTCTGAATGTCGCCCGCCTTGACGGAGTCATCCATTTCGGTGAGCTGCTCAATGATGTTTCGAACCTTATCGACCATGAGGTCCGACGCAAAGTAACCGTTGATTTCCTCGACGGTCTGCATTGAGTTGAGGCGAGGGGCAATACTCTTGAGAATCCGTTCGGCACTGCGCAGCAGGGTATCGGCGCGCCGGTTACGCTCTTCCATGAGCTGCTGCTTGCGCGTTTCGAAGGTCTGGTAGATGGCTTCCCGTCGTTCCGTCAACTGCTCGATAAACTCATCAAAGTCGGAGAAGCGCCCTTCCAGTTCCTCGATCTGAATCATGACCTTGCCGAGATAGTCATCGCACTTTTCCGGCGAGTCGCATACATCCAGATAGTTGGTGACCGCCTGAGAAAGCAGCTTGAGCTGCGATGCAAATTCGGTGGATCCTTCGCGGACGGCCAGTTCCTTGAGCCGGTTCCGAAGCGTGGAACGAACCCGGTTGAGGGAGGAAAAGATCTGCGAGATGCGGTCGATGATGTCGGTCCGCTGCGTGGCGTCATCAATCTTCAGGTTGCTTACGGTGTCGGTCAGCATCTCCAGTTCGCCGGCGCGTTCGGTCACGGCGCCCTCGATCTTTTTGGCGTCGGCCACCTTTTCAACCGTTTCGATCGATTCCGCCACCTTTGCAACTTCGTCGGAGTAGGGGGTCAGCGATTCCGGCTTGAGCAGGAATTCAACGCAGGTGCGGGCGGTTTTATCCGTCTGCTCCGCAACCGAAGTCTCCATGACTTCAACCTGCTCTAGATCCATGTAGCGCAGTTCGCGCAGGCTGATAATTTCTCCGCGCAGTGCGCGCAGGTTGGCAAGGGCTTTTACATATGGATCGAGTTTTTCGTAGCGGCTGGAGGCCGACGCCGAGGTCGCATCCTTCACGCGCCGGCGCATTTCCTTCAGAGCCGTGGACGCCTGCTGGCGCAGCCGGCGTACTTTTTCAAACTCGTCGATAGCAGCCTTGGCCGCATCGCGTATCTGAAGCAGCGGGGCACGCAGGTCATACGCTTCCTGCTTTTCAATCCAGAAATAGGTATCGATGACATCCTGTGCTTCCCGCACCAGATCGACATAGAGGTTGGCGTAGGTGTCTTCGCGCCGTGACAGGTTGATGATCGCGTTGCAGGCCGCCATGCAGCGTACGATGTCGGAGTTGCCGATCTTGTACAGATAGTCATCGGTATTCTTGCTGAGCACCACGTCGGCCCCGGTGAACGGCGTTTGCCAGACCTGAATGGCGTGACTTTTCTGCGGTTCATTCCCGGCTTTGAAAAAGATGAGCCGGCCGTTTTCAAACAGGCTGTAGCCGTGGCAGGTGATCGGCGTGGCTACCGTTTCCTGAATGACGTTGTAGGCGAGAAGGACGTATACGCCGTTGCGCCGGTTGAAAAAGATGTAGAGATGGTCCTCGCCGTTGGTTGCCGCGATGCGGCGGAGGAAGCGCATATCGGTGAGGCTGTTCTCAAAGGTTTTGACTTCGCCGTTCTGCAGGAAATATCCGTTGGCGAAAATGATTCCGCGGTTGCGGGGCAGCAGGACACAGGAGTCGGCAATGGTATCGATGCGCTGCGCGATGTTCAGTTTTTCGGAGTATACGATATAGCGATAGTTTTTTTCCTGATAGGGAAGGATCTTCAGCAGGATCAGGCTTTCAATGCAGGTGTACCAGATTTCGGCGTCGTCGAGCGTCTGGTCCGGATTATCAACCGGTTCGGCAAAGATACCTTCTCCGGTGTCGGTGTTGTCTTCGATCTTGATGGTCAGGTCGCCGCCGATGGTCTCGACAAAGATGCGGTCCTGAATGGATACGTGCGGGTGCTCGCCGTTGCGCTGCATGTCGCGCGATGCGCGGGTCCATTCAAATTCGTGCTGGGGCGGGAACCTGACTTCATGATCCGATCGATTGTCGATGTAGGTGATGGACCCATCGTCGTTGCGCTGCCATTTGAATGCCTTGATGTCGGCCGGGTCATCGCTGATCCGGAAGATCATGTACAGGCAGGTTCCGACGTCGCGGAATGCGCTGAACCGGGTGTTTTTGTAGTATTTGTAAAGCTCCCGGAAGTGCGTCTCGAATTCGCTGCTGCCGAGCAGGTCCAGCGGAGCTGAGCGAAAGCCGCCGTCTTCGTTGAAGGTATAGGCCGAGAAGACGTCACCAAGCTGCATCTCGGAGCGCAGTCCGATATGAACGTTGTAGCCGAAAAGGAACTGATTGCCGACTTCAACCATGTCGCGCGGGACGCAGTTGTTTTCAGTGGTGATCCGCTCGGTGGCGAGCAGCGCGGTTTCAATCGATCCGAAGACCTCTCGCCGATGTTTATCCAGCTGCTCCGTGCGCGAAAAGAGATCCTGCGAATGCGTATTCAGCCGGCCGCGGATAACCTCGTAGGCGCCGCTTTCGAGTTGGGATTCCTGTTCCTTGCCTGCGGTTTCTTCTGCCATGGAAAGACCCTTTTTGTTCGCCACGGAATACACCGAATACACGGAGATCTAAGCTCCTTATTGTATTCTGTGTGTTCCGTGGTTCTCTTGCGGTTACTTGTTCAGGAAGGTGGATGCGGCCTGATCGGCAATGCCGGTCTTCTTTGCCGTGTCCATGATGCTCTGAAGGAATCCCTTGGTTCCTTCGTCCGCTCTGGACATCATCTGCCCTAGTGCCGCAGCAACCGTGAGGTTCTTGAGGTCTTCGGAATCCATGCCGAACTGCGAAGTAAAGCGCTTCAGCTGTTCAGTGAAGTTTGTGGAGTCGCCGGTGAAGAGTGTTTCCTTGATGTCGGTCAGCGCGGTGCTGTTATCGATCATGCGGTCGAAGGATTTTCCTTTGGTAACGGAATCCACAATCTTGTCGAAGAAGGTGCTGTCGCCCCCGACAATATCGATGCGGGCCGACTTGAGAGCCTCGGCAATAACCGCTGCCTGTTCGCGGGCGATATCCTTCTGGACGTTGATATGTGCGAGTTCGATTTCCAGATCCTTGTTGAGCTTAAGCTTGAACTCTTCGTGTTCCTTGCCGACGGCATCGAACTTCTTCATGGCGGCAGCCTTTTCGTCAATGCCCTTGGCTTCGGCGCTGGCTTTGCTTCCAATCACGATCGCTTCGGCTTCACCCTGTTTCTGTATGGCGGTGGCTTCGGCTTCCGCCTTCTTCTGGATCACGTTGGCTTCGGCGATGCCGAACTTCTCGGTGGCCGTGGCCTTGGCGTCGAGCGCGCGGGCTTCACCGATACCGATGACGGCTTCTTCTTCGGCCTGGGCGTCGGCCATGATCTTACGGGCGTCGGCCGCCTTTTCGGATGCCGTGCGTTCGGCGTCGGCCTTGATGATCATCTGCTCGGCTTCGTGGCGCATGGCTTCCTTGCGGGCTTCCGCGGCCTTGGTTTCGATGAGCAGGTTCTGTTCGGCCTGTTCCGCCGCCTTGGTCAGGGCCACCTGCTTGGCGCGGTCGGCACCGGCAAATTCGCGGGTATCCTTGATGTGCTCTTCTTCCTCGACCACATTACGTTCAACCATGACCCGCTCGCGGATGACTTCCTGAATATTCTTCCGTTCGACTTCGACGGCCTTTTCCTTCTCGATCTGGGCGAGGGTGACAATCCGTTCGCGTTCGGTGGCTTCAAGATCGCGATCCTTGATGATGCGCTCGCTTTCCACCAGATCGGTCCGCTCCTTGTTCTTGGCGGCCACGATAACCTGACGATCTTTGTTTTCGTTGGCGACGGCAATTTCCTCTTCGGTCTGGATCCTCGCTTTTTCGGCTTTCTTGCGTTCTTCTTCCCTGACTTTGGCGGCTTCGGCCTCTTCGCGAGCGGTGATTTCAGCAATCTCGCGCTTCTGTTTCTGTTCGGCTTCTTCCTGCTGTTTTTCCAGCTGCAGAATGGCTTCACGTGCTTCCACATCCTGCTTCTTGATGATCTTTTCCTTGTCGCGCGCAATGTCGTTGGCGAGGATCGCCTGCTTGGCGGTGAGTTCGGTAATCTTCTTGATCCCCTCGGCATCGAGAATGTTGTCGGGGTTCAGGAGCGAGAGCTTGGTCTGTTCCAGATAGTCGATGGCGGCGTCGTCGAGCACGTATCCGTTTAGATCGGTTCCGATCACCTTGATGATCTCTTCCTTGAAGGTATCACGATTTGAGTAGAGTTCGACGAACTCAAACTTTTTACCGACGGTCTTCAGGGCTTCGGAAAACTTGGCGTCAAAGAAGTCCACCAGGGCAACCGGATCGGAGGCGCGTTTGCATCCGAGGCACTGTGCCACGTTCAATACATCTTCGGGCGTTTTGTTTACCCGGACGAAGAAGGCAACCTTCAGGTCGGCCCGCAGGTTGTCTTTACAGATCAGTCCGTCCGATCCGGCACGATCAATCTCAATGCGCTTAACGGAGATTTCCATCAGCTCCATGCGGTGAAGAATCGGGAAGACCAGAATGCCTTCAAAGGAAACGCGTGTTCCGCCCACCCCGGTACGGATAATCGCAGTACCCTGTTCCACCTTGCGGTAGCATTTGACAATGACGCCGATCAGCCCGAGCACGAGCAGTGCAGCTACGCCTATTACGATGAGTCCTAGTAGTTCCCCCATGATTTTTCTCCTGGTTGTTTTTTAGATTCCCTGTTTAGTTTGCTGAAAACGGTTCGACCGTGAAGACGCCCGGTTCTTTTTCGTGTGTGATTACGACCATTTCGCCTTTGCTGATTTCGTGGGCACTTCGGGCGTTCAGAGTGATCGGTGCGCCATCGGTTTTGACGACAATCTGTCCGAAGCTGCTGCTGACGGTCGATGAAGAAACCGTGGCACGCTGGCCAATGAGCGATTTGCGCGTGATATTTTTCGGGGCCATGGCGTCAAACACTTTCTTGAGCGGTGCGGTAGCCATCTTCGCCACATACATTCCTACGATCAGGTTCGGGATGACAAAGATCAGGCCGATGAGGAAATGGAGCCCCGGATTAAAATAGTAGGTTTCAAGAACGGAGAGCAACCAGCAGGTGAAAATCAGGAAACTCAGCCAGACCGTGACCGGCACCGAACCGACATTGAAATAGAGCAGCATGCTTTGGAATGGTCCGCCTCCCTGAACATCTGCATCCGCGTCAGCATCAAGGTCAGCTCCGCCTTCAATATCGACATCAAAGTCAAACTGAAGAATATCGATATCCAGCGCACCGAAGATAACGCTGAGCCAGTAGAGGATCATAACAGCAAACAGAAGCGTGATCGGCAGGTTGATTCCTGCGAGCATGATCCGGATCAGTTCCTGCAGTTCAGCCATCATGGTTTTGTTCCTTTCGGATATTATTAAGGCGATTCTCTATTTCTTCGTTGCGTTCCAGCTCAAGCAGGCGTTCATCGAGCGAGCGCCGGCGCTGGTATACTTCCCGCCGTGCTTCCAGTCCGGCTTCCTCTTCGATGATCCGCTCCTCCATCATCGCCACTTTTCGCAACAGCGGTTCGGACGAATGGGGAGGAGTGTCCGGCGCCGATTTTAGTGTGTTCCGTTTTTCTTTAACGGCGGCAATCTGCTCATCCATCGCCCGGCTTCTTTCCCGGACATCGTCCAGAATCTGCTGTGCCTGCTCCACCTGCTCGCGCTGCCGGGGAATAATGTTCTCGATCTTGAGCTGTTCCCTGAGCGCTTCCCGGGCGGTGTCATCCTCGCCTTTGCGGATGGCCAGCTCGGCTCCCCGCTCAAGGCGAAGCGACCGCCCCATGGTTTCCTCCAGCCGGCGCTGTGCGTTCCTGACCGCCGACAACGATTTGGCCTCGGCATTACGCAAAGCCTGCTGTTGGTCGCTCAGCTCGTCGAGCAGCTGGGGAATAATCTGCTCCGGTCGCTCCGCCTCATCAAGGAATGCGAGGAGTTTTCCGGTGCTGATATCCTTAAGTCTGGAAAGCAGTCCCATCAGTTTCGTTCTTTTTTGAGACGGGCCAGTTCCTGCTCAACCTCGTCGTCTTCAATCAGCCGATTCAGTTTCGCATCGATCGTGTTACGCTGATCCGCTGTTACCTGATTAGCCGCTTCCTTCTGCAGGACCGTCTGTTCGGCATCGATGCTCTCCGAATAGTTATGGGCCTGTCCGATTGCATCCTCTGTCCGTGCCAGTTCATCCATTGCATCGGCGGTCCGGTCGCGAAGCTGAAGCTCCATTTTCCGCCGCTCGATATCCAGCACCTGACCCTTTACGGCGTCAACCCGGGCCTTCAGCTCCTGATGTCTCGCATTGCTTTCGGCCATGCGCTCATTGAGCTGATTCAACTGGTTCTGAATCGGTTTTTTCTTCCGGATCAGGTTGCGGGCTCTGCTGTCGTCATTTTCTGCAAGGGCGCTTTCGAGCTCTGCGTTCAAGGCGCTGAACTGTTCTTCGACCGCATGCTGCTGCTCCGCAAGATGAAGATGCGATACAGTAAACGCCGCAAGGGCGTCCATGGCTTTTTCCGCACTGCTGCGGGCCTGTTCCAGTGCCGAGTCCATATTGTCTGGTGTTGGTTCTTCATCGTGAAACAGATCAAGGAAGGTTTCCTTGAAGACGTTTTTGAGACGATCTCTGATATTCATGACTCGCTCCCTGTTCGATTCAGTAAGCGGGCACACGCGGGCACGGAGACTTAAAAAAGCCGGATTCCGTGCTCTGCGGAGCCATGGTGGAGCTAGTCTGCCAGCTTATTTTTCAAGGCGGCCAGACGCTGTTCGACTTCCTGCTCGCTTTCGAGCTTTTCGAGCCGTTTTTCAAGGTCGCGGGCCGGCTTGCCGGATCCGGCCACTTCGCGCCGGACTTCCAGTTCTGCTTCCGCCTGTTCAACCTTGCCTTCAAGCCGGTCGATCGCATCAAGAATGCTGTCGGATGAGTTCAGGGGGGAGCTGACGGTCTGCTCAATCTTCTTCTGGCTCTTTGCAATCCGGGCCCGTGTGAGGATCTCGTCCTGCTTGGAGCGGATTTCGTCCAGCTTTTCCTGGACCTGAAGGCGGGTATCGCGAGCGCGTTCATAGCTTTCGCGGGCCTTGTCGCAGGCATCCGCTTTCAGCTGGAGTGTCTTTTCGTGGTCAAGCTGTGCAGCAATGGCTTCGCGGGCCATGGCTTCGTCGTTATTCTTTACAGCAAGTTCGGCGCCGGACTGCATTTTTGCAACGTTGTTTTTGGCGCCTTCCAGATTCCGTTCTGCAACCTTGAGCGCCGTCAGGGCCTGAGCTTCTGCTTCGGTGGCTTTGCCGACCTGTTCCTCCATTTCGCGAACGAGCTGGGGAAACATGGTTTCAGGATCCTCAACAGAGGAGAGAACCGCTTCGATACGGGCATTCGTGATACGCATCATGCGTTTGAACAGGTTCATAGCTTTTCCTTTCGTTTGCTCCCGGTTCGTTCCGGGATGACACTCGGTGGGTACCAAACCCTGACCGAAAATTTTATACACATATATATGCACGCAATATATTTGTCCACTTCTAATCAAATAATTGAAACCAAGTTCAAGTGTTTGATTTGAAGACATGATATGTGTTGGTCCCATTATCTCAATTATAACCTCATGGGGCTTTTGTAAGACCTTCGTCGATTCTGTGTTTCCGTGCGAAACATGTCGTGCAGGCATCAAAAAATGGGTTTTCCCGTGCGGGAAAATGGAATCTGTTTTCCGGTTATTCCGCCTTGATCCGGATAAACTGAACCGACATGGGCGGGAGGGTGAATGGGAATGTGTTTCCGTTCCCCCCGTGACTCAGGTTATTCGGGATGGTTTCGCTGCGAGTTCGTTCGGTTCCCATCCGGAACGGCATGGGCTATGCTATAGAATATGTCAGAGAATATTTGATGGAGTCACGGAGTCATGAGAGACGAAAACTACAACGAAGGAAGAATGGACTGTCAAAGCGACCGGGGCATCACCTGCAGTGGATTCAGATCGCTTCAGGAGTGGCAGATTACGCAATACTGCAAGGCCGTCGATGAAAACAAATGGTATATGTCCGAGCGTCGCGGATCGGAAGTTTCCTGGCGGGAAGCCGAACGCGATTTCATGGAACACGGCTACTTCGGTCTGGCGCGTCAATGGCGCGAACAATATTGCCAGACCATCTGCCGGTTCGGGCATCACTGCCGGCTGGGCGACAAGTTTGTGTCGGCTGCCTGAATCCGCGTCAGCGGTGCAGCTCATTGATGGTTTCCAGTGCCGCCGCTCCGGGGCAAAGTTCCTTTTCAGTCAGGTTTCTCAGCGGTGTGGTTGTCGTGTTCATCGTCTTGTGGATTTCGTCGGCGTCGGGATCAATAAACAGCACGCCGGTCAGTACTTTATCCTGCGCACTGTATTCATAGATCATTTCCAGCGCCGAGCGGCGGCTGTGGATGTCCAGATTGGGATCAAGTTTATGCAGGCTAATGACGGAGCCGTCATGCATGGTCACCCGTTCTGTCGTGCCGGGCTCATACTCGGTGGTGATTTCCGAGGCCGGCGGCACATAATCCACGGAGTTGGTGGATGCCATATGCTGCCGGATATAGTCGTATGACTTTGTGGAACTCACAACGTTGTTGAAGGTTACGCAGGGGGATATCACGTTGATAAACGAGAAACCCTGATGGGCGATGGCCGCTTTGATGATCGGTACGAGCTGACTTTTGTCGCCCGAGAAACTGTTTGCCACGAAGGTGGCGCCGAGCTGCAGGGCAATCGCGCACAGGTTGATCGGTTCAAGGGCGTTGGGCTCGCCCTTCTTGCTTTTCGATCCAATATCCGTCGTGGCCGAATCCTGTCCTTTGGTCAGGCCGTAAACGCCGTTGTTTTCGCAGATATAGACCATGTTGACATTGCGCCGGACTGCGTGAACAAACTGTCCCATGCCGATCGATGCGGTGTCGCCATCGCCGGAAATACCGACATAGAGCATGTTTCGGTTGGCCATGTTTGCGCCGGTTGCGACCGACGGCATGCGCCCGTGTACCGAATTGAATCCGTGGGAGTTTCCCAGAAAGTAGGTCGGCGTTTTTGAGGAGCAGCCGATGCCGGAAAGTTTGGCCACACGATGCGGCTGGATCGACATTTCGAAGCAGGCCTCGATGATCGCGGCACTGATGGAATCGTGCCCGCATCCGGCGCAGAGGGTGGATACGGCCCCTTCATAATCCTTGGTCGTATAGCCGAGCTCGTTTTTCGGAAGGTTGGGGTGGCGGAAGCCGGGAATTTTGTAGCTCATGGGGATCTCCGTTATTTGCGGCGCCGGCGCGGGGTGGTGGTCGTCTGCAGGATCCAGTCGCGGATTTCATGGCGGATAAAGCGGGCGGTAATGGGGCTGCCGTCGAAGTGGAGCAGCGGAACCAGCTGGTCGGGGTTGTAGTCGAATTCATTGATCAGCAGAGAGCGCATCTGGGCATCGCGATTCTGCTCCACGACAAAAACATATTCGTGGCTGTCGATGAAATCCTGCACCTCGCGGGTGAACGGAAACGCCTTGATTCCGAGGCAGTCGAGCGATATCCCGTGCAGGTTGTTGAGGTGGTACAGCGCTTCGCGAGTGGCGGCTTCCGAAGTGCCGTAATAGATCACGCCGACCGTGCAGGGTTTATCGGTGGTGCAATGAGTCGGTTTGGGAACATATTCGCTGGCGGTATCCCACTTGCGGAGCAGGCGTTCCATGTTGCCGATATATTTTTCGCCGGCCTCCGTATAGATCGCATATTCATCCTTCGAGGTGCCGCGCGTGAAGAAGGATCCCTTGGTCGGATGGGTGCCCGGATAGGTTCGGTACGGAACGCCGTCACCGTCGATATCCAGATAACGCCCGAAACGCTCCTGCATGTTTTCCAGATCGTCTCGGTTGAATACTTTGCCCCGGTCATAAGTGCGCGCATCGTCCCATTCAAAGGGGTCGGACATGTTGTCGTTCATGCCGAGGTCGAGATCGGACATGACCAGAACGGGCGTCTGGAAGCGCTCCGCCAGGTCAAACGCGGTCGCCGTGAATTCAAAGCACTCTCTGGGCGTAGATGGATAGAGGCAGATGTGCTTGGTATCTCCGTGCGAGGCATAAGCCGCGGTTATGATGTCCGACTGCTGCGTTCGGGTCGGCATACCTGTGGAGGGTCCGGCGCGCTGGACATCAATCAGTACAGTCGGGATTTCCGCAAAGTAGGCAAGTCCGAGAAATTCCTGCATCAGCGATAGGCCGGGGCCGCTGGTGGCTGTAAAGGCGCGGGCGCCGTTCCATGAAGCGCCGATGACCATGCCGATCGCGGCGAGTTCGTCTTCGGCCTGAACCACGGCAAAGTTTTTTGCGCCGGTTTCGGAATCAATGCGGAATTTGCGGCAGTAGCGCGAAAAGTTGTCGATGACCGAGGTTGATGGAGTGATCGGATACCAGGCGCATACGGAGCCGCCGCCATAAACGGCTCCGAGCCCGCAGGCTTCGTTGCCATCCATGAGAATGCGGTTGCCGACATTATTGCGCCGGGCGATTCGGAAGGCAAAGGGGCAGGGGTAGGAATCCTGTGCCAGTCCGAATCCGGTTTCAAGGGCCTTCACATTCGGTGCCACCAGCTGTTCCTTGCCTTTGAACTGGTCGCTGATCAATTGCTTGACCACATCAATCTCCATTCCAAACAGAGCAACGAGGGCGCCGACATACATGATGTTGCGGAAAAGCTGGCGCTGCCGGGGATCTTCGTACATTTCGCGGCACTTTTCGGTGAGCGGCAGTCCGATGAAATCAATATCGTCCCTCAGCCAGCCCGGATCAAGCGGCTTGGTGGAATCATAGATGAAATAGCCGCCTTTTTCGACCTCGGCAATGTCGCGCTGCATGCTCTGCGGATTCATGCCGATCATTACGTCGATTCCGCCGCGTCGGGCAAGGAATCCCTTTTCGTTGATGCGCACTTCATACCATGTCGGTAATCCCTGGATATTGGAGGGGAAAATGTTTTTGGGGCTGATGGGAACCCCCATGCGGAATACGGAGCGGCTGAAGAGTTTGTTGGCGCTGGCCGAGCCGGTTCCGTTTACATTGGCAAACTTGACTACAAACTCGTTGGTAATGATGTCACGTTTCATTGGATCTCAGCTTGTGTGGGGTTGGCTTGGTTTGATTCGGCGTTAAAGGCCTTGGTCTGAATGTAGAGGAATTTCTGCATGTCCCATGCGGAGGTCGGGCAGCGTTCCGCACAGAGTCCGCAATGGAGGCAGACATCCTCGTCCTTTACCATGATGCGTCCGGTGCCTACTTCGGTGGATACAAACAGCGGTTGCGAAAGGTTATGGGCCGGCACATTCAGCTTTTTGCGCAGTGCGGCCTCCTCTTCGTTATCGGTAAAGGTAAGGCAGTCCACCGGGCAGATGTCGATACAGGCGTCGCATTCGATGCACTTATTGGCCGAAAAGACGGTTTCAACGTCGCAGTTCAGGCAGCGTTGCGCTTCCTCGAATGCGGTTTTGGCATCGAAACCAAGCTCCACCTCGACCTTGTGACTGTGAATCGCCTTGTCGAGATCGACATGAGGAACCGCATGGCGATGCTCCTCGGTAACCATGCTTGCGTAGCTCCAGTCGTGAATGCCCATTTTCTGGCTGACCAGATTGGTTCCCGGCGCCGGCCGTTCTTCGAGATCCTTTCCCTTCAGGAACAGATCGATCGAAAGCGCCGCGGCATGACCCTGTGCAACGGCTGTAATAATATTGCGAGGCCCGAATGCGGCGTCGCCCCCGAAAAAGACCTTCGGAAGGGTTGACTGGAAGGTAATGTCGTCCACCTTCGCCAGTCCGTTGTCGTTGAATTCGATTCCCAGATCCCGCTCGATCCATGGGAACGCGTTTGCCTGTCCGATCGCCAGCAGGACCATGCTGCATGGAATGGTTTCAAGCTGTCCGGTCGGCGTGAAAACCTCTTTGCCGTCTTCGGTCATCGAATATTCGATGATTTCAAAACTCATTCCCTTCAGCTGGCCGTTCTCGACGATGTATTCCAACGGACTGTGATTTTCCAGAATAGGAATGCCTTCGGCCCGAGTATCTTCGATTTCCCAAGGCGAAGCCACCATGGCATCGATCGGGGTGCGAATGAGCACCTTCACGTTTTCGGCGCCGAGGCGCAGCGCAGTGCGGCAGCAGTCCATGGCGGTATTGCCGCCGCCGATCACAATCACATCGCGCGGGGCTTCGGTAAGATGTCCGAAAGCAACCTGTGCCAGCCATTCAACACCGATAAATACCGAATTCTGGGTCTGCTCTTCATATCCCGGAAGTTTCAGGTTCCGGCCCGTCGGAGCACCAGTTCCCACGAAAACGGCGTCATATCCATCCTCAATCAGCGCCTTCATGCTTTCAATCCGGGTGTTGAAATGAGCATTCACGCCCATGTCGAGAATGTAGCCGGTTTCTTCGTCGATCACCTCTTCCGGGAGCCGGAAGGATGGAATCTGCTGGCGCATGAAGCCGCCGGCCTTGGGCGCGGCTTCAAACAGATCAATTGTATAGCCCAGCGGCATCAGGTCGCGTGCAACGGTCAGGGCGGAGGGGCCGGCGCCGATCAGGGCAATTCGGAGTCCGTTTTTTTCTTTCGGAATTTTCGGCAGACGGGAGCGGATATCGTCCTTCATGTCGGCACATACCCGCTTGAGCCGGCAGATGGCGACCGGCTTGTCTTCCACGCGTCCGCGGCGGCAGGCGGGTTCGCAGGGGCGGTCGCAGGTTCGGCCGAGAATGCCGGGAAATACATTGGACTCCCAGTTGATCATATAAGCGTCGGCGTAGCGTCCGGCGGCAATGAGGCGAATGTATTCCGGAACCGGAGTGTGCGCCGGACAGGCATATTGGCAGTCTACAACCTTGTGAAAATACTCCGGATTACTCGTGTCTGTCGGTTTCACGCATGCTCTCCCTTAAAGCGATCACGGCACATGGATCGGCGGTTCTTTGTGAGCTTTTCCTTAGTTTCGGCAATTTAAAACACAGGCGCCCGGCTATTTCAGCATTAAAATACCTAAATTGTACAAATTTTATCAACTATCCCGGATTTTGCCTGGTGGGGGCCGGTGGTGGAGAAGGGTGGAGGAGGGTGGCGACGATTGATGGCTTGTTCTGACGACTCCGGCGCGCTTTCGTATGGGTCGGTATTTTTCCCTAAATCACGTTTATTTATGGAGATAGGGACGGGCGCGGGGTCCGTAAAAAAGCGGGAATATGGGTTGACGCTGGTGGAGTGTGGTGGCATAACTTCCCACTAATTGGAGTATTGTGGGGTGATATCCATGGAAATGGTTGGTTTGGATAGAATGGCTTTGTTTGTGGGATCGTTTACGCATTCCCTTGATGCCAAGCGCCGTATGATCTTTCCGTCCACCTGGCGAAGCCTGGCCGGAGAGCCGAATCAGCTCTATGCATTTCCACATCCTGAGCAGAAGTGCCTCTACCTGTATACCGCGGCCGAGATGATGCGGCGCCTTGATGCGCTGCGTTCGGGAGGCGCGCTGGACCGGCAGGACGAGCAGGCGGTTCGCTCTATTACTGCCGGCGCGGAAATGCTGGTGTGGGATGCTCAGGGGCGCGTCCGCATCGGCGAAAACCTGCTGGCGCATGTTGAGGTTAAGAATCAGGTGGTGCTGGTGGGCGCCATGACGCGGATCGAGCTGTGGAGTGCCGAGAATTTTGACCTTGCACTGCCACAGGATTCCTCCGCGGCGGAAAATGTATTTTTTGGTGGGTATTGAACCCGGGGTAAATAAAGGAGAGAGCGATGAGCATGTTGGATGTGGCCCGTTTCTTAAGTTATTCGAGATCGGTCGACCTGTCCTCTGAGGGGGAGCGCTTTTTCAACCTTTCGATGGTAGATCGAGGTCATTTGTTTTCGTGTCTTCATGGCGATTCGCGCCATTGGAGTTTTGGTCGGCAGAAGAGCGATGTAATGGAACGCACGCACGAGGAGCAGAAACACTAGTGCATATTCCCGTCATGTTGAATGAGTGTCTTGAGGCCCTGAATATTGATTCTTCCGGAATCTATGTGGATGGGACGCTGGGCAATGGCGGTCATGCCGGAAAGATTCTGGAACAACTGGGTGAGGGCGGCATGCTGGTCGGGTTTGATCGCGATATCGACGCCATCCAGCGGGTCGGTGAACGGCTGAGGTCCGGCGCCGGAAAGCGGGTGGAACTCGTTCATGACAACTATGCAAACATGGCCGCTCAGCTTGACCGGCTTGGGATTGAGAAGGTTAACGGAATTCTGCTCGATCTCGGTGTGAGCTCGTTTCAGCTCGACGAGGCGGAGCGCGGCTTCAGCTTTCAGCAGGATGCGCCGATCGATATGCGGATGGATCGCAGCGGCGGCCCGACAGCGGCGGATCTGGTGAACGAAGCGGGTGAGCAGGAGCTGGCGGATATTATTTTCCGGTATGGTGAAGATCGTATGTCCCGCCGTATTGCGAGGGCCATTGTGGAGGCGCGTGCAAACGGGCGGATCGAAACCACGCTGGAGCTGGCAGGAATTGTTGAACGGGCCAAGGGCGGTCGGAAGGGACGCAAAACCCATCCGGCAACGCAGACGTTCCAGGCGCTTCGCATGGCGGTCAACGATGAGCTGGCGGGTATTGAGCAGGTATTGGAAGGAATGATCGGTCGGGTGGTCGAAGGCGGGCGCATTGCCGTACTGACCTTTCACAGCCTGGAGGATCGATTGGTTAAACAGTTTTTCAGTCGCCATGTGCCGCGCGAAGAGTCGCTGCATCAGGGCGGAGTCCGGCGCATTTATCAGGAACCGCCGGTAGAGTGGGTTTGGAAAAAACCGAAGACAGCGACGGAGGAGGAATTGGCCGAAAATCCGAGATCTCGTTCGGCCAAATTGCGCGCAGTGCGCGTGGGGGTGTAAAATGGTAGCGAAGAAAAAGAGAACCATCAGAAAGAAAAAGAAAAATCAGGTGCAGGTGCCGTTCCCTGTGGTGCTGGCGAATGTGCTGGTGCTCGTTGCTGTTCTCGGTCTGAGCTATATGTGGCTGTGCGCCCGTTGCGATGCGCTGGGCCGCGAGATCAAGGGCAAGGAGGCGGAACTGGCCGCCGCCCAGAAACGTTTTAATAATGAGCAGGAACGCTGGTCGATGATGACCTCACCCTCCAACCTGCGTCAGGCCATTCGCAAGTTTAATCTGGATATGCAGATGCCGCGCGAATCGCAGATTGTAAAGCTTGGTCCGTGGGACGCTTCCGGTCGCACGGCGCAGGCGGATACACGGTCGTATATGCGCCAGTAGGCGGGACTATGCGTGAAGTCGCGCTCCCGCCGCCCTGCCATGCAGGGGGCGGGTTTTGTCGTTATCAGGAGGGAATGCACAGAGCATGGCGGAAGTTCGGTACAAAGGAAGAATTGGGGTTCTGGCAGGCCTGCTTGTACTCGTCTTTCTCGGGATTTCCGTTCGGCTCTGTCTGGTTCAGCTTCGTCCGGACGAATGGATTATCAAGCCGATTCAGGAGCAACGCACGCTTGAGGAAAAGCCGGTTGGCCGACGTGGACAGATTGTCGACTGCAACGGAGAGATCCTCGCGATCGACCGGACCGCCTATCACGTAACGCTCGATCCGAAATATATTCATGAAAGCGGTGATGCCGAGGCGGTGATTCATTATCTGTCCGAAGAGTTCAGTATTCCGGAAGAGACGATGCGCGAATACCTGTCCGACACCAGACGGCAGTGGGTGGCCATCAAGAAATATGTTCCTGAGCATCGGCTTAAGCGCTTCGAGCGTCGCGCGTTCGGGGCGGTCTATACGCCGCGTGATCCGCTGCCGGATGGCTCGACCAATATTTACCTTCGCGGGGTCAAGATGGAGGAGACTTCGATCCGGCACTATCCCAAAGGGGCCCTGATGGCGCACGTGGTCGGGTTCTCTAATCTGGAGGGGGTCGGCAGTGCCGGCATTGAACAACGGTTTGATGAATTTCTGCGGGGTAAGGAAGGACTTCGCATCAGCACGACCGATGGACGCCGGCGCGAAATCTATAATCGCCGGCGCGTGGATATTCCGCCGGAAGACGGGGCCACGGTCATGCTCACGCTCGATCAGCAGCTTCAGTATGTTGTGGAAAAAGCCGTTGAACGGACTTGTCACGAATTCAATGCAAAGGGTGTCTGGGCCATCGTTCAGCGAGTCCGCACCGGTGAGATTCTTGCGATGGCTTCGTTTCCGACTTATGACCTGAACCGCTATTCGCATGCGCCGCCGGAGTGGATGCGGAACAATGCGATCAGCTATAACTATGAGCCGGGGTCGGTGATGAAGGCGGCGCTGATCTCCAGCGCTCTTGAGCGCAACGTGGTACAGACCAACGATATGATTGATGTCGAGGGTGGTTACTGGCGGTACGGCGGGGCCAAGCTTGAAGATACGCATGAATACGAAGAGCTGGATGTGGCGGATGTCGTTAAATATTCCAGCAACATCGGTACGGCCAAGATTGCCATGATGATGGGAAACGAGGCGACCTATGACAGCATGAAGGCGTTTCATTTCGGGAGTCCGCTCGGCGTCGGCCTGCCGGGGGAAGAGGGCGGTATCCTGAACCGGGTTTCCCGCTGGTCCAAGATCAGTATTACGCGCATCGGCATGGGCCAGGAGGTTTCCGCAACGGCACTGCAGATGCTTTCCATGCTCGATGCCATTGCCCTGAACGGAGTTCAGATGAAGCCCTACGTCGTGAAAAAAGTGGTGGCGGCAGATGGTAGCATTATTCTGGAAAACAAGCCGGAAGAGCTCGGGCGGCCCCTATCTCCCCGTGCGGCGAAGCAGATGCGGAAACTCCTCATGCGCGTGACGGAAGATGGCGGCACCGGGGTTAAGGCTCAGGTGGAAGGTTATTCGGTGGCCGGAAAAACCGGTACGGCGCAGAAGATTCGTCCGAAGGAGGAGGGCGGAGGATATTATGGCCAGCGTTTTTGGTCTTCGTTCGGCGGCTTTCTTCCTGCTGAAGATCCGGAAATCGGCATTATCGTGGTGGCCGACGACCCTGTGAAAACGTATGAAAACGGTCGTATACGCGGGCTGCATGGCGGAACGGTGTGTGGTCCGGCTTTTCAGGAGATTGCTGAATTTGCGGTGCGCTATCTGCGGATTGCGCCGGATGGTGAGCGGATTTATGTCGTGAGGCCGAACGAATGAAACTGAAGGAACTGCTTGAATTCATAACAACACTGGAAGTCTACGGGAACACCGGTGTCGAAATTGCCGGAATTACCCAGGATTCTCGACAGGTAAAGCCGGGATTCCTGTTCGTGGCGGTTCCCGGAGTACACACGGACGGTGCCGAATTTGTAGTCGATGCCCTGTCGAAAGGTGCGGTGGCGGTTGTTTCTGAGGCGCATCTGGATCTCGGGCATGACTCGGCGTTTGTACGCGTCGGATCCGCCCGTCGGGCTTTGGCGGAACTTTCGTGTGCGCTGTTCGGGCATGTTACGGATCAGATGGATGTGATCGGCGTAACCGGCACAAACGGGAAAACCACCACGACCTACATGATCCGCAATATCCTGCGCGAGAACGGGATTGAGGCCGGCCTGCTGGGTACCGTGGCGTATGAGATCGGAAATCGTACCATTCCGGCGTGGCGGACGACGCCGGAGGCGCCGGAACTGCATTCATTCCTTCGCCAGATGCTGGATCACGGCTGTCGCAGTGCGGTAATGGAGGTTTCGTCGCATTCCATTGCGCTGGAGCGGGTCTTCGGGATTCATTTTAAGATCGGCGTGTTTACCAATCTCACGCAGGACCATCTGGATTTCCATAACAGCATGGAGGAATACTTTGAAGCCAAGGCGCGCATGTTTGACTGGATGGAACGCATGGCTGGGCATTCAGCGGTGATCAATGTCGACGATCCATGGGGCCAACGGCTCACGGAGGCGCATGCTCCGGAATCGGCGGTGGTGACCTATGGATTCGGGGAGCAGGCGCAGGTGCGGGCGCTGAAGATGAAGCTGGGGGTGCACGGGACGGTTTTCAAGGTGGTTTCCCCGTGGGGAAAAGCGCGTGTGAACCTGAAGCTGCTGGGCCGGTTTAATGTGCACAATGCGCTGGCGGCGCTGGCGGTCGGCGGATTGATGGGCGTTCCCTTTGATCGAATCGTTCATTCCCTGTCCTCGCTCAAAACGGTGCCCGGACGGCTGGAGCTGGTTCCCAATCGTCGGGGCCTGCGTATTTTTGTCGACTATGCCCATACCGATGATGCCCTGAAAAACGTGTTGAGTACCCTGCGGGAAATCTGCAAGGGCCGCCTGATTGTGGTGTTCGGGTGCGGCGGCGACCGGGATCGGGGCAAGCGGAAAAAAATGGGTGCAGTGGCCTCGGAGCTGGCCGACTATTCCATTATTACTTCGGATAATCCGCGCAGCGAAGAGCCGGCGCTTATTGCAACGGATATTTTGGTTGGTTACGACGATCCGGCGAAGTATGAAGTGATTCTCGATCGACGGGATGCCATCCGGCGCGGAATCGAAATTATGCACCGCAGGGATCTGCTGCTGGTGGCCGGGAAAGGACACGAAACCTATCAGGAAAGCCGGGGTTCAATCGTGCCGTTTGATGATCGGGAAGTGGTACGGGAGATTGTAGGATAATGCCGGAATTTCGTTCAGGAGAGTTATCGCAGTGGGTGTCGCGCATGTGGAGCAACGGCATTCCGGAAGGGCGGGTGTGCGGCGTGACCCAGGATACCCGGAAGCTGCAACGCGGCGACCTTTATGTGGCTATTCGGGGTGAACATTTTGACGGGCATGACTTCGTGGGCGTGGCATTCGAAAAGGGTGCGTCCGGCGCGCTGGTGGAGGAGGGTTTCAGTTGGAGCTCGAATCCGATTCTCCGGGTGCCGGACACGATTCGCGGACTGCAGGATCTGGCACGCGGATATCGGAAAAAATGGTTGGGGGTTCCGATCGGAATCACCGGCAGTGTCGGCAAGACAACCGTGAAGGAAATGTGTGCTGCCATTCTTTCCGTGAGCGGAGAGACACATCGTACGGCCGGCAATTACAACAATCATATTGGATTGCCGCTCAGTATGCTGAGTATGCCGCAGGCGGCCCGCTACGGGGTGTTTGAAATCGGCATGAACCATCCCGGTGAAATCAGTGAGCTTGCATATCTGCTGCAGCCGAAAATCGCCATCCTGACCGATATCTGCAACGCCCATCGGATGAACTTTGATTCACTCGAGGATATTGCTCGGGAAAAGTCCAAGCTGGCGGAGCGGGTTCCCTCATCCGGCATGGTGATCCTTGATCGGGACAGCGAGTGGTATACCGTCACGCGGCGGCTGACCTGCGCCAATGTGGTTTCGATTTCGTTTGAAGGAATCGGTGACTACGTGGGCCGGCGCGTGGGTTCCGGCGTGATGAATGTGAACGGGTTCGATTACATTATGCCGTTGCCTGGTGAACACATTATGCGCAACGCCCTGCGGGCGATTGCGCTGGGGCTTGAATTGCGGATGGCTCCGGACGAGATTGCCGAAGGGCTTCGCCGTTTCCGGCCGGCGGCCATGCGTTGGCAGGAATCGGAGATTAACGGCGTCGGATTTATTAACGATGCCTACAATGCAAACCCGCTTTCGATGAAGGCCGCACTGCAAACCTATGCCACCCTTCAGGTTCCCGGGAAGAGGTGGGCGGTGGTCGGCGGCATGCGCGAACTGGGTGATACGTCCGAAGAGGAACATGCCGCGCTGGGACGCCTCATTGATGAGCTGCAGTTTGATGGACTGATTACGGTCGGACAGCTCGGGCGGCTGATTGTTTCCGGCGGCTGTGAACAAACATTTCATTGTAATGACGCAGCTGAGGCTGCGCAGATTTTAAAAGATCACCTTTCCGCCGGCGATCGTGTGCTGCTCAAGGCATCGCGCGGTGAGCGGCTGGAACAGGTTTTGACATTTTTCAGGGAGAACTGACGCATGCTGTATTATCTGCACGAGCTTGATCGCTACTTTACGCCGCTGAACATTTTCAGCTATATCACCTTCCGCACGCTATGTGCGGCTGCCACGGCTTTTATATTTTCGCTGCTCTACGCTCCCGGCCTGATTCGCCGGCTGCGCCAGTTTAACATTGATGAGCAGAAGGTGGATGAACGCGTCGGTGCATTGAATAAAAGCGGGAAGGTCGGGACGCCGACGATGGGCGGGTTTCTGATTATTATCTCCGCATCGATTTCCACGATGCTGTGGTCTGAACTGATGAATCTGCAGGTCGTGCTGACGTTGCTGACCTTCTGCATCATGGGATTGATCGGGTTTGCGGATGATTATCTCAAGATCAAGCGCAGGAACGGATTGAGTGTGAAGGCCAAGTTTCTTGCGCAGGTGGTCTGGGCGGCCATTATCTTTTCGTTCCTGTGGCAGGATGATGTGCTACGGCAGAATGTGCAGGAGTTGATGGTGCCGTTCGTAAAGTATCCTGTCTTGAACATGGGGTTGATTGGCGGATTTCTCTTTCTGTTCTTCGTTTTGGTCGGCGCGTCAAACGCCGTCAATCTCACGGATGGACTGGATGGCCTTGCCATCGGCTGTTCAAATTCCGTTGCCGGGGCCTATCTGGTGCTGACCTATGTGGCCGGCCATCGAATTTTTGCGGAAGAGCATCTGTTTGTACCTTACGTTCCCGGCAGCGGTGAACTGACGGTATTTTGTGGCGCACTGCTCGGTGCCGGAATGGGCTTCCTCTGGTTTAACTGTCATCCGGCAAAAATTTTCATGGGCGATACCGGCAGCCTAGCGCTGGGCGGCGCCATTGCCATGATTGCGATCCTGATCAAGCAGGAACTGTTGCTGGTTATCGTGGGCGGCGTTTTTGTGATCGAGGCCGCCAGCGTCATGATTCAGAGTTCATTCTTTAAGTATACCCGGAAACGGTATGGGGAGGGCCGGCGCATCTTTAAGTGTGCTCCGTTGCATCACCATTTTGAGTTTGTCGAAAAGGAGCGCGCCATGGATGAAAACCGCCCACCGGAACTGGTTGAAACCGTGATTGTTACCCGGTTCTGGATTCTTTCCATTATTTTTGCGCTGATCGGTGTGGCAACTCTGAAGATCCGCTGATGCAGACCTATTCCAATGCATTGATTCTCGGGGCCGGCCGGAGCGGTCGTGCCGCCGAACGCCTGATGCAGTCCGAAGGCGCGCGCACCCTCGTTGTCAGCCGGGAGTCCGGCGGGGATGATGGTTTGGCCTGTGCTCTTAGGGATGACGCATTTGATGTTTGCCTTGTCAGTCCCGGTTTTGCGCTGGATCATCCCTGGCTCTGTGCTGTTCGTGAGCAAGGCATTCCGTTGCTCTCAGAGTTTGAACTGGGATGGTCACGACATCGCGGCCGGACCATTGCCGTAACGGGGTCGAATGGCAAGAGCACGGCGGTGAAATGGATTCATGAGGCGTTGTGTGATATGGGGCTGCGCTCCGCCATCGGCGGTAATTACGGGATTCCCGCCTGCGAAGTCGTGATGGAATCGCCGGATCTGGACTGGCTGGTGCTGGAAGTCAGCTCCTTTCAGTTGGAAACGGTGCAGTCTTTTCGCGCGGATGCGGCCATTGTGCTAAATATTCTGCCCAACCATCTGGATCGGCACGGCAGCATGGAGGGTTACTGGAAGACAAAGGCCCGATTGTTCGAATGCGCAGGACCCGACGATATCTGTCTCGTGCCCGATGCGTGGTTGGAGTTGTTTCGGGATGCTGTCGGCCCGGAGCGTCGCTGGGTAAGCTTCGGCCCCGGCCATGCTTCCGACTTCCGTTATCAGTCGGGCAGGGTGCTGGCCGGACAGGCCCCAGTGCTTGATCTTTCGGGGTGCCTTTTTGATACGCCGGTGCTGGGAGACTGCACCGGCGCGGCAGTCGCCGGGCTGGTTGTGTCGTTGTCGCTGGATGCCGTGTCCTTCCGGCGGGCGGCGCTTCAACTGGAGCCGCTGCCTCATCGCTTTCAACGACTGGGTGAAATCGGCGGCGTGACCTACATCAACGATTCAAAGGCCACCAACCTCGCGGCGATGGCGGCGGGTATTCAGGCCTGCAGTGGTGGCGTTCACCTGATTGCAGGGGGACTGGCGAAGGAAACTGACTACACTTTTGTAAAAGAAATACTGGCGGAACAGGTGACGAGGATATACCTTATCGGGAAAGCATCGGAGGCAATGTATCAGGCGTGGAACATGGTTTGTTCCTGCGTGGAATGCGATACGCTGGAACAGGCTTTCGACACGGCAGAACGTGCGGCCGCTGAAGGCGAAACCATACTGCTTTCCCCGGGCTGTGCAAGCTTTGACCAGTTCTGCAGTTTCGAGGAGCGGGGTGCCTGTTTCGAGGCGCTTTTTAATCGTGCTCTTAAGGTCGACAAGGATGCTTTGTAAAACCGGAATCGCCGTTCGGGTGAGCGCGATCTATATGTAGGAGTTTATTATGAAGATTAAATTTAGTGTCGTTGGTGCTCATGCTGCCGTGCTGTGTGCGTTTTCCCTGACTCAGGGCTGTCTGACCACCGGAACTGAAACCGCAACTGCGCCGCGTCTCAAGGCCCCTTTCAAGCACCAGCATAAGGGCAAGGAAAATGACGTGGCAACCAGTGTACAGAACCCCTACGTGAATTTTGGTAATGAAGGCATGATTGGTGAAGGCCCGCTTTATGTGCCGGAGACAACCGAAACGACCTTCACGGCGGTCGATCTGACGCCGGACCTGACTCCGGTTTCCACGACGGAAACCTATATCATTCAGAAGGGCGACACGCTTTCCCAACTGGCCGTTAGTTTTGATACCACCACGGCGGATCTTGTTCGTATGAACAATCTTTCGAATCCGGATACACTCTATGTCGGTCAGGAACTTCAGGTGCCTGCCGGCCATGGTAACGCGTCTTCAGCCGCTAAGTCGGGAGCGACTACGTCTGTCGCTCCGTCCGGGCAGAAGGCCGGAATGTACACGATCAAGAAGGGGGATACGCTTTCCGAGATTGCGGTGGCCGCCGGCGTCAGCATTGATGAGCTGCGCAGAGTCAATGGAATCAAAGGCGACAAAATCTGGGCCGGTCAGGAAATTGCAATTCCGGCGGGCGGGAAAGTTCCTTCCAGTGTGAAGAAGAGCTCGGCGACTGCAAAGAAGAGCGTTGCCACCTCGACCACTACAACCAAGACGTCCACGACGAAGAAAGCATCTGATGACGTACCGTTTGACCTTCCGCCGGTCGTGGCAGATACGACTCCGGCTGAAACTGTTGTCGAAGAGCCGGTCGAAGGTACTGTTACTACAGCTCCTTCGGTTGATGTGTTCGACGAGTATGTCCTCTATCCGGGAGAAACCCTTGACGATGTAGCCCGCGTCTACATGGTGAGCAAGGAAGAGATCATGAAGCTCAACGGTATCACGGACGAAAGTCAGGTTCAGAGCGGTACCCGCATCCGTATTCCGATTTCTGAATAAGGGAGCAGCAGGGGATCAATGCGTAGAGCCATATCGCTGTTTATTGCTGTCGTATTGATCCTTGTTACGCTGGGGATTCTGATTCTCGCCAGCGCCAGCTCCACGAAGTATGAGAATGCCTCGTACTATTCCATGCGCCAGCTGATATGGCTGGCGCTCTCTTTTTGTGCCGCCGTTATTGCTGCGCGGCTGGATTACAGAATCTATCAGCGACTTGCCATTCCATTGGCCGCTGTGACACTGATTCTGCTGCTGATTGTGCGGGCCTTCTGTCCCGAGATTAACGGAAGTCATCGATGGATCAGTGTGGCCGGATTTACCTTTCAGCCGTCGGAGCTGGCAAAGATTTCTGTGATCCTGCTGTTTGCATGGTGGCTCTCCAGAAACCAGCGACGCATCAATGAATTTGTCAGAGGAATCCTGATTCCGTTCGGAATGCTTGGCTGCTTTGTGGTGCTGATCATTATTGAACCGGACTTCGGGACGACGCTGCTGGTTTCGTGCGTGGCCGTCTGTATGATGTTTCTTGGGGGTTCCGGAATTGCGCCTTTGCTGGTGATTGGTGTAAGCGGGCTGACGGGCGTTGCCTGGATGATCGCCATGAACCATGAGCGCATGGGACGCATCATGGCCTTTCTCGATCCGCAGAAATATGAGCAGGATGAGGCATGGCAGTTAGTGAATGCCTTGCGTGCTTTTGCCAGCGGAGGACAGAATGGGTGGTTTCGCGGGCAGGGCTATGGAAACAGCATGCAGAAATATCACTATCTGCCGGAGGCTCATACCGACTTTATCTTTCCGATTCTCGGCGAAGAGCTCGGTTTGATGGCGGGCCTGATTGTGATCATGCTTTACCTGACACTCTTCATTCTAGGGCTCGCAATAGCCTTCAAGGCTAAAGATGATTTCGGGCGGTTCGTTGCATTCGGAATCACGCTGATGATTACCATTCAGGCCCTGATCAACTTTGCCGTTGTCACCGGCTGCGTGCCGACCAAAGGGCTCGCGTTGCCGTTCATCAGCTACGGCGGATCCAGCCTGCTGGTTTCCGGCGCGATGATCGGGGTTCTTGTAAACATTGCGCATTCCGGAATGGGCGGCCGTTCGCACTCTTTCGGCAGCCTGTTCAAGGATCGCGCCCGTAAAATTTAAACTGAAAGTTCATCATGTCCGATCAATACAATCTGCTGGACAGCGGAAACGGAAAAAAACTGGAGCGTTTCGGCGACATAATTCTCGATCGTCCCTGTGCGCAGGCGGTCTGGAAACCGAAGTTTCCTGAACTCTGGAATACAGCCGATGCCCGGTTTGATCGGAATCAGGGATTGAACTGGCAGGGGCGCGGCACGCTTCCGGATACCTGGAATGTCGAGGTTGCCGGCGTAGTGATGAAGCTCTCTGCCACCGATTTTGGACATCTCGGCGTGTTCCCCGAAACACGCGCTCTCTGGCAATGGATACGAAGCTCCTTGACGCGGCAGGGCGATAAGAAAAAACGGGAACTGAAATTCCTGAATCTGTTTGCTTACTCGGGGGGCGCGACGCTGGCGGCCGCCCAGTCCGGTGCCGCATGCTGCCACCTTGACGCCTCGCGCGGCATGGTGGACTGGGCGCGTGAAAATGCGGCGCTCAATGAGCTGCAGGATGCACCAATCCGCTGGATCGTCGATGATGTTATTAAGTTCCTGCGGCGCGAGGTCCGGCGCGATAACCGCTATGACGGAATCCTGCTTGATCCTCCATCCTTCGGACGCGGTAAAAAAGGGGAATTGTACAAGATCGAAGAGAGTCTTATGGAGACGCTTGATCTGGTGCATCAGGTTTTGTCCGATGATCCCGCCTTTGTGTTGCTGACATCACACACGCCGGGATTCTCTCCGATCGTTCTGCGCAACCTGCTGGAGCAGTATCATGATACCGGTCGGTTTGAATGCGGGGAAATGCTACTGACCGGTGATGCGGGAGCAATGGAGCTTCCGAACGGAAACTGGGCCCGCTGGATCAGCGAATAGGATTTAGTCCCAGAGGTCGTGGAAGTACAAAGATTCTTGTTGTATTGAGCCTCAGAGCCTTGGTGATTTCTTTTTTTAATAATGAGTGATTTGACCTACAAAGCTGAAGGCCTTAACCCGTTGGTGTTATTTGCGGATAATCATCTGCTGGCGGTGAATAAACCGGCGGGGCTGTTGTCGCAGGACAGCGGCACGGGGCTTCGGAATCTGGAAGACTGGGCAAGGGAGTGGGTCCGGGTGGACAAGGGAAAGCCGGGTGCTGTTTTTCTTAATGCCGTGCATCGTATTGATCGCGGAGTCAGCGGAGTTGTTCTTTTTGCCCGCACCAGCAAGGCGCTTACGCGGCTGAACGAGGATGTGCGTAATCGTAACTGTCGGAAAATCTATCATGCGTTGGTCGAGCAATCGCCGGAGCGGTCAGCAGGCAAATTGATCCATTGGCTGTCCCATGAACATCATCGGGCAAATTTGTGCAGGGAAGGTGATAAAGGAGCTCAGCGCGCCGTTTTGAGTTATCGGGTCATCAAACCAGTCGGGCCGTTGTCTCTGATGGAGGTCGATCTGGAAACCGGTCGCTATCATCAGATTCGTGCCCAGCTTTCTGCGATCGGATGTCCGATTGCCGGTGACGAAAAATACGGGGCCAGTCAGAACGTCCAAACGGGGGAAATCGCACTGCATCACCGCCGACTGGAAATCGTTCATCCCACGCTCAAGAAGCCGTTTGTTATCGAGGCACCTTATTCTGATGATTCTCTGTGGTGGGGCGGGATCTGATTCAACGCTTAGGGTTGCAGAGCATGCTGCATATGATGCAACCCGCCGCCGTTCACCACATTGGTGTAGCCGGCCTGCTCAAGGGCTCTTTTAGCCATGCCCGAGCGGCTTCCGCTTTGGCAGTAGACAATGATCGATTTGGATTTATCCTTGGCATGCTTGCAGATGACATTTCGGATAATGTCGTAGGGAATATTGACCGCCCCTTCAATGTGTCCTCCGGCATATTCCCCGGCTGTCCGGGTATCAATGACCAATGCTCCGTCTTTAATGAGGGCAGGAATGTCAGTGCCTTTGTCGGCGCCGCCGCGAAATAGAAGATTTCCAAGCAGACTCATAGCAATAACCGCCAATCCTATCTTAATTATGCTTTTCATGCTGAAGTCGACCGCAGCCCTGATGCGGGCCTATAAATCGATCGATTTTGTGAGGCCTTTGAATGACTCAAAAACAACTTCCGTTTCGCCCATCATCAGGGTGACACGGCCTTCTGATGACTCTAGATGAATCGGATCGTTGGTATGTCGTTGTTTCCACGCGTCGGCCAGTGCGATTGCACGTTCCAGTCCATCACCCCGCTGGAAGTTCCAGACTTCGTCCGGCTGGGCAACGCGGCTTCCGCCATAGATCGATTCGTTCGGAAGAGCCTGCAGGATTTCAATAAGCTCTCTGTCAGACAGGGTATTCGTGGCCTCCGTAATCACGGGGTTTCGTTCTAGCGCGGCTTTAAGGAAGGGCTTCCAGTCGGTTACTGCCAGATCGCGGTAGGCATAGAAGGCCAGATCGGCAATCATGTGGGTTTCACGCAATCCCTCCAGATAGTGAATAATTTCCTCTCGTGTCATTCCGGGCTTTATGGAAATGGGGCCTGGTCCGGCAAACTGCTTGCTGCCTACGTCCGGCAACTCCGGCTCAAGATGAATAAAGTCAATCAGACCTTCGATGACCGACATCTTGCGGCTCATGTCGTTGGTGCAGTCGATGGTTTCCGCCAGCTCGGTCATGCTCTTTTCATCAAAGTGTGAGATCGGGTTGTTTCTCAGGTAATCCGACAGCTTGTTGAGGAGAATGCGGTCGGCAATCGGTTCCGTGTAAAAGTCATATTCATCGATTTCTTCCAGCAGTTTATCGCGGGTTGCATCGTCCGACACCTTATAGGGAGAGCCGTGTTCGTAGGCAAATGCCCGTTCAATGGGAAGATATTGCGCCTTTCCATGCCGCATGTAACGGATCTGGAAACACTTCTGGTATTCCGACCGGTCGCGCAGGAAGTTGGCAATGATTTCGAAGGTGATTTCCGACGTTGTGAATTCATCCAGTTTCTGACGGAACGTCTCAAAGCTCTTCGGAGAAATCGTGGCTTCAGGATAAACCGTGTGAATATAGCCCGTATTGTTCGCGACGATAGTAACCTGCTCGTTACGTAGCGCGCGTTGTGCCTTGGCTGTTAGGTCGGTTCCGTTAAACCACATGTTTTTGGTCACAAGACGCCGGTTGTTGGTTAGAATCCCCTCATTCACGTTTACAAAATTCTGTGAATGAAGTGGAGTTGCCAGCAGGAAAATATCCTCCAGCGGGATGTCGCATACGATAAACAGCGCCGCCGCATAAAGTGTAGAGAGCGATACGCATTCACCGGCTCCAACGCGGTATTCATCCTTGAACTTAAACGCATCCATCGCCTCCAGCGTCTCCGTTTTCCAGAAGGGAATAATATTGGAAGTATATTTATCCAGGCCAAAGTGTTTGCGGATATCGAGCGAGAAATAGTGTTTGTCTCCCTCGTAACCGAACAGGGCATTGCTCCGGCTGATGGTTTTCTCGTCCATGTAGGGAGAAAAACGTTCGATCTCGGACTGCTTGGTGGTCAGGCCCCAGGTATCCAGATCCAGATTAAATTCATAGTTGTCGATGATGAACTGCTTGAGCCGCTGGATCTTTTTATAAGGCGACATATTATCGAGTTTGCGGAACCAATCGTGGTTTTTCCACTCCCAGATGCGCGGCGACATCATGTTGGCCAGCACCAGGCTGTAAAGCAGTTCCGGAAATACAAAAATCTCCATGTCCGACAGGGAGATCGCCGATGAATATTTTTCCAGTTGATCGTCAGTAATAGTAGGAATTTTGTTCATGGCGTACATTGTAGAGTGTCGATGCGTATTTAAAAGAAAAAGGGGCGCGATTTTTAATGCCGACGGCGTTGACGCATCCTGTCCCTCGTGATACGTTCCTCGCCTTCAATTCCGATACAAAACGGAATTCGGGGCGTAGCTCAGCCTGGCTAGAGCGCTACCTTGGGGTGGTAGAGGTCGCAAGTTCGAATCTTGTCGCTCCGACCAATTTTTCAACCAGCGAACTTCTTCGGAGGTTCGCTTTTTGATTTTTACGAGCATTTTTGCCAATAAATGCGGTATTTCGGGTTTTCTCCATCCCCGCTAAACACCTAAAACTGGTCACTTAAAACCGCCGCATCGCGGCATATTCTCCGTTCGCTCTCCGCCTTCTCTGGAGTTACACCCCTGTTATATCTCGACTGGCCACCTTTCTTGGTGGCAATGCGAACCATGAGTTCAATGCCCGGAATTTCATGCACCCCTGAACATCTTGACCGGTCCCTATTCTTGATGGAAATGCGAACTTTTAGTCCATCGGCACTGTAGACTAATCCCCAATGCATCCAACAAGGACACCAGTCTAGTGGAAAAGCGAACCTTTGAAGACGGTTTTAGTTATGCTCCTTCACCTTGTGCTTCATAGGACTTTTTTTGATGTTCTGGGTGTGGAAATCTGGCGTAGCGGCACACGACGATAGAGATTTAGGCAAAGCGCCCCTTTTTCTGAAACTTGTGACTGCTGAGCATTCGCCCTACTAGTCGGTTCCTTGGCATACTCCCTTCGTTAGTAAAAAATACTAAAACTCCTAGTTGCGAGGCAGCTAACGGGTAATATCTTCCCATAGGGTTGGGCTTGCGGAATGTCGGCTTGGCTCGTACCTTTTCCATTATTTATGCAAACATTACGTTTGATGGTGGCCACTATGTGGCACAAAGGCTTTCAGAAGTTTGCTTTTCGCATAGCAGATCATTTATTTATGAGACAGACTCCTTTGGGCTTAAGCGAGGGTTATTGTGGATTTCAAGTTTTCCGGGCATGAGACGTTTGCATTTAGATATGCATGGCTACCAAAGGCATATAATGCCGTAAAAGCATATGGAGATGTTTTTTCCGATGAAGACCAGGCGATGGTGCTGCTTGGTGTAGGAAAGAATATGGTTCGCTCCATCCGATTCTGGGCTTTGCTTCTCGGAATCATAGAGTCCCATGGCGGACGGGCATATGAGGTGACTCCTTTCGGGGGAGATTTGCTGGATCCCATTGATGGACTTGATCCGTACCTAGAGGACTCGCAAACGTTGTGGTTATTGCACTGGCGACTCTCGACAGCACCTGAGCCTCTTTTTGCGTGGCACTATTTGTTAAACCGGTGGCAAGAATCAGAAATGGTTGGCTCGGTTATTCTGCCGATGATGATTCGAGATTTGGAAGGCAGTCATAAGCTATCGAAAAACTCCCTCGATAGCATGTTAAGCGTCTTTTTACACACATACGTACCAACCCGTGGGAAAAAGAATAAAGTGGTGGAAGATAATCTCGACTGCCCACTGGTACAACTTCGCTTGATTGAATATGCAGGGGATCGAGACGGTTCCTTTGGCAGGAAAGAACCAATCTATACCTTCCGGCGAGGCGAAAAACCTGAGATTAGCCTCGGACTATTTCTTTACTGCCTGACAGATTACTGGTGCCTCAATGCCACAGATGAGCGGACGCTGTCGTTCGAACAAATCGTCAACGATATTGGTAGTCCCGGACAAATATTAAAGCTTTCCGGGGAAGGCATCCAAGAACGGCTCAATGACTTGGGTAACTATTCTGATTATTTTGTTTTCACGGATTCGTCTACGAGCCGATCACTTGAAAGAAAATTCGACGATTTTGATCAGGCACTCACTGAGTTATTGCGGGAAATTTACGAATGAAAAGCCAACCCCGAATTAAGCCTCCCCAGCGCTTCCTCCGCTCTACTCATCTAGAACGGGATTTCTATGACCGAAAGGCACTAACCTCATATGTCCTGACTGATGTTGCTATCGATTGCCTGCGCAGAATTTCAAGTGGTCTGCGTCGCGATTCGAGTCAGAGAAGCTGGCGACTCATTGGCGACTATGGTTCTGGCAAATCCAGCTTCGCCCTGCTCCTTGCCCATTGGTTTGCCGGGCATGCGGGAAAGTTCCCCGGTAAACTATCGACCCAGCTGGCCTATTCAAGACTCAATGCAGAGAAGCCCAATCTTCTCCCAATTCTCGTTACCGGTTCTAGAGAGCCTTTGTCCGCTACGATCAGGCGTGGTATCGAGGATGCCATCAGGCACCATTATCCTGCTGGGTTTGGACAAGGTCGGAATAAAATCGCATCCATTCTTAAGCATGAATCCTTAACCGATAGCGAGGTTTTGGAGCTTCTGACCGCTGTAAATGAAAAAGTGAGAGCGGACAAGAAAGGAACAGGTCTGCTTCTTATCATTGACGAACTAGGGAAATCCCTTGAGTTTGCGGCATCACAAGCCGGAGAAAGTGATGTATTTCTAATGCAACGCTTGGCAGAAGAAGCATCACGAAGCGGCAACACGCCATTTTTCATCATCGGAATTTTGCACCAAGGATTTGGCGCATATGCATCTGCACTAGGACTAACGGCAAAACATGAATGGGAGAAGGTTGCCGGTAGATATGATGAAATCGTGTTTCAGCATCCGATGGAACAGACCACAGCATTGGTCAGCGAAGCCCTGAATGTTGACGCGAAAAACCTCACTCCATCGCAAATCACAAATGCACGCAAGGCCATGGATCAGGCGGTTCAGCAAGGATGGTATGGTGCCGGGGCAAATATGGGTAGCTTGAATAAAATTGCTCATACAATATATCCATTAGACCCATCTGTGCTGCCTCTCCTTAGCCGAGTTCTCCATAGATTCGGGCAAAACCAAAGGTCGATCTTTAGCTTTTTATTTGGAAGTGAAGCATATGCGTTGCAATCGTTTCTGGGTTTCAGCGAAAACGAACCCTATCGAACACATAATTTCTACGATTATATTCACTCGAACCTTGGGCACCACCTAGCTTCATCCTTTTCATCGACTCATTGGACAACCATCGACTCGATGGTCGGCTCGTATATCACGGATCAGCCGCTCCATGCGCAGATCGTTAAAACGGTTGGCGTGTTTAATCTATTGAACAACAACGACCTTAAAGCGACGCCGGAGGTGGTTTCACTTTGCATCACTGGCCGGGTAGACGACAAAAGAGTTCATGCAGCCGTGCAGTCCCTCCAGTCGGATGAGGGTAAACGCGTTTTATTTGATCGTGGAAGAGCAGGAGGCTTGTGCCTATGGCCTCACATAAGCGCTGACTTGCAGAGGGCACAAGAGTCTGCCGAAAGCATGATTGGACCAGTAACAAGCCCAACCGAATTCATCAAAACCCACCTTGAGAATACCAATCTTGTGGCAAGGCGACATTACATAGAAACCGGTAACTTGCGCCACTTTCCGATCGCATTTTGCAAACCCTCTGATTTGTCCGATCCATCACGCTTGCTGGAAATCGATGCTGACGGTGTAGCTCTCACACCCTTGTGCTTAAATAAAGCAGATGTTGCAGAGGCCATAAAAAAAGCTCAGTCCTCCGAATTCAATGATCTAAGGAATTGTCTGGTGATTATTCCCGGGCAACTCCAAAGGCTGACTCCGCTCATTCGAGAGGTTCAGGTGTGGGAGTGGATCGCCACAAACACCCCAGAGCTAAATGGGGACAAATACGCTCGGGAAACCGTATCCAGGAAACGGGTGGCAGCAGAACTAGCCTTGGAAGAGGCCATCAGTAATGCTATTGGATTTGATCAAACTGGTAGAAGCTTTTCACTTAAGTGCTTCTGGAAAGGTGAACCCCTTAACGTTTCTTCCGGCAAGGCCCTTATATCCGCATTGTCAGATATTTGCGATGACCTTTATGAAGAGGCTCCGCTCATAAATAATGAGCTTATCAATCGTCGTAATATCAGCTCAGCGGCCGCCGCGGCAAGAATGCGCCTAATTGAGGGAGTTTTGGAATTTCCGGACAAGCCTTTCTTGGGAATGGATCAAACTAAGAAGCCTCCAGAAATGTCTATGTACATGTCGGTACTTCAAGCGGGTGCACTACATGTCTCGACTGGTGAATCAGCCCATTTTGAGATTCCAAGTAAACGTATGGACATCCTCAACTTAAGACCAACGTTTAGCTACTTGGAAAAGCGCCTAAAGGATGAAGTAGATGACCCCGTCTCAGTCGATGTTCTGCTAGGAGAGCTATCCGAGGCTCCATACGGAATAAGGGGAGGTTTAGCCCCGCTACTGCTCGCCATTTTCTACGCGATCAACAAGCAAAATATCGCCTGTTATGAAAACGGGACATTTATCAGTGAACTAACAGGTGCCGAATTCCTTCGCTTAACTAAAAAACCCGAAATTTTTGAATTCCAATACTGTAATGTATCTGGGTTGCGAACTGATGCGTTCGAACGCCTGGCATCTGTCTTAAATATCTTAAAGTTATCGAATGAACCCGAATTATTGGATGTGGTTCGCCCATTGTGCATCTTGGTGGCAGGCTTGCCCCCGTACTCCCAAAAGACCAAGAGCATATCACCAACCACTGTGGCCGTCCGGGATGCGCTTATGGATGCTCGCGATCCTTTGAAGTTATTGTTCGAGCTGCTTCCGGTTGCTTGTGGATGCGAACCGATTTCGTCCAAGGACGGAAACAAAGCTAATGCTGAAAACTACATCAAAAATCTTCAGGATTCTATAGATGAGCTACAAAAAGCATATGGAAACCTATTGAACCTCATTGAAACCGAGTTGATGGATAACTTTGGCTGTCATGAGCAAAAGAAATCCAGCTTCCGTGCTGAAATCAGCAAACGCGCAGAGGTTCTTTTTCCCTATGTTACGGAAAAAGATCTTAAGGCATTCTGTTAGGGGTACTTTCCGTGACAGAATCAGTTCTTTCCTGAAGCAATCCTTCCATGACGTTCCGTCCGAGATTGGTGATCCGGTAGATTTTAAGCTCCCGCTTATCCGTGTATCCGCAGACTTCAATGACCCCATGTCCCTCCAGGAATTTCAGCGCCGCCAGTACATGGTTGAGCCCCATCGGATAGCTCTCTCTCATCAGTTTCCTGATTGTTGTTGCAGTCAATGGCCGGGATTCAAAGAAACGTTCCTTGGCCACCTCCTTTAAAACGGCGAGCCGTGTTTTTGCCCGGCTTATTCGGGAAGAGAGGTAAATCAAGGTCGCGTTTCGGGATAAATTTTCCCAAAAGTTTGCCAATGAATACAGTCGTCCTGTCTGTTGTTCCGGGTTCAGGCAGATCACGAGTCCCTTGTCCTGAAAATCACGCAGAATGTGGCGAAGGTCCTGATAACTCATGGATGGCGCTGTCTTCCGGGCAGCTTCAAGAATCTGCCTTCCGGTCGCCGGATGTTTCAAGGCCGCATAGACTGCCTGGCGTTGTCTGCCCCGGACCGGGCTTTCGGACGTCGGTTTTTGATCCATGCGAGAAGAACCGTCGTATGGTTACAGATGTTTGCCCACGAATCGGTGGGAAGTTGACAGTATTGCGCTCGTCCTATCCCAGTGATCCGGCACTTTGTTTTTAAGGGAGTGCGAGCACTTTTCAGTGAATACGTCCGTTACCTCCCTCCAAGGGTAACATGCGGTACCGACCATGAAACAATTCCCGGAATCCTCTGCACAATCTGCCATTGAATCCATGATGAACGGTCGTTCCGAACTGACCGAGACCCGGCTTGAGGTCGCAGCGGTCCAGATCATAGAGCGGTTGCGGATTCGGGCCGGACATCTTCAGGAGCTCCTGAGCGAAGAACTTTCGGTGGACAGCAGCCTGCTCCAGCTCGACCGGGCGAACATTGACCGGGGACTTGGAACCATGGGCCTTGAAGCACAGCTCCGGGAAAAGGCGGAGCGGATCAGAAGCGCTAAACGCCGGGAAAACACGGAATGCTGGCGCGACCTGACGCAGGTGATGCGCGACTTCCTCAATGCATGGGAAGGGTTTTCACGGAACCAGGCAAGAAGCCGGTTCCTGTCGGCAATGCCCCGGAGGATGCCGCAACCGGGTAGCTCCCGCTTTCCTTCCGCACGTTATCCCATTCAAAATGACCACTACAATCACACAAGCAACCAGCGATGAAACAAACGCTGACCCGACAACCGATGCCAACGCCGATACCACGGCAGAACAAAACACCGCAATCATCGATAAACCAATGAAGAGTCCGCTGGGGTACCTCGGCGGAAAATCCCGCCTGGCCAAACGAATCGTCGAACGGATTCCGGAACATACCTGTTATGTGGAACCTTTCTGCGGCGGAGCCTGGGTCTATTTCACCAAGCCGCAAAGCAGGGTTGAAATCCTCAATGATAGAGATGGAGAACTGGTTAATTTCTGGAGAGTCGTCAAAAACCATCTGCCGGAATTCCTTCGCTGCATCGACCTGACCCTCGTTTCGAGGGAACAGTTTCAATTGGAGTCGAAACAGGACCCGTCCCTGCTTACCGATGTTCAGCGGGCGGTTCGTTACTACCGGCTGCAACGGATGGGTTACGGCGGCAAAGTGGTGAATAGAACCTTTGGCACCAGTTCCACCCGACCGAGTTCCCTGAACCTGCCGTCTGTCGAGGAGCAGCTTCGAGAAACCCATAAAAGGATGGCTCGTACCACCATTGAAAACCTCGATGCGTGTGACTGCATTAGAAAATATGATTCGCCGCAGACGTTCTTTTACATCGACCCGCCGTACTGGAATGCCGACTTTTATGCGGTGTCCTTTTCCGGAAAGGATTTCAGGACGCTGGCCGAAACGCTCAGGACCATCAACGGCAGTTTTATCCTGTCGCTCAACGATACGCCGGAAGTGCGGATGATTTTTTCGGACTTCAGGATAGAATCCATCGAAACCAAGTATTCGCTCGGCAACACCAAGGTGTCGGAAGGAACGAGGGGCGTGGAACGCAAGGAGGTGCTGATCCACAATCTCTGGTACGAACGTGACGGATGAACTCCTTCGTCTCTGCCGACAGCTTCGTCCCCTGATTGGTGCTTCGGCTGATTCCCTGTGGATTCATTACCAGCTGGCCGAGAGCCCGGCAGCAAAAGCGGAAGCAGAGAACATGATCCGGATGATGGCTGTTTCCTATCTCGGAGGCCGGGTGGACGATCCCTCGATCCGGCTCCCGCCTTCGGACACCTCGTCGGTGGAGGGGGATCTTTTTATCGGGAATATCCGTTATCCCGGAACTCCGCCCCGGAAACTGTTTATCCGGAGTCTGGATCTCGTAAAGCACATGGGCATTTTCGCCACCACCGGTTCCGGCAAGACTCATGTCGCCTACAACCTGTTATCGCAGTTCATGAAAAAGAAGATTCCGTTTCTGGTGATCGACTGGAAACGGAGCTACCGGAATCTCAGAAGCCTCAAGGGGCTGAAGGATCTGGTGGTTTACACCGTGGGCCGTGACGTGGTTCCGTTTCTGTGGAATCCGCTCCGACCGCCCCCGAACGTGCATCCGCAGACCTGGATTCAGATCCTCTCCGATGTTCTCGAGAAAACCCATGTTTCGGGGCAGGGGGTGGCCGATGTTCTTGCCGAGCTTGCCGATGCGGAGTTTGACGCGAAGGGGTTCTATTCCAATGGTACGGCGTTGGAATATCCCAACTTCTTCGATCTTAAGAGCCGGTTGGACCGGCAGCGCTACAGTGGCAGAAAAGCGCTTTGGCGGGACAGCTGTCTTCGAATCCTGCGAACCTTCACCTTCGGTCCGGCGGCGGACACCTTCAATGCGAGGATTCCGGTCCGGCTCGAAGAGTTCCTGCGGTATCCCGTTGTATTCGAACTCGACTTGGAACTGCCCAGAACCGTTCGGTCGTTTTTTACCGAAACCATTCTCCGCTGGATTCACCTGTACCGGTTGGGGCAGGGGGAGAGCGACGTTCTGCGCCATGTGCTTGTCCTCGAAGAGGCGCACAATATCTTTCCGGTTCCCGCCTACGGCGAATCCCCGAACGGCGGGCTTGAAAATGTCTATCGGGAAATCCGGTCCTTCGGACAGGCGCTTATCGCCATTACCCAGCATCCCTCCATGCTTCCGATCTATGTTCTCGGAAACACGCACACACTTATATTCATGGCACTCACTCATGAGGCCGATATCATCGCGGCAAGACAGGCGCTTTTTCTGGAGCGCAACCAGGATGTCTATCTGGACCGGCTGAAGGTGGGCGAGGGCATTGTTAAAATCAAAGGCCGGCTGTCGCCCGCACACGTTGAGTTCAAGGAGATTCAGGTGAAACCAGGTGCTGTCACGGACGAGGATCTACGGCGATGAAACAGCGTAAATGGCTCGGCACCGGAATGATCGAAACCTTTGATGTCAGGCAGCAGCGCCTGCTGGACCTCGTACTCGAAACCGTACGGCATTATTATGCCGAATTGCATGAAACCCGGGATTGCTACAGATATCCTTTGACGCTCTCACGTCTGATGAAACTGTGCAATCGCAGCGGACTGCGTACGCTGATGGCTGTTAGAATATTAAGCCACTCGGTTGATATCGACTCTGAATCAGAGCCGCCGCTCGCATATGAACGAGATCCATCGCAAAACAACGCCATGCGCCGCCCGTACCGAATCTACCTGCGGCATAATCACGCTCACACGAGGTAACACGAAAATGAATCTTGAAGAACAAATCGAAACACTGAACGAAGTAGCCGATATCATCGGCGGAGAAATCAGAGACAACTATTCCGGACGGGGAATGTACGGTCGACAATGCTACGGCATTGAGTGCGACAATCCGGTCGAATGTATCGAACAGGCAGCGCTGAACGGGATTACCGGCGCAAACTATGACCAGATGGGGCTGCAGTACATTGTCTACTGGCCGAGGATCAGGAATATGGATTAAACGAACCCAATGATGAAACAGCCCCGGTTTTTCCCGGGAACCACCATCGCTCTTAAGGTTGTATGAGGGCTGACAGATATTGCGTTGCGGCAGGAACCACACCTACCATCCAGATTTTTCTTTCTCATCTGAACGGTCGTTGGAGTTATTCCCGACTGTGCAGCATTGATCCAGCAATTGATTCACGTTGTTCAGCACCCGTTTAATATTGTTGGGCGGCCTGTCAAGGGAGCATCTGCGCATTGCATCACCTTTACAAAAGGCGTCTGTCACCGCATTTATTTCCTGAAGAGGTTCGGTAAGGTTCGTTTTTAAACGGTGCTGAAACATCATCCCGATCAGAAAAATCGCCGTGGCCATGAAAACAATGCCCCACGCTCCGGCATAACCGAGCTGTTGAGCCCTCTGGTCAGCCTGTCGCATGGCGTTCCGGTTTACCGTGCCCAGTTCCAGGATGGCCTCTATGGTTTTTGTTCTGCCGGTGCCGGAAAAGGCTGCGTCGCAGGATTCCGATATTTTCCGGATGATCACGGGCTCTTCTGCTTCGGTCACATTGTTTCCCGCGCGCTCCAATGCTTTCCGGAAGCGTTCGATGGAACCTGTGGTGTCGGCATCCGTGGCCAGTGCAGCAAGCATGTCCTGGCAGGCCTGGAGGGAAACCTCGTTCTGAACAATGATTACATCGATGGCCGGAGCCATTCGCACAAACACCCAGATTGAACCAAACGCCATCAATAGGTTCAGCGAAATGAGCAGCCATGCTCCCAATTTAACGGATTGTGCCGTCTTCATGGCTATGCCCTCTTGGTCAGTTTGGATATGGCGGCTTCGTTCGACACGATAAGCAGATTGTCATCGGCCTGCAACGCCTCGGCAGGAGACGGTTTCACGATTTTTGGAGGACTGCCCCGCCGGATGCCCACGACCATGATGCCGAACTTCTTGGGCAACGCCAGCTCAATGAGGGTCTTGCCAACCATATCGGGCAGGATCCGGATTTCGGTGAGCAGAAGGTCTTCGCCGAGACTGGTATCGACCACCACATCCCGATACAGCAGTCGGTTGGCGAAGCGTCTTCCGAACTCCTGCTCGGGGTTGATCACCTGATGGGCCCCGACCATCTGCAGTATCCGCTGATGCATCTTGTCGTTGGCTCGGGCAATCACCAGCGGGGCACCCATCTGCCGAAGTAGTGCCGTACACATGATTGAGGCTTCCCTTGAATCCTCCCCGATGGCGCAGACCGCGGCATCCCTTCTCCGGGGTTCAAGCCGTGCCAGCTCCGTTTCGTCCGTGGCATCCATGGTAACCGCCTCCGCCACAAAAGATGCGGCTTCCTCGACAAGATTGCGTCGTCGGTCTACGGCGAGTACCTCCACGCCCTTTTCAGAGAGCGTCCGGGCCAGCGACATGCCGAACTGTCCAAGCCCGATAATCAGGAATTGTTGAGACATAAGCGCTTCCTTTCCTTACGTGATTGATATGGTGGTTTCCGGATGCCTGGTATCCGATACCGGTTGCTCGCTGCTCAAGAGCATGAACAGCGTTACTGGCCCTATGCGCCCGATGAACATGGCGATACTGATAATGACTTTTCCCATTTCATCGAGCTGCGATGTTGCGCCCGTGGATAGCCCGACCGTTCCAATGGCCGAGGTGGCCTCGAAAACAAGATCCCTCGATGGTATCCGCTGGGTAACCTCAAGCATGAGGACCACCAGAAACCATATGGCGACCCCCGAGGCTACAACGGTGACGGCCCGGTAAATCGTCCTGGGATTGATGCGCCGATTTTGAACAATGACTTCGTTGCGGTTGGCGATACTCGTCCAGAAAGTCATTGCCAGAATGCCTATTGTGGTGGTCTTCACGCCCCCGGCGGTTCCTCCCGGGCTTCCTCCTATGAACATAAAAGCGATCATAAGCATGAATGTTGGTCCGGCAATATTTGTAAGATCAATCGAGTTGAAGCCCGCAGTTCTGAGCGTAACGGATTGAAACCATGCATTCTGAACCTTATCCATGAGCGGCAAACCGGCCAGTGCGCCGTTCCACTCAAAGGACATGATGAAGAAGGTTCCCGCCGCCAGCATCACAGCGGTGGTTGTCAGGGCGATTTTTGCAGGAAGAGGGATCCGCTTCCTCGACAACCATCTCGGAACAGCCAGGCTTGTTGCGGGAGCCATTCCACCGAAAACAATCAGTGCTGCGACCATGTGCAGAACCGGCGGATTGTTCTGATAGGGAATGAGACTGTCGCTCTGTAGCGCGAAACCGGCATTGCAGAAAGCCGAGACCGACGTGAAGATCCCCCGCCAGATGCCCTGCGCGGGAGCATCTCCGGCAAAAATAAACATGGTGGAAAGAGCCACGGCTCCGATCCCCTCGGCGATGAAGGTGAATTTGAGGATTGTGGTCAGGGCATGCATCAGATCTTCGCGGCTTGTGTCGGTCATGGAACTCATCAACCGCTCCTGCCTGAGGCTCAGCCGCTGTCCCATCGCATGGAGGGCAACCGTTGTGACGCTCATGATTCCAAGGCCGCCGAGCTGTATGAGCAGAAGAATGCACCCTTGTCCAAACAGGGTGAAATCATGGGGGGTGTCCAGAACGATCAGTCCGGTAACACAGACTGCACTCACCGACGTGAACACCGCATCGACCATCTCAATGGCACCGCCTTTTGCCGCCTGGGGAATGCTCAGCAGCATGGCCCCGACGACACAAAGCGAAAAGAATGTGCTTACCAGGATTCTGGCCGGATGATTGAGCAAGGTCCCCCACCAATGCTCTTCCCCTGCATTTCCCGGTTTATGCCGCCTCAATGCCGCGATGTTGATGGCAAACATGACAAGTGCCGTTGCGGTTATTTGAATGCCGGATGCAATCAGCAGCCCATAGCCGACGGATATCAGACCTGCGGCGGAAAGAATAATGGCGATGCGGGCCCGCTCGTTGATTGCCCACCGGACAAACAGGATTTGAGCGAGCACGAACGTTCCGGCAATGACATCGGCACCCAGCCGGACTTCCTCTATGTTCAGAAAGTGCCTGATCACTATGGCAGCAGGTACCGCCGGAACGGCCCAGCAAACACGGTGAGGCATATTGAGGGCATGTTTTTCCGCATCGGCAGCATGATGTGAGAATTTGAAGTCATGCAGGACGGCCATGATGAAGATAAACGCAACGGCCGCTGACAGGGCGGCAAATGGATTATCGGTCAATACGGGCCAACAGGAGGTGACGCCCAGGATGACCGCGGCTCTGCCCAGTACCCTGCCGATCAGCGGCCTGCGAGTCAGAAGGAGTGCGCACAGCATGCCCGTGCCGGTTGCAACTCCCGCAAGGATCACCTGCCACAATCCGGGGAGCGTCGTCCCGTTCCCGGAAAAGGGCAGCAGCAGCAACAGGGGAGAGAGAGCAAGGAGCGCCCCTTCCAGACCTGTTGATGCACTCTGTTTCGCTGATCGCATCTGATTATTCCCCGGCAGCCTGCTTCCCGTTGTCCGCACAATCGTGGCACATGAAAGAAATGCACACCCGATGAATCAACATATACCATTTAGCTCCGGCGTGGGGGCAATTTTTTTCTGACCCGGGAATTCAGGCGACAGTTGCGATTCCTCCGCAGAGGTTTTTACCTGCGCGGCATGAACGCAATGTTCTATAGATGCGGCGACTAAATTAGCCACAAAAAGGCACAAATAATCACAAAAGAATCGGGTTTAGTGTGTTATTGCGTTTCTTGTGGCCAGGTTTGTCTGACGAGGTTTCACAATATTTAATCGCCGGAGCAATATGAACCGAAAATCATTCGCACCAAATACGCAGTATAGCCTGCGTAGCAGGTTAGTAGTGCCGCTCCTTCCAGCCGGTTTATTCGGCCCGGGCCTCGAAAGCCATGGCAGATAACAAACAGCAAAAGTGTCAATGCAAACATGACCGGCATGTCGCGATGGAATACTTCCGGCCCAGCCGTCATAGGGTGGATTGCCCCGGCAATTCCCACAACAGCCAGCGTGTTGAACAGATTTGAACCCAGCACATTGCCCAGGGCTATATCGTGCTCGCCTTTGCGCGTGGCGATGACAGAGGAGGCCAGTTCCGGCAGCGAGGTGCCCACTGCCACAACGGTCAGGCCTATGATCAGGTCGCCGACCCCGAAGCCTTTTGCGATTTCCACCGCCCCCCACACCAGAATACGGGAGCTGATGATCAGCAGAACCAGTCCCGCCGAGAGACGGAGCAAAGCCTTGCGCAGGGGCATGGTTGTGCCTTCTCCGCCTTCCTTTGCCATGTCATCACCAAGTGTGTCGGCGGTTCTTCGCATACCTTGTCGAATGGTCCATGCCATCAATCCGCCGAACACCCCCAGTAAAATCAGTGCTTCAGCGCGCGTAATTGCCCCGTCCCGCACCTGCCAGGCCGCCAGCACGGTCACGGCGGTCAGGATGGGGAGTTCCTTGCGCAAAACCTGTGAATGGACGGTGATGGGGTTGATCATTGCGGTAAGCCCCAGTATCAGGGCAATATTGGTAATATTCGATCCATAGGCGTTGCCCAGTGCAATTCCGGGATTCCCCTGCGTTGCCGCGAGTGCCGAAACCAGCATTTCCGGAGTCGAAGTGCCGAATCCGACAATAACCATGCCGATCAGAAGAGGCGGCATTCCAAAATGCCTTGCCGTAGCAGCGGAACCATCGACAAATCGCTCCGCGCTCCAGACAAGCAGGATGATGCCCAGAAAAAGGGCGGCGAAAGCTGAAATCACACAGACCTCCCATTGAAACACATGCCGGTTGAATCGATTGACTTATAATGAACCAGCCCGGTATTCAGGAGCAATAAAATCCATTTGGAATAGCGGATCTTGATTGGGGGAAATGTTGTTGGCACAGGCAGGCTCAATCATTATTTTCAAACCTTTGTTTGTTGCAGGAGGATTTGGATGACAAATAAAGAACTCGTTAAAAATCTGATCGGCCTCTGGTATGCCGAGAGGGCATGGGCCGAGGAGTTGCTGAAGCGTTCATTCAACCTCAATCATGCCTACGAGGTTCTTGGGCTGGGCCTTGAGGAGGACTACAGAATCCCGGGCACTCATTGGTATTGTCGCCCGCACGGGGTCGGGGTGGACATTTACTCTGCCGGAGATGTAGGCGGGATTGATTTTGACTTTGATAAGCCGGAGCCGGATGCATGGCGTTTGATGATTTTTCTGCAAAAACAATTCGAAATCGAAAATTTGGACCGGGATTTATACCAGGAACTTTACGAGTGCGACGATCATATCGAACTGTTGCTGAAAGGACTTGGATTGTAGCGGCTCTATCCGGTCTCATCGTGACTGATACAGATTAAGAGCTATGGCGTTTACCCTCGCTCAGCTCCTGAAAGAAGTAATAATCGGCCAGATAGCGCCCGGGTTTCGGGAGATCTTCGAGTTCATACGCCTTAACCATGTCGCATGGATAAAATCCCATTCGGTCCGGATCTTTTCCATATCTGTTTTCCGGGTTTGGTTTGGTCTGCTGCCCTTTCCATACTTCGAATTTCCACTCATCCAGATTTGCAATATACGCCCATTCGCAGAACCGGCTGTTGTAGATGAAGTCCGACGCATCCGGCATGAACATGAGTTTGCCTTCGAGATAGGGAGCAAGCGACCCCTGCAAAGGCCGGAACAGATCATAAAATGTTCGCGGTGCGGTTTTGTATTCAAGCTCAGGCATGTGCCGTCTGATTTCAGACTCTGCCATACTTGAATGTTCATCGAGTATCCTTGTCTCGGGAACCGGGACGAGTGACTCAAGCATCTCCCAGACCGTGTTCCAGTCTTTTACTGTTCGAATATCGCGTAAGATCCGCAGTCCGAGGTTGTCCGGTTCTGAATCCGAATGATTGTAGATAAGTCTGTCGGTGTCATTGCACCGAAATCCGATTAAGCCTCTGGTTGTCATTTGTTATCACCACACGAAGGTGGTGCATGAGCGCTTAAGGCTTTGGCGTCGGATTCGTGGGAATGGAGTCTGCAATGGATTTGGAATTAATGGATATGACAATATCCAGAATGTGTTTTCCAAGTTCCGGATTAACGCAGTTTCTAAGCGTCTGACGCTTATTTGGAAGTCTGTGTCCGGACAGGTCGAAACCGTACCTTCTCTGAAGCTCGGATATTGGGGCTCCGTGCATGTTGGCCCGCTCCGTTTTGATGGCGGGGATTTCCATGTTGCTCCAGAACAGATGTCTGTGAACTGCCTGCCCGGCTATCAGCGGTTTGTAATACGGTCGAACATTCTCGACCACCCAGAGGCATCGGGCATTGTGCATAAGGAATATGATTTCTTCATACAGCGTCATGTCCGGATACTTCGGCTCGTATCCTCTGCATCGCACACCGATGTTCTGCCTGATGCCCGAATGGGTCTGGCAGGGCGGGCTGCTCCAGATAAAGTCGAATTCCTTGAAATGAAGCCGAAGGTATTCGTGCGCGTCCCCGACAATGACCGTGTCGCTGGGAAAAAGCTCCTTGTAGATTCCGGCAACCTCAGGATCGCTTTCAACCGCAACGATTTCGTGTTTGTTTCCCCAGAGTTTTCTATTTCCTCCAATGCCCGCATACAGATTCAGAATTTTCATGTTGCCACTGAAAAGGAGCAACAGGTTTTAAATCTCGTGCCGATCATGTGGGGAGGGGAGGTTCAACCCCCGTCAGCGGCATTGCTCAATGGCTGATTGCGATGGTTGTCGGCAGGGCTGGCCTGAAGACGTGTTCTCTGTATTTTTCAAATTTTACTTTCAGTCTCGCGATGAACTCCATTAAAAGTCGATGTCATGAACAGAAGCTCTTTTTTTAAGGAAGTCTGTATTTCAGGGGCCGTCTGTTGCGGATTTGCCGCTTTGGCAGGGGCTGGTGAAAACGACGGGCAGGACCCGTCGGTGAACAGACAGGACGGTATTTCGCAAAGCTGGATGGCTTGCGTTATGCGTTCGCTTTCCAGTGAGAAGGATCTTTCCGATGATGCGAAATCCGCCCTGAAGCAGGCGTCGTCGGTGCACTATGAGCAACTGAAAATGGATGAAATGCTCGCCCGCTACAAGGGCGACCTCAAGGGGTTCATCGCCTTTCTTGAAAAGCAATGGGGCTGGAAGGTGACTTTTGATGAACAAACCCGGACACTTGTTGCCGATGAAAACAAGGACTGCTGTGTCTGTCCCGTGATTCGGCATGTGCCGGGGATCGATACCTCGGCGTTGTGCCATTGCTCGGAAGGGTTTGCCGAAAAGATGTTTTCGGCGGTCAGCGGGAAAAAGGCGGTTGCACGAGTCACGGCTTCTGTCCGTCGGGGTGATAAAAGCTGTGGTTACACGGTGGTGTTCGAATCCTGAAAATGAATGCAGCTCCATGAAGGGGCGCTTGCTGATTTTAAGCAGATAAACGCGTAATACGCAGTTGGGAAATGTTTTTATGGATACACGTAAAGTTGTAGGTGTTGTATTAGTCGTTGCGGTTCTGGGTATCATGCTCGGAGTGCGTCACGGTCTGAATAGGAATTCCGAAAACGAGGCAGGGCAGGGCGGTGCCACATCGGTTTCTCAGAATCCAGAAGGAGTCTCTGGATCATCCTCCTCCGCCGCACCTATTCTTAATTCCCGGACAGCTACTGCGGCAGAACGAACACTGTCTGATGCGGTGAAGACCCTGCTGGGACTTGACGGGGATGAGCAGAACTATAACTCCATGAAGCGGGCTGTTTCCGCGCTTTCAAAGAATCTCTCCGGTGATGATGTTGATGCGTTGCGGGAAATGCTCGACTGGCCGAATGACCGGTTCCCCGAAGGCATGCGCGATATCGAAATCAATGCGGTAAAAAACGATGTGCTCGACCGCCTGTTGCGGCAGAACAAACTACCCGAGGGTATCGGCATGCAGCTGGTTGACATGGCCTCGAATTCTTCGAACGACCCGGTGTGGCGCGACTACTGCATCCAGTTCATGACTCCGTTCTACGAGAGGGCAACCCTGGAAACCTCGCAAAACACGGATGCGGAGAAGGCCGGTAGATCTTCCGATGAGCTAAAAGCCGTGCGCGAGGCGATGGTATCGGCGCTGGACGAGCGCGAGGGCACTCTTGCGGGAACGGCACTGATCGGGCTGGAGCTGCTTTCAAGGAGCTGCGAGGAGTTTGATCGCGACGCCATAATTGCGAAAGCCTCGGAAATTGCGGCGGACGAGTCGGCTTCATCCGGAGTACGCATGACGGCGATGCGCATGTCATCGCTGACCGGTGGGGATGAGACTTCTGCGCAAACGGCACGCAACCTGGCCCAGACGGGCGAGACGGCCTATCTTCGCTCTGCCGCCCTGGTCACTCTGGGCGAGACCGGTTCGGCGGATGACCGTGAGCTGATCGAATCCTATGTCGGCTCGGAAAATAAACAGATTGCGGCTGCTGCGAAGCTTGCGTTGCAGAAAATGGACGCGCGTAATCTGTAGTGATAATTGCAAGAACACGGAGGATGGCGAAACGGTGCGGACAGGTTTTCAACAAAATGATCGGGGCCGAAATGATTCTCCACAGGGACGCCCGGTGAACTTTTTTTTCCAAAGCCTGTGCTTTCTGTTCCTTTTTTCGGTCATGCCTGCATTTTCGGCACCGAAGATCGAGTGCGATGTCCCGAAATATGATTTCGGAACCGTGATCGCGGGTGACGCAATCACCCACCGGTTCGTCATCTGGAACCGGGGCGACGAGCCGCTGGAGATCGTAAAGATCAAGAACTGCTGCGGCGTGGAAACCTCGGTCGATCCCATGATCATTGCGCCGGGGACCAATGCGATCTGCACCTCGGTCTTTACTACCAAAAACCGCAGCGGAGAACAGGACAAGCAGATCCTGCTGGTCACCAACGATAAAAAGCACCTCTACTACGACCTGCGCATGACCGGAATCCTGCAAATGCCCATCGAGTTTACTCCGCGCTGGGTCCGGCTGGACAACCTGCTTGCCGACAGTCCGGTTTCGGAGATCATCAGCGCCACGAATATGCTGAAGGTGGCCGTGACGCTGGATTCGGTTTCAGTTGCTCAAAAGGAATTAACGGCGGAGATTGCTGAAACGTCGGATCGCGGCTGGAAAATCCGGCTGAGTTCGACGTCTTCATTACCCGTAGGACAGCTCAACACCCGGGTGATTCTCAATTTTTCGACCGGTCCGGTCGAAGTTCCGGTTGTCGGAACCATCAGGCCGGTCATTCAGTCATCGCCCGAAACGATTCTGTTCAACTCCTCTGCTACAGGTGAAGTCGAGCGCCAGGTCATGCTCCGCAGCGGGGACGGGCGATCCTTTGACATTGTGTCGGCTTCCCTCGAAAACGCCGAGGGTTCGGTCGCGACCGAGCGGCTGGTCGACGGCAAGTGGCGCATCAGACTTTCGGTGCAGCCGAAAAGCATTGTAAACGGCTCCGTCCTGCATATCCGGACCTCCCTGGAAGCGCAGAGCGTTCTCGATTTTCCGCTTTTGTTGAAATAGTTCCGCCTCCGGCAGCTCCATACTTGCTTGTGGGGAAATACTCCACAAGGCCCTCGCTTCCCATTTTTCCGGCAGTCGATACACTGTTTCCGTTTTTTCATCGTGTGGTTTTTAGGATCGGTCAAATCGCGGGTAATATAATCGTAATTCTGGAAAAGTAGATCTAGTAAAACGTACTAAAATTAGATCTGAAACAGAGTTGCATTGCTCGTCCGTTCGACTCAAAAAGAACAACGTTGAATTATTCGCATTCCATGCCCCGATCATGCGGGGCGACAAGGGGGTATCATGAACCGGTGGTTTTTACATGCAGGCCTTGCGGCCTGTCTGGGTGGGATTTCAGCCGTGCAGGCTTCGACCGTGGCGCATTGGGATTTCAATTCTGCGGATGCCGCGGACGGAGCTTTCATGCCGGGCAACGGCTCGCGCGCCGACCTCGACGGTGACGGAGCAATGGATGCCGATGATTTCCGCATCAGCTCCGCCGACCTCTCCGGCAACGGAAACCACCTGACCGCCTGGACCTCCGGATGGATGAAGTGGAGTTCCGACAGCGCCCAGGGTGATTTCTCCATGACCCAGAATAATGCATGGCCCTGTGCCGGCACCGATTCGACCTACAACACAGGAGTGACGGGGATCGATGCCGAGGCGATCACCCCGGCACAGTGGACGCTGGAAATATTGTTCAAGTCCTCCAGTCTGAGCGGCAACCGAACTGTTATCGGACGTGACGGTCGCTACGTTGGTGGAACAACGAGCAGCGCTGCCGCCCTCTATTTTTCAACGCGCGGTACTGATCTGGCCATTGACTACCGGGATGTGAATGGAGCAACGCACAACCTGCAGGTGGCGGCCGGACTCCGGACCGCAGTCTGGTACCATGCAGTTGCGGTCAGCGACGGGAAAACTCTGGCTCTATACCTCAACGGGGCGTTGATCGGCTCTCTGGATCTGACCTCCAGCGGAACGGATACCTCTCTTGGGCTGGGATATGGCACATGGAGCTTGGCGCGGGGCATGTGGGCGGACGGCCATGTCGACCGCTTCCTCGGAGTGATCGACGAGGCGGCTATTTCAGACGAGGCACTCGTCCCGGGTTCCTTTGTCATTGATCCTCCCGCTGTGTGCATCGACACGGACCGGGACGGAATGAACGATGTATATGAAAAGCGTTTCGGACTCAACCCGACCAATGCAGCCGATGCTGCGGAAAACTATGATGCCGACACGCTTTTCAACCTGGAGGAGTGCCTGCTTGGAACTGATCCGTTTTCGGCGGATACCGATACGGACGGACTCAACGATGATATCGACGACGCGCCGCTCAGCCGCGCGGTAATGTGGTGGGGACGTCCGGATTGCACGGACGGGGATCTGTATGCCTATGTCGGTCCCTCATGGTGGCTTGGGGCCGGGAAAAGCGGCGGAGTATGGACCAACGGTTCGTCCTGGATGGTGACGGCCTATGACCACGGCCTGCTCTGGATGGATGTGGACCGCTCCCTGATCAATTCAGACCTGATGCTCAACCTGATGCATTCAAACGTGGCTTCGTGCCGGGTCTACCTGGATCTGGGCGACGCCAACGGCACCTATGTGGCAACCAATCTGTACGGCAATCTTGCCGGAGGGGACGGTTTCGAGAAGCTTGCCCGCTATGTCCTGCCGCTTTCCTCTTATCCGGATGCTTCGACCATTATCATTGATGCCACGGCGGCGGGAGACCCCTATGCAGTCAGCGTTGCGACGTTATACGAGGATGCGGATGCAGACGGTCTGGATGCCGACCAGGAAATCCAGTTCGGCACCCTCGACACCATGCCCGATACGGATGAAGACACTCTGACCGACTTCATCGAAGCCATGGTGCTCGGCACCGATCCGGCCGATCCGGATTCCGACCATGACGGTTTTTCCGACGGGATGGAGGTTAATGAACTCAACACCTCTCCGCTGGTACCCATGTGGCAGGAGGGCGGAATCAGCGGCTACCTTACGGTTGAACGCTGGAACAGCCTCTCCGGAGAACTGGTGTCCGATCTGGTCAATGCTTCGCGCTTCGGATCTGACGAGCCCAATCAGGTAGCAGCCATCAGCACATCGGAATATGCCGATGCGTTAACCCTGAGCCTTGGCGACTACTACGGGGTACGCATTCGCGGAACCATCACCGTCCCGGAGGCAGGCTCCTATCGCTTCCGTCTGACCGGGGACAACACCGCCCGGCTCTGGTTCAGCACGACCAACTCAGCGTATGAACGCGAACTGCTGCTCGACATGCGCGATTGGACGGATTTTCGGGACACGGATGATATCGATTCCCCCTCTGCGGTCGTTGAGCTCTCAAGCAACCAGACCTGCTATGTCGAGATCCTCACCAAGGAAGGAGCCTATTCCGATCATGTGTCGCTGATGTGGACCCGCCCGGACAAAACCGAACCTGAGCTGATCGGTTCGCAGTACCTGCACTCTTATGTCCAGCCGGAGGACGACGAGGATATGGACGGCATGTCCGACGAATTCGAGATCCTAAACGGCCTTGATTCGCTCGACGGAACCGGCGGGGGATACCGGGATGAAGACTCCGACGGCTACGGCGAGCTGCTCGAAACCCGCATGGGCACCGATCTGAATAAAGCTGATGAGGACGGTGACGGCCTGATCGGAGGAGATGAAGTTAGCATCACCCTGACTGATCCCTTCAGTGAAGATACCGATGGCGACGGTACGAATGATTTGACTCGGTTGCTCTATGTTAATGGTTCGGATTTCGCGGACCAGAACGCGAGCCACAGTTCCTCCACCTGGACCGTGGAATCCAATACGGTCGTGCTGGCAGGGCTTAATACCTATTATTCGATCAATACCTATGTCACCTATGCCATCGACAACCCGGTAGCCGGTATACACCGGATCAGCGTGAACGCTTTCTGGTCGGGGGGACTTCCGGCAGTGGGGGATCGTCCGCGCATGGCCTTTTTCGTGGACGGCATCCGTATCGGCATCTTCGAGCTGGTTCCCTGCGAAGACGGCAGCGGCAGCTGGTCGTGCTTCACTCCCTGGCTTTCGGTCGGAAGGCATGAAATCCGCTGCCAGGCTGTCGCCCTGGAATACAATACCCCCGGGTTTACACTGCACGGTCTTGAACTCGGTGCCATCGATGGTGCAGATGCCGACGGCAACGGCATCCAGGACTGGATGGAAGCGATTCTGGCCAAAGGACTCGACACCGATGGCGACGGCATCAGCGATTCGGATGAAATCTTGATATACGGCACAGGCGTGACGGATGCGGATTCCGACGACGACGGGCTTTCCGATGGAGAGGAACTCGTTGCGGGAACCGATCCGCTTGATTCGGATTCCGATGATGACGGCGTCATCGACGGCGTTGAGGTAAGGGAAGTGATGACCAATCCGCTCGCCGCCGAGTTCGACGGCACGGTCGAGACGGTTCTTGCGGTTGCAGGTGCGCAGACCAATGCAGCGGCGGGCGGATGGGAGGTGGATGGCGCTAAGATCCTCTCCACGGATCGCCGTGGCTATGTCGAATACACGCTGGACTTTCCCAGGCAGGACCTTTACTGCCTGAACATAAACGCAGCCCATCTCTGGCACAAGAGCAGCTGCTCACCGGTCGAACCCATAGACACCAGTGCCTTCCTTGTTTACGTGGATGGACTTTTCATCGGCGAATATCCGTTCATCAGTGCGGACGGGGTCTACGAGGATGTGCGCGCGTTTCTTCCGGTGCTTCCATCGGGGGAGCACACGGTTCAGCTCTTCTGGGAAAATGTCCATACCCGACTTGCTGTCGAAATCAACGAACTTCAGCTACAGAGGCTGGGCGGGCCGGACTACAACGGCAACGGGGTGAAGGACTGGGTTGAGCTTTCGGTCTCCTCCATGGCCGGAGTCGATACTGTTGAATCATACCTCTCTCCGGCCTGCATCGAGGGGGATGCACGTTATGTTCCGCTGATGTCGCTGTGCGACAGCACAGGCAATCATCTGGATGTTTCACAATCCGCAGGAGAACGGTGGTATGCCGATCTTTCGCTGGAAACCAATACAGCCACCACAGCAACCGCCTCCTTCCAGAACGGAGCGCTGCAGGTTCCGGTCAATGTCGAATGGGTGCCGTATAACCTCATGGAGCATGTCGATGAGATCCTGTATGTCCGTAGGGGTGACAGTGTCATGTTCTCCATGCTTCCTGAAAGCGCCCACGGCGGACAGTTCGAGATCGACGCAGGCGAAGGCGCGGTGCGTTCACCCAATACCCGCCCGCTGGTGTTCAGCTTCCCCGATGCCGGGAGTTTTACGATCAGCGGCACCTACACCCACGGCAACAGCGATGTCTCTACGAGTGCAACCGTGATGGTGCTTGACGGCTGCTTCCCGGACGAATCCCCTGCCTGCCTGCTGGGCAAGGCGCGTCAGTGGAGTTTTGAGGGAATGCCCTCGAACGTGGTCTACGAAGCCGATGAGAGCGTTGAGCTGGTGTCGGGAGATATCGTAGCGACGACGAATGGTACGGTGACGACAACGCTCTCAGTCGAAGCCTTCGATGCCGACAAACCACATGTTCTTATTGCTCGCGCAGGGGATGGCGGTCCGATCATCGCTTCGAAAACTTTGGACACCTGCTGGATCCAGAATGCGTCGGATGGCTATTTCTGGACGGTGGACGTCTTTGAGGATAGCGAGCTCTGGGAGGTCGAATCCATAGAACGTAACCTGCCTTCCACAGTGGATCTTCGGATCAAGGTCTTTGTTTCCGGAGTGACGTTCGACGACTACACGCTCGAGCGGTGGGTCACGAACGAAGATTACGACGGAGCCGGGGTGTACCGCTTCCGGCTGATCCATCCGAACGCTCAGCAGACATCGGTCTGCCATACCTTCATGGCGTATCAGGATGGAGAGCTTATCGGAGAAATACTAACTGGGCCAGATAGTTAGGCAGTATCAGAATAGACGTTAAATATAATACATAAATAAAAAGAATAAGATGAAAAATATGGTAATGTTCTTGCGTTTAATGCTCATTGTCGTAGTGGTTGTATACCCTAATTTAGCAGGAGCGGGGTGTAACTCTCCTAGTCATATGACTTATTATATGACATTTTCTGAATCTGCTTCAGAGGACTCAAGTCATGTAACCAAATATGGTTTAGAAGACATTAATGATGAGATACATATATCTACAGAAGTCGGGGATAATGACGATAATTATACCTATGTTCAATTATATGTGCGAAATTCACGTGGCGATGTAACTGTCTTTAGTTACCCCGATAAACTTCAATTCAGCGTTGGAGATTCGTCTCTTATTTCTGGAAAGAAAGATAACTGGAAAAATCCGATTCCGATAACTGGAGCAACAATTGCGCTGTGGGGGTTAAAACAAGCAACGAAAGTAGCAGATTCGAAAACGACAATTAGTATTAACTATGCCGGTGGGACAGGGACCTGTGGGTCATTTGTAGCGCATTCGTATAATAAAAAAACAATATCCAATTGGCATGTGTATTTGGAAGATGGTGTGAATATAAACCAATATAGTACATTGCTGTCTGAGATTAACAGGATTGTGAAACCTGCTGTGATGGAATTTTCAGCGCCGACTATGCATGAAAATTATGACATGGATGAGGATGACAATGGAATTAAAGATTATGATGACAACGGAAACGGCACATTCGATTTATATAGAGATACATTAAGGGACCTTCCAGGTAAAGAGTATCAGCCGGAACGAGACAAAATGATTAAATATCTAAAAGAAACAGAGTTGGATGGTAATCCAATTACACTCGTTTTAAATGGAGCATATCACGCATTTCATATAATTAGTATATCAACAGATAGACATACAGTTTATGTCAAGGATCCATATGAGATGCTTTCAGTTGGAAGAAACGATCTCTTAATTGCGGATTATTCTGATAATCAGATCGATAGCATAAGTTCTTCGGGTCTTACAACGGCACTTCATATGCGCTACCAGATAGCAAGTGATGTTTCTACTGATGACATTATTCGTATTCCGGGAGAGGTCAATATAAAACAGGTTACATCAGAGAATGAGCTTATCGTTGAAGCTGCCATTTGCAGTGCTACTGACTCCATATACATGGCTATTCATGAAACACTGCATTGTAGGATTTGTGGCGAGTTAAGTGATCTTGATCCAGCCGGTGCTGACGTTGATAATAATGTAATGAGAGCCGAGAATATGGGTGATGGAGTATTGCGTTGTAAGAGTCTACCGTTGGTGAGTGGGGGAGATGAAATTCAATGGGATAGCGTTCACTAAGGGGATTTCAGATGAGACAGTCTGTGAGTATTTTTAAGTTTTTGGTTGTTTTTTTTGCTGCATTGATGGGGCGAATGGACTCATTTGCAGAACCGAATGGCTTTAATTCAGATTTCCTTCGGGAATGTATTGACCGGAATCGCGTTTTTTTTGAGAAACGAATTGATTCCAAGGTTAATTCAAAAAAAAACGTATTCTTTGATCGAATAAATCAGGAGGAGCTTTCTGCAGTTGAGTGGGGAAAAATACTGAGGGATTTAGCCGATACAAACAACCACTTGCACACGGACAAGGCCGATCTTGAACTTTTTGTTGCAGCGCTATATTCTAATGATAGTGCAATTGAAGAATATGCGATAAATAAACTGTTGTGGGGGGTGGGCAATGCGACTAGAAGCACGATCGCGGACGGAATTAGGCAGGCCTTAGGAGTCTGCCCGAAAAGCCTTGAAGCTAAATTCTTAGTTGCCAAGTGTGGTCTGACGGAAAATGAAAAACAAATACTGCTAGAGTCTGTTGACCATGAGGATCTTGTTCTACAGGCAATATGCTCTGACATCACGGCAGAGAGAAAAATCATCGAAAAATTCATTTCAACTACCGACTACGATGAGAAAAGTCGCTGGGTAAAGCCCCTTGCTTTGATTGGGTCAAGGGATTGTGCCGAGACCCTTGTGAATGGATTAGCATCCCCTGTTTTCAGAATTCAAGATGGGTACTATATATCTATCCGAAATTCGATAATAGGATATCTGCGTCTCATCTATGAAGACAAGGATTGTCTGTTTAGTGATCTCCAATTGTATGGACCGAAACATATCTTGATGGAAGACGTCGACGATTTGGCAAAAAGAGAGTTTGGACATCCAGCTTGGAATTCACCTTTCGTATTTTTTTACCAGCAAGTCATATATCCGAGAAACTATTGTAATTGTTTTAAAAACGAGCCTCTAGAGGATATTCTGGTTTCTCAAGATGACGAACAGCTGAAGTTTGGGGACGGTCCTCGTGTAAATCAAGTATGGGTAGTGGATCTTGGAAGTGGTTTAAATATAGATTTCATGCCAATTGCGCCCGGCAGTTTCCATATAGGGTCAAATAATTTTAACATTAACGAGATGCCGGTACATCAGGTAATTTTAAAAGATGTATTCTGGATAGCTAAAACAGAGGTCACTCAGGGACAATATCGGCAGGTTATGGGTTTTAATCCTCCTGAATTCAGGGGTGATAATTATGCCTGTGATCAGGTAAGCCGTCAGGACGCATATGCATTTTGCATGAAACTGACAGAAAGAGAGCGTAAGGCTGGTCATATTCCTGTTGGGTATGAGTATACTTTGCCTTCTGAAGCGCAGTGGGAATACGCATGTCGAGCTGGCTCGGAAGCAGACGGCGTGACTAATCTCGAGACCGTTGCATGGTATAATGAATCGCTTGGCGATGGTTTTCCGTCTTCCCATCAAGTTGAAAAGAAAAAACCCAACCAGTGGGGATTGTATGATATGCTTGGCAATGTTTCGGAGTGGTGCTCAGATTGCTATCATGTAACGTACCTTGGTGCGCCGAGTGACGGGTGCTGTTGGGGCGGGGGGCATGGAGCAATGTGCCAAGGCATCGTTCGAGGTGGTAATATGATGTCGATTGAGAATGAGTTGCATTTCTCTGCACGCGTCCCATTAGGAGTACTGGGATTTCGAGATTATTATATGACAGGGTTCCGTCCAGTACTTCAACCGATTAAGAAGATCCGGTATAAAGTTCGGCGTTAAAAGTGCAGTGTGTTGTGCTATGCGGAAACGAGTGCTGCCCGGTGCGGAAACGAATACACGGGCTCAATCAGTATAAATGGTAGCGGAAGCAGAGAGTTTTGAGGAGCAATTTCTGACGGGCGGAACAGTTTTTACGAGCAATTGAATGGTGAACGAGCTGAAAACATCCGCCGAAGCGAAGCGCAGATAATTTCCGAAGGAAATAGGGAAGAATGACCGGTTCATTTACGAAATCTGTGTATGGCGGAACAGCCGACTGTGCCGGATGGAGGGTTGTATTCAGATGATGTTCGCAGGGGCAGAGTCAGGCAGCGTCGCGGTAGTACCACGAAATGATTCCGCCAAGCTTCTGTTCCCGCTTAATCTCACCCTTGTCGGTCGGCCTGAAATCGGGTCGAAGAACTTTGTTCCCGATATCCACTCCCTGATGGGGGCGTTCATTGTGGTAGTACGCCAGCCATTGTCGGCTGATATAATCAAGTTGATCCATGCTTACGCAGATAAAGTGGTTCAGGCACTCTCTTTTAATCTTTCCGATGTAGCACTCGACGTAGGAATTCGCCATAGGAGAGCGCACCGGAGTACGGAGGCACTGGACCCTCTCGCTTTTCCAGAACGCCCGAAACCGTTTGCTGTATTTGGTGTCCCGGTCATGGATCAGATATTCAATCTGAATCCCAAGATCCTGAAGCCACATAACCGCGTTCCGGGATTGCTGAAGCACCCAATCCTCCGAGGGGTTGAAAGTGGCCGGGCTCATAAAAACCCGGCGACTACCAAGGTGGATGAACACGAGTACGTAGGCATCCACCCATCCTCTCCAGGTCAGTACCGGCTTGGT
>JAFGVP010000101.1 GCA_016937945.1 Pontiellaceae bacterium | reverse complement strand
GTTGCGGAAGAAAATCGGTTCCGGCGGCGGTGGTAACGTTTATCTGGCCGAGCAGGAGCGTCCATTGCATCGGCAGGTTGCGCTTAAAGTACTGCGGTTCGGGACGGATACCCAGAGTGTGATCGACCGGTTCGAAGCCGAGCGCCAGGTCCTGGCCATGATGGATCATCCGAACATTGCCAATGTGCTCGGCGCAGGCGCCACGGAAGATGATCTTCCGTTTTTTGTCATGGAGCTGGTGGACGGAGTGCGAATTACCGATTACTGCGATACCCACCGGCTGGATATCAGCAGGCGGTTGGAGCTTTTTATCCAGGTGTGCAGTGCCATTCAGCACGCGCATCAGAAGGGGATCATCCATCGGGATATCAAACCGTCAAACATCATTATTGCCTTGCTCAACGGGGTGCCATTTCCCAAGGTGATCGATTTCGGTGTCGCAAAGTCAATTGCGGGTCCGCTGCCGTTGGATCGGACCATCCATACCATGTGCGAACAGTTTGTCGGGACGCCGGCCTACATGAGCCCGGAGCAGGCCGGATTGGGCGGGGCGGATGTTGATGTCCGCAGCGATATCTACAGCCTCGGGGTTCTTCTGTATGAACTGCTTTCGGGCAAACAGCCATTTTCCAGCAATGAGATGGAAGGTTCCGGGCTGGAGGAGATGCTTCGCATTCTGCGGGAACGCGAACCGTTGCGGCCGTCGGTCAGATTAATGGCGCTGGAGGCGGACGCCGTGGCAAAGATCGCTTATTGCCGGCAGGTGGAACCGCGCCGTCTGAATGCCCTGTTGAGCGGAGATCTCGACTGGATCGTGATGAAAGCCCTCGAGAAAGACCGGGAGCGGCGTTATCAGACCGTGGAAGGCCTGGCGATAGATGTTCGGCATTATCTGAACCATGAACCGGTCATTGCCCGGCCTCCGAGCCGGCTGTACCGGTTTCGCAAGCAGGTTTATCGCAACAAGGTGGTCTTTATTTCCTGTACAGCCGTTGTGCTTGCTCTGATCGCTGGTTTCGGCACTTCTTCCTGGTTGTATATCAAGGAGAGGAGGCTGCTTCGGGAAAAGGCGTTTTTGCTGGCGGAGGGCGAGGCGCGTGAAAAGATTGCTCAGGCTGCGGTGCTTTTGCGCAAGAATCTGATCGAAGAGGCCGATGGGCTGGTCAGTTCGTGTCCGGTTCCGACCGTTAAGCCTTCGCTTGAGGCAACGGAGGTTTTTCGAAAGCTGGGAATGTGGAATATTTCCCAGGGGCGCTGGCAGCAGGCCGCCGCCCACTTTCTGAAACTTGTGCAGGCCGACAAGGTAGACAAGAACGACCTTTCCAATACGGCCACGCAGGATCTGCTCTGGGTGGCTCCGACCCTGGTGGCGGTCGGCGATTTTGAAAGTTATCACCAGATTGTACGCGAATCCCTGGCTCATCTGGGGCGCACGAAGAATGCTATAGCCGCCGAACAGCTGATCAAGATCAGTGTGATTATTCCGATAGATGATGCCGAAATGCGGGCCCTCAGGCCGCTTGTTGAGGTGGTATCCTCGTCCATTTCGCAATCTCCTGACATGTCGGAGCATGATATTTTTCTGGCGGCCTGGCGGTCGTTTGCGCTGTCCTGCCTTGAGTACCGGCTCGAAGATTATGAGAAAACGGTTGAGTGGGGCGAGCACTGCCTGACCTATTCAGACGCCTCGCAGTCCAGGATTTCCATGACGCACCTGGTCCTTGCGATGGCCCACTATCGGCTTGGCGATAGTGAAACGGCGCATGCTGAATTCGAGATCGGGAGTAAGGCTGTCCGGGAAAAAATTCCCAACGGTCTGGGGCCTATGCCGGATTACGGCGACGAGAGGGCCGGACGCTGGTATGACTGGTTGAATGCCTATCTGCTGATGAAAGAAGCGGATAAGTTGTTGCACGGTTCGGAAGTCCCCCTTCGTAGCGGGAAATAAGGGGTGGAATGTACAGATTGATTTTTTTGAGTGTGTTGGTTCCTTGTTGCCGGCTCGTTGCACAGTCCGGAAGTGTTGTTGATTATGTAAATCCGTTGATCGGGACAGCGCCTTCTACCACGATCCGTGCGATGATGCATGGCGAGGGTTCTGAAAATAATGCTCAGGTTGTGCCGTTTGTCACGGTGCCGTTCGGGATGTCAAACTGGACGCCCCAAACGCGCGACAAGGAAACCAAATGTATTGCTCCCTATTATTACAACGATTCCGTTATTCAGGGCTTCCGGGGGAGTCATTGGCTGAGCGGATCGTGTGTGCAGGATTATGGAAGCATGACGATCATGCCGGTTTCCGGCGACCTGAAATGGCTGCCGGAAGAGCGCGGTTCGTCCTTCTCGCATGATAGGGAGATCTCGACCCCGTTTTATTATGCTGTTCATCTCGACGATTATGCCATTCAGGCGGAAATGACCGCGACCCGGCGCTGCGGACTTTTCAGGTTTACCTTTGAAACGGGCGGCGACACCCATATTGTTATCCAGCCGAACAGCGACGAGGGGCAGGGGTTTATCCGGATTCTTCCCGGCCAAAATGAAATCGTCGGTTGGAATCCGGCGCACCGGATCTATCAGGGATGGGGAAAGCCCGCCGGCTTCAGCGGCTATTTTGTTGCCCGCTTCAGTCATTCCTTTAAAAGCTACGGTGTTTTTCAGTATCAGATCCTCAGCCCCGGTAAAACGGAGCTGGCGAATCAAGGCCGGCTAGGGGGCTGGGCCTCGTTTTCGCTGAAGGAAGGCGGGCCGATCTACGTTGAAATCGGCACATCATTCACCAGCCTCGAGGAGGCCCGCAGAAATCTCGATGCGGAAACGGACGGCATTGATTTTGATCAGGCGGAGAACGGGCTGAAAGCAGTATGGGAACAGTTGCTGGGCAAGGTGCAGGTTGAAGGGACGAGTGAAGAGGATAAAGTAAAGTTCTACACGGCGCTGTACCACAGCTTCCTGCAGCCGCGAACATTCAATGATGTGGACGGAAGCTATCCTGAATTTGCCGGCGGCGGCTCAATCAGGAATGCCGGTGTCCGGGATTATTATGCCGATTTTTCCATGTGGGATACCTATCGCGCTTCTCATCCGCTGTTTAACCTGCTGGTCCCCGAGGCCAATGCAGACATGATGTACAGCCTGCTCGATAAGGCGGAGCAGAGCGGCTGGCTGCCCATTTTCCCCTGCTGGAACAGCTATACCTCGGCGATGATCGGGGATCATGTGATTTCGGTTATTGCCGATGCGTACTGCAAAAACGTTATAGAGCTATCGGAAGACCAATATGCGTTACTGTTGAAAAATGCCTTTGAGTCGCCCGGAACCGTTGAGGAATACAAAGAGGGAAAAGGTCGGCGGGCGCTGAAATCTTATCTGGAACATGGATATATTCCTCTGGAGGACGGGGTGCCGGACTCCTTCCATAAGAAGGAGCAGGTTTCGCGAACGCTGGAATATGCCTATGACGATTTTGCACTGAGCCGCATTGCTGAAAAACGGGGCGATGCAGAGCGGGTCGAAATTCTAAAGAAAAGGGCGTTGAATTACCGGAATGTCTACAGCGCCACCGATGCGTGCGTTCGGGGACGACGTCTTGATGGGAGTTTTACCGACGATTTCAATAAGACCGTTCGCGAGCCGTACATTACAGAAGGAACGCCGTATCAATACACCTGGTATGTTCCGCAGGATGTAGGCGGACTGATGGAGCTGATGGGCGGGGAGGCGGACTTTAACCGCAACCTCGATGCGTTTCACGAGGCCGGACAATACTGGCACGGCAACGAGCCCGGACATCAGATTCCGTTCCTGTATAACTATTCAGGACAGTCCTGGAAAACGCAGGAACTGGTTGCGGAAATCATGAAAACGGAATACGGTGCGGACGCCGGCGGGCTGAGCGGGAATGACGACGCCGGCCAGATGTCGGCCTGGTATGTTTTTGCGGCGCTCGGCTTTTATCCGGTCTGTCCATCCGTGCCCGAATATGTGATATCCGGTCCGCACTTTGATCGGATCACCATCCGGCTCGAGAACGGGCGCACGCTGGTCATCAATGCGACCGGCGCATCATCCGGAAAAAAATATATTCAAAAAGCCCAGCTGAACGGGGCAGAGCTCCGGCAGAACTACCTGAACCACATCGACCTGATCCGGGGCGGCTCCATCGATTTCTCGATGGGTGATCAGCCCTGCAAATCCTGGGGAGCTGCACCCGATGCGCGCCCTTATTCGCTGTCCAATGAGTGACGCGGCCCCTTGATCACGCATTGTTTGCAGCGAATTCACTGCGAAAGACATCACTGAATTACGGCCTCCGTTTCGGGGGGCGTATTCTTTTTGAAAAAAAATGTCCACTGATGCGCCGACGTCTCGCTTCTGTGTTTGAGGGGAGGTTTTGATGCCTTTACCTCAAAGGTTTCATGGCGGGTTGTTCTGCCGTGAATGCCATTAAATGTGGGGAAAGGAGATAAGATGGGGGTACGGTCTCAATAAATCCTGATATTCAGTGCCTTTCGGTTTAGGGAGTGATGGCAGCGCTGATGTGGAAATCTGAAACGGTTGGGTGCTACTGCATCCAATGAAAAACCGTCATTGACGGAGCCTTGGTTGGATGTGAATGCCGGTGTTGTGGGCGGATATCTGCAGACCACGCATTCGTTTAGTCTAAGTGGGGAGAAGCCAGACGTTCTTTCAGGTCAAAGGCGAATAATCGACAGGTCGAGTCCCGGGGAGGTTTCTGTCGGGATGTTTACCGGGGCGTTACCCGTGACCGTTGTGTTTCGATGCCCCGGGTCGGAAACAGCTTTTTATTCAATTGTATTTTAATGGATTTCGGCATGGTTGTCCGGCTTTCCTTGGATAGGTGTTTCTTCGGGGCATTATTTCGTGATCCCGTTTTGGAAAAAGCGATATGTCCATCGGCGATGAGGAGAGCCCAAAGATACTTGAGAACGTACGCATGACCTGCTCAGTCCTCTGATCCGAGGCACTTCTTCGATTTTAAAAGAACAGTTCAGTACCGCGCCAGCTGAGGCTTCCCCTTTTTAGGGGTGTGCTCTCCCGCTCATGTGGATCAGGGAACCTCGGTTGGATCAACGCGAGATTGCGGCATAATTCTCCTCTGCCGGAAGGGCCGGTGATGAGGGTAAAAAAGAAAGCGAGAAAGATAACATGAGAAACATGAATAAAATATGTTTGTTATTAGCGTCAGGGAGTCTGATCACTTCGGTTGCGAGTGCGGCTCTGGTTTTTTCTGACGATTTCAGCGGCACTCCGGGAACTGCGATCGGTGGTTCAACTGCGGATATCGGGGGCACCTGGGCTGCGGTAAAAGATGTAAATATCGGTGCAGGTAACACGTTGGATACATCGGGTGGCGGCAGGGAGCTCTATAACAGTTTAGCTGCCACATTGGGTGCTGGGCAGAAGCTCACGGTTTCCTTCGACACGCACCAGCCGTCAAATGGCTTTCTCCTCGCCGATAACGGTACGGGGTGGGGCGGTGTTAGTATGTATGAAAACTTTGTCAGCACTGCCAATAAAGGCAATGAATCTTTCTTTCTGGGGATACCCAATGCATCATCCTGGGGCACGGGCAATAAAGATGGCCTGACCAAGGAAGGCTCCGGGGACTCCGCAGATGAAAATCATCTGGTCTTTACCTACGAGTATGATACAGGAAAATATACCTTCACAACGGCCAACGGTGGCTACTTGAGCGGTACCGGTGATATTGGGGTAAACGTTAACGGGCTGAGAGTGGCCAATGGTAGCGGTGGAGATTTAAATCTGGACAATATCACCGTGGACATCAGTTCTATTCCGGAGCCGGGCACGATCGGTTTGGTTGGAATATTTGGTGCAGCAGGACTGATCATTCGTCGGCGTCGCTTCCGGTAGACGTTCAGTCGCATCTCCTCCCTCGAACCATTCTCTCAGGGAGGAGATTTACAGGCCGCTTATTCCCCTCAAAACCCGCTATGGGAAGATTCCGGGACGGATTCTGCAATCGTCAGAAAAGAAAATTCCTGCCCGATCCAAACATCCATATGGCGCATCGCCACCGTCTAAATGAAAAAACGTATCGTATTATTCTCCCAGTTATTTCTTGTCTCTTGGACCGTCGCCGGACCACCCGTTATCGATGGGTTAAGGCTTCATTTTGATGGTGCAAATATCGATTCGCTCGGCAATACCACTCTGCTCGATGGTCAAACGGTCAGTAAATGGAAAGATCTCTCCGGCAACAACTTTCATCTGGATGCTCTCAAGGGTGCGCCGACCTATATTCAGCCCGGACCCGGCTTCGGCGGCCTGCCGGTCGTTGCGTTTCAACCGACGGACTTCGATGGTGCGGACTATCTGGGTCGTGCGGCCACCCCGATTACAGCCTATCCGTTCACGGTATTCACGGTCGTCCGATCCGATACGACGCGAAACGCGGTGATCTTCTCGCTCGTGGATTCAGCGAGCAACGACAAGATGGCCGGCATCCGTTTCGTCTCTGAAGGCAGCGGCGGACCGGGCCGCATCAGCCTCTTCCGGCGCAATACCTC
>JAFGVP010000100.1 GCA_016937945.1 Pontiellaceae bacterium | reverse complement strand
TCAGTCGTAGATGTTGGATAAGTCATAGGTCGAAGCCTACGACGTCTACGATGATTTCAACAAGAGGTGCTATACGGAACGCTTACACCGAATGTGCCCATGACATCAATCTGGGAAATCCCGATATCCGGTCAAAAACGGTCCTTGATAAACAAAGCGCCGGTGGCGGTCTGTTCAGATTAAAACGGCCGGAGCGGGATCAGGGTTCGTCGGGGTTCTGATACTCCTTGTATCGCAGTGCGGCGTCGGTGCGGGAGTGGACGTGGAGCTTTTCATAGACATGCTGGAGATGGAATTTCACGGCGGCCAGCGAAACACCCATCCGGTCGGCAATCTCCTTGTTGGAGAGGCCGTGCATGATCAGCTCCAGCACCTCCATTTCGCGCGGGGTGAGGCTTTCAATCTCCTCCACATCACGGGGCTTGTTCTGGAACTGACCGATCACTTTGCGTGCAATGGCCGGCGTCATGGGCACGCCGCCTTCCTGTGCTTCGCGGATCGCCTGAATGATGCGCTTCTGGTTGGCCAGCTTGAGCAGGTATCCGCAGGCGCCGGCCTGCAGGGCCTGGAAAATCCGCACGGAATCCTCGTAGACTGTGACCACGACAATATGGACGGAGGGCATCATCGTTTTGAGTTTCGCGGTGCACTCGATCCCGGTTCCATCGGGCAGCTGGATATCCATAAGGATTACGTCGGGCTCAAAACGGGGCAGTTTTTCGAGCGCCTCCGAAACGAGTTCGCACGCACAAATACACATCATGTCCGGTTCATGATTGATCAGTGCCCGGAATCCTTCCCGCACGTTTTTATTATCTTCCACAATCGCAACTTTAATCACGTTTCAACCCTCTGAATCGGAGCCTGCAGGCGCACGCTGGTTCCTTCGCCCGGCCGGCTCTGTATCGTGCACGATCCGCCCAGCGCGGCCATGCGGTCACTCATATTGATCAATCCGTCTGCGCCGGCCGCCTGATCGGCAGGCCGCAGGCCGCAACCATCGTCCGATACGGTTATTACCAGATCATCGTTCTCAATGGCGATGCGCAGCCAGACCTTTTTCGCAGCCGCATGCTGGACCACGTTGGTGATCGCCTCTTTGAAGGCAAGAAACAGCTCCTGCCTGAATTTGGGGTCGAGCGATTCCTCCGGCAGGTTTTCCATCTCCAGCCCGCAGCCCACATCGGCCAGATCCAGCAGCCGCTGTGCATGGGCCGCAAGATATCCGGCCAGCGATGAAATCGTGTCGTTTCGCGGATTTTCCGCCCAGACAATTTCATCGAGCGACATCACCATCCGCAGGAGCAGATCGTTCATCTCGTCGGCGCAGCGTACTTTTTCGTCGGAGGAAATCGCCGGACTGTTGATCAGCGTGGCCAGCATGTTGGCTTCAGTCAGTCCGGCGCCGAGATCGTCATGAAGATCGTGGGCCAGTCGGGCCCGTTCCTGTTCCAGTTCGCGCTGGCGTTCGGCGCGTTCGCGCTTCTGGATCTGGTCGCCCAGTTCCTGGGTCCGCTGTTCCACTTTGCGATGCAGCAGATTGATCCAGATTAACGAGGCAAACAGAATGCCGAAGAGTACACTGACCACCATGAGCATGCGCCGTAATGTCCACCACGGTGGATTCGAAAGAACCCGGACATCCTGCGCCGAGCCGAGCAGCAGCTCGAACGAATCAATCGGTTTTCCGAGAACGCGGTTTCCGCCCTGTCCGACATATACGCCCGTCAGCTCAAGCTCGCTGCCGGGCGACAGCGATTCATCCAGACCGGCTGCATTCTTTACGACGGCCAGAAATCGACGCAGTCCGTTCTGTACCTCCAGCACTGTTCCGTCATGGCGCTTGCTGACACCCAGCAGCACGCCGTCGATCAGGACCAGGGTTGAATCATATTCATCGCGCAGCAGATCGTCCGGTTCCAGTCGCCGGGGCTGCAGGGGCGCGCGTTCGCCGGTCGGTCGGGCGATTGCATCGCGCACCAGCGGAGAGGCGCCGTTCAGATCGGCAAATCCGACCACCTCAATTTCATCGCCGATCTGCGCGGTCAGCGGTTCCGCCGGCAGGAACCGAAGCCCATGTTCGTCATCCATCAGGTAGGCGCTTTGTCCGTCCTGATAGATCAGGATGCCCGATATCCTGATTCGCTGCAGGGCCCCGGCCTGCGGATCAAACTGCAGCAGGTCGCCGACGCGTTTCAACGGAATGGAAAAGGGATCGGCCGGCGCCGGCTGAATGACGGTCACACTGTGTTGGTCGAGATAGATGCTGCCGATCACGGCCTGCCGGGTATCGCCATCCCAGTCCGCCAGCAGACTGCCATGCATGCGGATGGTCGCTCCCTGTGCATCCGGCGGAATCGGCGGGCCGATTGGATTCAGCCGGATATTAATACGGCCGTCGCGGGTGAGCAGGGTGACGGTGTCGTTCCCGATCGACGCGGCCACGCCTTCGAGCTCCACATAATTGCAGTGCATGCTTCCGTTAATCAGCTGGTCCCATGACGGTTTGACCGGAATGGGAAAGGCGCCGGCGCCCAGCTTTTTCAGGCTGATTCCCCGTACGTAGGGATTGAATTGATAGGGCGCCGTCACGCCTTCAACCTCGCAATAATCGCCGCTCTGCACGGCAATGGGGCGCCACTCCTCGTCGGACATGTCGTCGGGTTTCGGAAGCCACAGGTAAACACCGCGCGTGGCATCCTGAAGGACGGCGCCCTCATACTGGTTCGGACTCGTAATAACGCCTCGGAGCCGCACCGGATAGCCCCGGGCGGCCTCCTCAAAACTGAGCTGTCCCACCTGCTCAGCGGTTGTCAGAACGGGCAGGCTGTCCGCTTCGGTTCCGGAGGCACCCAGTCGATGAAAATGGGGCGCGCGCAATACCCAGTTTGTACCTTCCATGCTCAACAGTCCCAGCACGTCGGAGGACCGGCCTTCCAGTCCATCAGGGATCGCTCCGCTCAGGATGATCTGACCGCCTGGATCTTCCAGCACCATCTGCCTGTTACCGGTTGGCTTGAGCGTTCCGTTCAAATGGACGACCGATCCGATCATGTCCGTTGTAAGCTGCCCGATTCCAAGGACCGGATATTCGTTCCAGATGCTGAGGGAGATATTCTGTTGTTCGATATCATTCCAATGCTGCGTAAAGAAGTCGCCGAAAATCCACGCCCCGTCGAGGTTGCGGATTCTTCGTCCCACGCCGACCGCCCGGATCCGGTTTTGCGGGCGCAGTGTATAGGATGCGTCCGAATCCTCGGCCACCCAGAGCCGCACCTGATCGGCCCCGACCATGAGATCCACCTGTAACGCACCGCGCGACCGATGGAAGGAGGTCACGATACCCTGGATTTCTGACCATTGGTATTCCGCTTCGGCCCGGTCGTCGGTCATGGTTGCCGGATCGGCGGTGAGGAGTTCTTCGTGGCCGACGGTTTTGATCTGAAGCGTGGAGTCGCCGATAAACAGGCGGCTGCCGTCATCGGAGCTGACATGAAAGGTATAATCGCCGTCCTGCGGAATCTCGATGAATCCTTCGAACAGGATGCCGACATGATTGGTCCGGCTCCAGATCGAGATATCAAAGTTGTTCACTGTTCCGGTTTTGACGGCGGCCATATGATCAAAGTTGGGCAGATGGCTCCACCACGGACCTTCGCAGCAACGATAGTTCAGTCCTGCAATAAAGTTCGTTGTGCCGTCAGCATATTCCGGATGGGAAAGGGCGGCATCCGGGATCGGCTGCAGGCTTATACCGGGACCTTCATAGCGGACTTCCAGTCCGTGGCGTTCGGTGCGGTTGAACCATAGTACGCGGATCGGGTGGCGTCCGGATTCCAGAAAGGTGGTGCCGGTTCGTTCTTCCGGCGGATGCAGCCCGCCGTTTTCCACGACCGGAACGCCGGTCAGCTTGATAAAGTCGCGGGTCTTGACAAAAGTGCAGTCGCCTTCGATACGCAGTCGGTCGCCCTGCTCGGGCATTTTGCACGGAAGGTCCAGCTCAAGCTGGAGCGCGGCGGTTTCGTCTTGCAGGATAATCCGTCCCTCGGCTTCGCTCGACCACCATACAGTGCCTTCGATCAGCATGGACTCAACGCAGATTCCCGATTTATTTGCCTGACGGTCCAGCTGCGCAAGATTCGATATCGTGGCACTAACCCGGCCCGGCAGGAGCACTGCATACAGCAGGCCGATCATCATCCACCAACTGACCTTGAAAAGGATATTCATCGCCACCTTCCCTGCATCACCGATGCAAAAATAATCCGAATGGTAGCAATCAGGCCCGAACACCGCAATACCGGCTTTTTTCTCCTATCGGATCACAATGGTCTGCAACGCCTGCCCCGGAATGGTGATCTTCACTGTTTCATTGAACTGCAGTGCATAGGTGATTTCCTTTTCCGTCAGGTTAAACACCGCCACCGCGATGGAGCCATCGGGATTCCGGAAGGCCGTCGCCATGAAATCATCGTCGTGTCCGGTGAGGTCGATGCGCTGTGCGCCGGGGCGGATAAATTTACTGAAATGGGCGATGGAATAGTAGAGCGGCGTGAAGTAGACCTCGTCATGGCCGGAGTCCACCAGTACCGGAGCGAGGCAATGGTTACGCGCATGGTTCGGGCCGCCGCGGGTATTGAGCACCATGTTCCAATCAATCCATCCGGTCAGGTTATGGTTGAGGCCGCCGATCAGGTCGCGGGTATAACGATAAAACGCACGGTAAGGCGGGTGGTTTTTCTTGTCTTCCGGCGCCGCCCAGAACTTGCCCCAGTCGCTGGCTTCGGGGCGCCAGTACCAATCGTCCTCCAGCCACGCGCCGATCGGTTCATCATCGCCGAGCGCATCGATGCATCCCTCGGAATGCAGGATCTGTTTTTCAGGATATTTTTTGTGCACTTCATCGAGATAACGGGCACCGACATCGATAGTGCTTTGATACCAATGGACGGCCATGCCGCTTACAAATGATGCGGCTTTCGGATCGCCGTAAATGGTCCTGGCCCAGTCGAGCATGAACGCCTCGCGGTTCTGGTCATAGATCCAGATCCGGGTATCGAGTCCGGCGTCCCGCAACGCCGGACCGAGGTTTTTCCCGATAAACCTGCGCATCTGTTCCGGATTAAAGTGGGTGCTTTCCCAGTTGGCGGCATTACCGAGCGGTTCGTTGATCGGCGTCAGTCCCCAGATCGGAATACCTTCTTTGTTATACATCTGGATATATTTGACGATGTAGTCGGCGAAGAGCGGATAAAACTCCGGCTTCAGCTCGCCGCCGTTCCATGTTCCGTTGTCCTTCATCCATGGCGGAGCGGTCCACGGCGAGGCGAGGATCCTGAAATCGGCGCCGGCGGTTTTCTGCGCGTCTTTGATCATGGGCAGGAGATAGGTGCGGTCCGGCTCGATGGAAAAATACTTCAGCTCCATGTCATCAGGCACGGGAGCATAGGTGTAGTTACCCAGCGAAAAATCGCAGCTGGCAATGTGGGTGCGTGTCAGCGAAATGTGGGCACCTTCCGGCGCAAACCAGGCATCCATCACCGTTTTGCGTTTCTGCGCCGACAGCTCGGTCAGGACATAAGCGCCGGACTCGGTAAAGGAGCTGCCGATGCCTTCGAGCGTTTGGTAGGTCACGGATGGATCCAGCTTCAGGATGCGTTCCGGCGTCTGATCCGGCGTACTGCACTGAACGGGCGTCAACCGGTCTCCCTGCCGGCTCGTCTGGTAAATGCGGATTTCGTCTGTGCCGGCCCGGGCACAGGCCAACGGAATAAGGGCCGTTAATAGAAAGGTTTTATACATAGCGGTGTTGCTCAAGGGTTCGGTTACTGATTTTTAAAATGACGGGGTGACCGGAGTTCCTTCAGCAGTTCCGCCTCGTTGCCGTCATGAGTTTTGCGGATTGGTTGTCCGGCGCGCTTCAGTCCAGAAAGTGCGCCGGAGTCGACGCTATCCCAGATTGGATATTTTGCTTTGCCGTCGACGGTGAAGAGGCCGAAGTGACCCTCAGAACCGGCGGTGCCGCCGCTCTTCCACGGCTCGTCGAAGGCTTCAAAATAGAAGCAGGTCATGTGTTCCTTCCGGGTCCATTCCCGGACGGCTTTATAAAACAGTCCTGCAACATATTCATCGGCCGCACCCGTTCCTTCACGGCCATAGTGTGAGTTGTCCAGCGACGCCCAGCCGGTTTCACCAATGTGGATTTCTTTCTCGATGCCGAGCAGGGCGAGATAGTTCTTCACGGCGTCCACCTGGCTTTGCTGATGTTCAATGGTTCGCGCAATGGCGAGGGCTGCCTGTTCCTGCGGCGGCAGCTTTTCTTCTCCGGGCTTGGGGCCCCATTGCAGCTCGGGATGATAGAAGGTGTCGTGAAAGGCGTAGGTATGCAGCGAAACATAATCGATCTGCCGCATCAGTTCGTCCAGGTCGGCGTTGCGATAGCGCGCCTCGCCGCCGAGTGCCGCCCAGTTGTCGGAGGTAGTGATCAGTGTGTCTTGCGGAATCAGGCGTTCGGTTTTGGCTGCTTTCAGCTGATTGACATACTTGAGGATGACTGCGGCGGGAACAAAGTGCGCCTGCCAGTCGACCATGGTCTCGTTGCCGACCGCGATGATTCGTACGATGTCGGGATATTCCTGCGCCAGTCGGATGGCGGCATCGATTTCCCGCTGGTTGGTTGCGGCATCTTCTATCGTGTGGTCGGTTCCTTCGCGGTAGGCATTTTTGCACTGAATCCATGCGCCGAGCATGACGTACATTTCAAACCCGGGATCGGTCTGCTTCAGTTCGCGAATCGATTGGAGAATGCGCTCGCTGTGCGGGAAGAGGGTCGTGTTGTAGGTGCGCACAATACGAATGCCCATGGCGTGGAGAATCCGCAGGTCTTCCTTGGTTTCTTCAATCGTCGGCGTGTTTTCCACGGAGCGTACGGTTTTGCGGTGGCCGGAATAGCAGATGGCCGGGCAGTCGCTGCGGCCGAGAATCGCTTCCGGTTTCCTGAGTGAGGAGCATGACGGGAGAGCGGTGCAGAGTCCGAGTCCGATGAGCGCGGCGTAAAGAGGGCGGCAGCTACGCATGCTGGTTCTCCATGTTTGTTTTTCCGCGCCGCGCTTCGAGCTCGGCACGGATTTCGTGGGCGCGTTTTTCGGTGATGCCGTAGGAGGCGATGATCCACAGAGCAATCGCCGATGTGATGATCGGGATGCCGACGTCAAATACGCGCAGGAGGAAGAGTGTCTTCTCGGTTTGTGCAGACTCGAGTGCCACATCAAAGCCGGACACCTTGAGCAGTACGCCGGTCAGCAGGAGCGCCAGTGTCATGCCGATTTTTACCATCCACCAGTAGATGGCGCCGAAGATCCCTTCGCGCCGTTTGCCGGTTCGTAATTCGTCAAAGTCGCAGACGTCGGAAATCATGGATCCCATAAGGGTAAAGAGCGATCCCGTACCGAAGGCCACGAGCGGGCAGGCAAACAGAAGCCAGTAGGGATGGTTCGGATTGTAGCCGATCCATTTGAGGGCATAGCCGACGAGTGAAAGAGAAATCGTAATCAGGAAGGTTTTGCGTTTCCCGATACGGGTTGCGACCCATCCGGTCAGGGGAATGACCAGCAAGGTGGCGATGGCGGTTACGGTCCCGAACGACCCCTGAAGTTTGCCGGCGGCGGCATCGTCACCGCGAAACAGATAATAGATCATGACATAGAGCGAGAACGACATGCCCAGCTGGAAGCCGTTGAATACCAGAAAGGTGGCTCCGCAGAGTTTTACGAACGGGCTGCAGGTGAAGGTTGTTGCAATGCCTTTGGCGAAGGCAATCATGTTTTTCAGGAAGCCCTCGGCCGCTTTGGGCGCAGCGCTCATTTTTTCCCGGCAGAAGAGCGCCGGGACAATGCCCAGCAGTGCAACGATCGCGCCGACCCAAATGGCCAGTACCCGTGCGCCGTGAACGGTGTCCCGGAAAAGGCTGCTGGCCATGAGCGCGTAGAACCATGGAACGCCGAGCCATGCGAACTGTCCGATGGTATTAGCGAAGGCGTGGAGTCGCGTGCGTTCATGATAGTCCGGCGTCATTTCATAGCCAAAGGCCACGAACGGGGTGGCGTATACGGTGTAGGCTAGGAAGAAGAGCAGGGATGCGCTCAGAAAGGTCCAGAAATAGAACGATTCGCTGTGTCCCGGCGGCAGCTGCCACATCAGGGCATAAATTAGTCCGGCGGTGAGAGCGCCGGTAAAAATGAAAGGGCGTCGGCGACCCCAGCGGGTGCGCGTATTGTCGGAAATGTATCCGACCATCGGGTCGGTCAATGCATCAAAGAGGCGGGGGATGGCTCCCAGAAACCCGACCACCACCGGATCTATCTTCAGTCCGAGATTAAGGATGACGAACATGGCCGGCAGGGCGGCGGCCTGCAGGTTGTTGACCAGCATGCCGACGGCGTAGGCCGATTTCTGTCCCAGAGGAATCCGGTCTTCGGGTTTCGTTTTATAATGCATCGTATCACTCATTCGGAGGGCTCCTTATCGGCGTAAAAAAGTTTTACTACAGCGCAGGCTTCTTTGGGAGTTCTATCCAGATCAACAATACCCCAGTACTCTTCATTGGCGGTGCCGTCGTAGGGAACGCCGCTGCTGTTGGGCGCCGCGCCGCCGGCATCCTGTTCATCGGGGTTTCCCGCTTTCCACCATCCATCCGTGAAGGAAAAGAGGGTGACTCCGGCGCAGATTTCAGGATGCTCAAAAACGGCGGCGAGAATATTCCGGGTTGCATCCGCCTGCGCCTTTTGATTCGGCCCTTTTTTATAGCCGTGGGCGGACGCGGTCATGAAGCTGTCGGCGCCGGCCTCGGAGAGATACATCGGTTTTTCGCTGCGCTTCCGCCAGTCGGGAAACAGGGAGCCGGGCTTGTCCCAACGATATACATTCATTCCCCATACATCGACGGCCGGGCAGGCGGCCAGAATTTTTTTCGTGGGCAGCTCGCCGTGGGCGGTTGAGACGGGGTGCGCCGGATCGGCTTCGTGAATCTGCTCCGCAGCTCGGTTCAGCTCGTTGTACCAGTTGTTGATGTCGCCGCCGAACCACTCCGGGTGATAGTTATATTCGTTGCCAAACTCCCACATCAGGATGGCCGGATGGTGCTTATAGGTGTTGATATAGTTGATGAAGGAGCCGGAAAGAATGTCAAAATGACCGTCCTGATTATATCCGAAGCCGACAATCACTTTGATCCCCGCCTGATGCATTCGGTCGAGGACGGTTGGGTCGTCAATCGGTGCATAGACGCGGATGGTGTTGATGTCGGCGTCGGCCATCAACACGAGGTCGTCATTGAGCCGGTCAAAGCTGCGCTTTGTGGAGCCCTTCGGAACAGGATGATAGCAGATGCCTCGAATGGAGTAGGGGGCCCCGTTGACCATAATCGACCGTCCGGCAATATGGATACGTGTGCCTTCTTCCGCCTGCAAGGGGCGGGGAAGCAGCAGGACGGCCAGCGCGAGTCCGGCGGATAGGATGTGACGGTGAGCATGGTTCATGATGGCTTCCTTCGAGTTTTCGAGTAATAAAATGAAAGCGCTTACAGCGTAAAGCTTTTTCTCCGGAAATCATGTGGGCGTGGACGTAAAACCCGCTCTGGGGCTTGACGTTCCGGCCCGGGGCGGCCAGGCAGGTGGAGATGGGGAAAAGAGAATTTCCTGTTGACAATGTAAGCGCTGACATTTATACCTCGAATTCAACGATGGAAAAGTGGCATTTCTGTCGGAAGAGAGAGAAAACGGTCCTACAAAAAGGAGATGCAACATGAAGAGTAGTAGATTGCTAACGGCAATTGCAGTGGCAGGCTTTGTTTGCGCCGGTGCATTTGCAGATATGTCGCAGTTCGGCGCTTCTGCGGGTTATATGAATGTATTCGATAACAATGCCGGGGCACAAGGAGGGTTTCTTTGGGGCTCAGGCTGGGGAATTGCCGATCTGCAGGCGATCACCAGTGATGATGCCACGTTTGAACTGCTTCCTAATACGAATGCTTATAACGATACAGATCCGTATTGGTCCGATGGCTTTGGCGACGGGAACAAGTGGATGGAAGCCAATGTCTACCGCGAACATACCCTTCTTGCAGGTGAAACCTCTGCAACGATGGAATACAGCGTAGGTGCGTTTGATCTCGATTCCCGTTATACGCTGCAGGCATTCGTTAAAACGCTGGATCCCAATGCCGGCTGGGCAACGACCTATAGTGACTATCAGACCATTGACGCCGCGGCTGGAACGGTATCGCTGACGATGGATACGACCGGCTATGATGGACAGATTCTCCAGTTCGGTTTTGTTATGAACGGGCTCAATGCAAATCCGGCTACGGATTGGGGTTCTGCCACCGTTACGATGGAAACGCTGGACGTGATTCCGGAACCGGCAACCATCGGTCTGCTGGGCGCTGCCGGCGTGGCAATGCTTGCCGCGCGCCGTCGTTTGAGGAAGTAATCGATTTAACAGGGGATTATCCCCGCGAAAGGAGGCTGTTTCAGCCTCCTTTTTTCTCGAAAAACGGTCCGCCGGAGCCATGAATCCGGTAACGTTCGCTGGTTGGGCAGTGATGAAGTAATGCAGGAGTGTACCATGACAGAAAGAAAGATATTCGCCGGACCATGTAAACTGAATCTGACGCCTCCGGCGGTGGAAGGCGGCTATGTGGAGCTGGATGGCGAACAGTTTTTCCGGATTCGCAACCTCGACGGAATGCCCCCTTTTTTCATGAGTATTGTAAGCGGTTCCAATCATTGGCTTTTTGTCTCCAGCAACGGAGCCCTGACCTGCGGACGCCGAAATCCGGCCAGCGCGCTTTTTCCTTACTACACCGATGATAAGATCCACGATGCGCACGACCTGACCGGCCCGAAGACTATCCTTCTGGTTGAAGGGGCCGAAGGCGATTTTCTCTGGGAACCCTTTTCGGATCGCTATGCCGGCGCGTACTCCATTGAACGCAATATTTATAAAAACGTTCCCGGAAACAAACTGGTGCTTGAGGCGATCAATCGCACGCTCGGACTTTCGTTCCGGTATACGTGGATGACCAGTGATCAATTCGGATTTGTCCGGCGCGCCGTGCTTGCGAATCTGGGCGATGCGCCGATTCGGTGCCGCCTGCTCGACGGCCTTCAGAATTTGCTGCCGGCGAATGTCGACAGCGAGCTTCAGGCCGGGTCGAGTACGCTGGTGGACGGCTATAAAAAAAATGAGTTGCTTGCCGAAAGCGGCATCGGCATTTATGCGCTCAGTTCCATTCCGGTGGACCGGGCCGAGCCGAGCGAGTCACTGAAAGCCAACACGGTCTGGTCCTGCGGAGTGGAAGCGCCTGTCTATTTGCTCAGCAGTCGGCAACTCGATAATTTCCGCCGCGGAGAATTGCTGATATCCGAATACGATGTCCCCGGAGTACGCGGGGCCTATTTTATTCAATCGCAGACCGAGCTTGAGGGCGCCGGCAAGCTGGAATGGTATCTGGTGGCCGACGTTGAGCAGGATGCCTGCGCCATTGCCGAACTGGCCCGCAAGCGCCCGTCGGTCGAGGAACTGCTGGCCGATGTGGAAACCGGAACGGAAGCCCTCTGCGCCATCGTGGCGGAATCCGACGGTATTCAGTCCGGCGGCGATCGGTTGCAGACGGCGCGCCATTTTGCCAATACGCTGTTTAACGTGATGCGCGGCGGTATTTTTGACGATGGATACAAGATCAGCAAAGCCGACCTCGTGGACTTTTTCAACCGTGCCAATCACCCTGCCGCCGGGCAGCTGGATCTGGATGCGCTGCCTGCCGAGTTTCCGCATGCCGAAGGCCTTGCGTATTTTCGCCGTCTGGGCAATGCCACGCTGGAGCGTCTCTATCTGGAATACCTGCCGATCACCTTCAGCCGGCGTCACGGAGATCCCAGCCGTCCGTGGAACAAGTTTTCGATTGAAACCCGCAATCCGGACGGATCAAAGAAACTCTATTTCCAGGGCAACTGGCGCGATATTTTCCAGAACTGGGAAGCGCTCGGAATCTCATATCCCGGCTTTCTTGAAAGCATGGTCTGCAAGTTTGTGAATGCCTCCACGGCCGACGGTTATAATCCATACCGCATTACCCGAGACGGCATCGACTGGGAAGTGCTCGATCCGCAGGATCCATGGTCCTACATCGGCTACTGGGGCGACCATCAGATTATCTATCTGCTCAAGCTGCTCGAACGCTGCGAGGAATTTTATCCCGGCCGGCTGCACGCCATGCTGGAACGTGAAATTTTTGTGTACGCCAATGTTCCGTACCGGATTCACCGCTATGAACAGCTGCTTGCCCGTCCGCAGGAGAGCATTGATTTTGATGAAGCCGCCCACCGTGCGGTCGAGGCGCTGAGCCGGACGCTGGGCTCCGACGGAAAACTGGTGCATCTGAACGGCGACGCAATGCTGCACGTGAATCTGGTTGAAAAGCTGCTGGTGCCGCTGCTGGCCAAGCTGGCCAACTTTATTCCCGAGGCCGGCATCTGGATGAACACGCAGCGCCCGGAATGGAATGATGCCAACAATGCGCTGGTCGGATACGGCGTCTCCATGGTGACGCTTAACTATCTCCGCCGTTATCTCGATTTCTGCATCCGGCTTTTTGAGGCGTGCGGAACGAAGGCGTTTACGATTTCAATCGAAGTGGCCGAACAGTTTTCCGCGATGTCCGCGGCCCTGCAGGAGCACGAAGCATGGCTTCGGTCGGGGTTCGGCCCGAAGGAGCGACGGATGTTGCTTGATGCGCTCGGCGGCGCCGGAAGCCGTTATCGCGAAGTGCTCTATTCGAACGGTTTTTCGGGTGGGAAAAAACAGCTGGCGGTGGCGGATCTGTTGGGCTTCTTTAAGCTGGGCCGCAGCTACATGGATCAGTCGATCGATGCCAGCCGTCGCGAGGATGGATTATATCATGCCTATAACCTGATGCAGGTGGATGCCGACGGCGGCATTTCCATCCGGTATCTGTATGAAATGCTGGAAGGGCAGGTTGCGGCGCTGTCGTCGGGCCGGCTCGATGCCGCCGAAAGCCTGAATGTGCTTACCGCGCTGCGGAACAGTTCGCTTTATCGCGAAGATCAGCACAGCTATATCCTCTATCCCAACCGCCGCCTGCCGGACTTCATGGAAAAGAATGTCCTGCCTTCCGGTGTGGATGCGGATCCGCGAATCGTTCAGCGTGATGCAAACGGCGCCCTGCATTTTAATCCTGAATTCCGGAATGCATCCGTGCTGGCTGCAAAGCTCGACAAACTCGGATATCCGGCCGCAGAACGGGACAAGTGGCTTGCGCTTTATGAAGAGGTATTTGACCATCAATCCTTCACCGGTCGATCCGGCACCTTCTTCAAGTATGAAGGATTGGGATGCATCTACTGGCACATGGTGTCCAAGCTGCTGCTGGCGGTGCAGGAATGCTGCATGGCGGCACGCGGAACGGAGCACGAGGCGGCGCTGGTGGAACATTATCGCGATATTCAGCAGGGTATCGGAGCCTACAAGAGCGTGCTGGAGCAGGGCGCGTTTCCGATGGATCCCTATTCGCATACACCGTCGATGATGGGGGCTCAGCAGCCCGGACTGACCGGCCAGGTGAAAGAGGATTTCATCAGCCGGCTGTATGAGCTTGGTGTCCGGATTGAAAACGGTCGGCTTGGATTTGATCCGTTCCTCTGCCGGGAACCCGGTATCCGCTTTACGATCTGTACGGTGCCGGTCGAAATCGTGGCATCGGACCGGGACGGTATTCAGGTGGACTATGCTTCCGGCGAATCCCGCATGATCGAGGGGGCGTGGCTGGATGCGGAGTGCAGCAGCGAAATATTTGGTCGGTCCGGCGCGATTGCCGGTTTGCGGGTGAATATGCCGGTCAAAGCCTGACGCGGTTGCCTGAACTACCCGTTTGGCTAGCTAGCCGGATCAGCTGATTCTGAGTACATTCTTGCGGTTTCATGCGGGAGGGCCCGCATAAGAAGGGAATGTCATGAAGAAGTGGTTGGTTATGCTGTCCGGGCTGCTGCCCGTATCAATCCTGGCCGCCGGTGTACTGGAAGTGCGTGCGCCGGGGTATGATTTCCGAAATGCGGAATATACCACCAGTCATGTCTTTGTCGATGAGGTGGCCGGTTCGTCCGCCGACATTGAACTCCGTTTTGATCCGCAGGTCGCCGGTGTTGTGGATGTGGAAATCTTCAGCAACCTGAACCGTCGCGATCTGGCGGATGCCGACAAGGATGCCGACGGGGTTCCCGATGGCATCCTGCCGCCGAACGGGGCGCTGATTACGGATTCCGCATCGGATACCGATCCGGAAACCGGGCACTATTATATCCCGCACAACATGAGCTACGACAGCCGCCTCGGATGGTGGACGCTGACGATTCCGGCGGAAAAAACCGGCGCCTATCGACTGACGGCACGGTTCCGGAAAGAGAGCGATGCGGAGTGGACCTGGTATGGCCTGCGGGATCATTGTGTGGTCGTCTCCCCGGTCACGGCGCGCGACATCCGGCTGTATGAACTGAACGTATTGACGGTTGAAGCCTCCGGTACGATGGCGTCGCAGCGCAGTACCTGGGAGGATCTTTCTGATCGCTCCGGCGCGCTGCATACCACAGCCAGCCGGCCGAACCAGTGGAATCTGGATTATGCGAAAGGGCTGGGTGTAAACTGGCTCTGGTTCCAGCCGTATCATCCCTACGGAATTGATGGGCGCGGAACGGCGGGGCCGAGCTGGGTCTGGAACGGCGGATCGCCGTATGAGGATGTCGCGTATCCGTTCGCGCTGGGCAGTCCGTACGCCGTGAAAAATTTCTGGCAGATCGAGCCGCGTACGAGTGCACTGTATGATCCCTCCGATTCCGTGGAGGCCGGCCGCGCCAAGGCAATGACCTCGTTCCGGAATTTTGTGGCCGACGCCGATGCCGAAGGCATTCAGATCATGACGGATGCGGTGTTTAATCACGGCGCCTTTGATATGGAGTTGGGGCAGAAGGGCGTTGAGCTTTGGAGCAACGGCGCCGGCTGGTCGCCGACAGATGAAATCCGCCTGCGCGAGCTGCGGGTTTTTTCGCGCGAGGATGACTATTATCAGCGCGCCGGACTTGGAGCCGGCGAAGGCGTTGCCTCGGCGCCGGACCGTTATGACTTCGGGAAATGGACGGATGTGAAGGATATCTTTTTCGGCCGCTATGCCGCGCTCTGGCGCAACGCAGGCAGTACGGATCAGCAGAAGGATGAGAGCGACTGGTTTGATTATTCGTCCCATGCGTTTAATGGAACCGACGGTGGAAGTTTTGATGCCGTCACTCGCGGCGTGTGGCAATACTTTGCGGCGTATGCGCCTTACTGGCTGGCGCAGACGCGCACCCGTCTGAACACGGAAAACCGCAATTCAACGGCGTCGGATTTCGGCGGGGATAAAGCGCGGCGCTATGCATTCGATGCCGAGGGAATTGATGGAATCCGCTGCGATTTTGCGCAGGGTCTTCCGCCGCAGGCGTGGGAATATATCATCAACGTGGCGCGCAGTTATAAATGGTCGTTTGTCTTCATGGCGGAATCGCTGGACGGCGGCGCGGTGACCTACCGCTCCGGTCGGCATTTTGACATCCTGAACGAGAACGCGCTTTTTGCGGTTAAGTCTGCCTCGAGCAAGTGGGACCTGAGCCGTGTTTACGAAGACCGTCGTTCGGCCTATGGCGAGGCGCTGGTCCTGCTCAACACCGTTTCGCACGACGAGCAGAATTATTCAGATCCGTGGGTGGCGCTTTCGCGTTATGCCGCCAACTGTTCCATCGGCGGGGCGCCGATGATCTTTGCCGGGCAGGAGCTCGGGCTCTCCGACTTTTTCGGGTATGACCTGATGGAGGTCAACTTCGGGAAATATGTTCCGCATTTCAAAACCTGCAATTCGATGATGCCGGCCTGGAGCGATACCGATTTCGGCAACGACCAGCTGTACCATGTGTATGCCGCCATGAATGCCGCGCGTTCGAAGTGCGAAGCGATTCCGGCCGGCAACCGCTGGTTCCTTGACGGCGAGGGATACAACGGGAACATTTTTGCGGTGGCGAAATATGAGATCGCCAACGCTCCGCTGAATGAGCAGGAGGTGGTGCTCTGTTTCGTGAATCTCGACCGCGATAACAACCAGGGCGATCAGTTTAAAATTCCGGTCGGGCTGGCGGCGTTGATCGGGCTCGACGATGCGCGGCTTTATAACGTGGTCAATATGGCCGCCTATGATGAAACCGGTCGCGGCAGGCTGCTTTGGAATACGCCGCTGTCCGGCGCCGCGCTGCAGGACTCCGGATTCCATGTTTCCATCAACAAGGTTCCGACAAGTGAAGCAGGGTGGAAGTCGGCGCCGTACGAAGCACAGTATCTTCAGCTGGTTGATGTGACGGAACCGCTGGAGGTCGATATTGATTCCATTGCGGTCGGTGAGTCGAATGTGGTGATCCGCTGTCCGTCCATTCCCGGTCGCTATTATCAGCTTGAATCCAGCGAGGATGGACTGGCCGGAACCTGGTCCGGAGTGCTCTCCAATGTCGAAGCCGATGGGGCCGATCTTGAACTCGTCCATGCCGGCGGCGCTGTGTCGAGCTCCCGTTTTTATCGTGTGCTCGTCTCCTTCGTCCGGCTGTAGTGCCGCCTCCCTTTCTGCATAATCCATGCGATCGGTTCTATGAACCGGCGCATCGGACCGGTATAAGCTCTCATGCCTCAGGCAGAAAGGTTTCGTGATTTTGCAGGGCAGGCGGGAAGCCTACAGTTCGCATCGCAGGCTTCCCGCCTGCAAAATCCCGAACCCTGACGATTATTGGTGTCACATGGGAAATGCAGAAAATGATCAGTACGGAAATCAATCAGTTTCTGGAGAGGCGCGCTGCGTCGTGCGCAATTCTTGGTACGAACGGCGCGGGAAAAAGCCGGCTGGCGGCGGAGCTTGCTGAACGTTCGGATATTCCGACGGCGCTTGTTTCGCTGGAACAGCAGCTGGCTGTTCTGGAAGAGGAGCGTCGCAACGACGATTCCGACTTCATGGATTGTCCCGATCCCGGACGATCCGCGTTGGAATTTATCCGTGAAGGCGGAGCAATCTCTTCACGGCTGGAAGCGTATTTCGATGAGTTCCGCATGGGGTCCATTCTTGGGCGCGGACTGAAATATCTCTCCACCGGTGAATTCCGGAAGGTACAACTGTGCCGGGCGCTTGCGGTGCAGCCGCAGCGGTTGATTCTTGATGAGCCGTTCGATGGACTGGATGCGGCATCGCAGGCCGAACTTAAAGTCGTGATTAACCAACTGGCGGAATCGATACAGCTGGTGTTGCTGTTAAACCGGGTGGATGAAATTGTTGAAGCAATGCAAACCGTTTTCCTGATCGATGGGTTTGGTCTGGTGGGGCGTGTTGAACGCGGTGATGATCTGGAACGCTTTTTCAAGATGGACACCTTGCAGGAAACGCTTCCGGCGCCGCCGGAATACGAGCGGCTGATGCTTCCGGCGCAGACCCCGCTGATTGATCTGCGGCAGGTTCGGGTGGCGTATGGCGACTCTGTCATCTTCAGCGGACTGGACTGGCGCGTCATGCCGGGAGAGCACTGGCAGGTGTCCGGCCCGAACGGATGCGGGAAAACGACGCTGCTCGAAATGGTCACGGGCGATCATCCGCAGCTGTTTGCCAATGAGGTCAACGTTTTCGGCATCCGGCGCGGTTCCGGCGAGAGTGTGTGGGATATCAAGAAACATATCGGGCATGTCTCCTCCTCCGTACAGCTTAATTACCGTGTAAACACCTCGGTGCTCCATGTGGTGGTGTCCGGATTTCATGATTCCATCGGGGTGTATCGTACGCCCTCTCCGGGCGAGCTGTCCTGTGCGCGGGAATGGCTGAAGCTGATGCATCTGGCACATAAGGCGGACCGGCCGCTGCGGTCGCTCTCTTACGGCGAACAGCGCATGGCCCTGATTGCGCGGGCCATGGTGAAACGGCCGGCGCTGCTGGTTCTTGATGAGCCGTGCCAGGGGCTGGACGAGATCAATCGCCGCATGGTGCTCAAGCTGATCGACTTTATCGGGCATCTCAGCGAGACGACCGTTCTCTACGTTTCGCATCATGCCACGGATCAGCTTTCGTGCGTCAACCGTTGTCTTACCATGGGAGCCTGAACATGCCGAATATGCATAAGCTGAAAGTACGCAAGAGCCGGATTCACGGAAAGGGTGTGTATGCCGTTGAACGCATTCCGGCGGGCGAGAAGATCGGGACCTATCACGGAACCGTCACCGAAGAAGACAGCACCTATGTCCTCTGGGTTACCGATGAGTCCGGCCGGGAATATGGTATTCACGGCGAAACCGACCTGAAGTTCCTGAACCATTCCGGTTCGCCCAATGCCGAGTTTGACGGTGAGGATCTTTATGCGCTGGTGGACATCCGGCCCGGCGATGAAATCACCTTCCATTACGGCGAGGATTTTGCGGAATGGCTCCGGCAGGAAATGGATTCGGAATGATGTTCGGATCTGTATGAAACCGGATTGTCCTATCTCCGAATAGGCGCTGGACTTTCCTTGTAAGTTATCGATGCTGAACGGATCGCATTGGATGATTTACACGAGGGAGGTTCATATGAGGATGCTGCATTTTTTATTCGGGACATTTTTACTGATTTTTGCGGACGGATGCCGGTCGATGCCGCCGGCCGCGCCGGTGGTGATGTCGGATCTCGGGGAATCGGTTGAAATCGATAATTCAGAAATCACCCTGCTGCTGGACAAGGAAAGCGGCCGGATCACATCGATGAAGCGCGGCGGGCGCGAGCTGTTGGCCCAGAAGGGGATTTACATGCAGTTTTACGGCAAGGGTGCCGATGGCGAAAACGTTGCCGCGCCGGAACTGAAAATCGTGCATGAATCGTCGGAGATGGTGGATGTGGCCCACTGTGCATACCGAAAGGGTTTTGAAACCGAAATGCACTATGTGGTCCGGGCCGGCGAGCCGGGCTTTTACAACTACATTGTCATTCGCAACGATCCGTCGAGTCCGGCCGAAGAGCATTATCTCGAACAGGTAAACCTGCTGATCCGTGCCAATCCCGAACTCTTCCGCTATGCAAAGATCGGCCCGGAAAAGGAGGGGCTGCTTCCAACGCCGCAGCAGATGAAGGCGGGCGATCAGATCATGGATGCCACCTATCTGCTGAAAGACGGAACGGTGGATGCCAAGTATGACTGGTGTCTCGAAGAGACCGGATCGCGCGTATTCGGACTGATGGGCGATGACATCGGCATGTTCATCGTCAAGGACAGCGGCGAAGCGCTCAACAGCGGGCCGGTGGCGCGCGAGCTGACGGTTCATGCCACCACATCGACGCCGGTGCTTATGCGCCACTTTACCGGCGCGCACTATGGCCGCGGACGGATCGTGATGGATGCCGCCGATGGCGAATGGGCCAAGCTGGCGGGGCCGTGGCTGGTCTATGTGAACGAAGGGACATCCCGTGAAGTCCTGTGGGCCGACGCAAAGGCGCGGTCGGCAGCGGCACAGAAAGCGTGGCCGTATACGTGGCTGAAGAATCCGCTCTATCCGCTGGAACGCGGATCGGTCAAGGGTCGCCTGAATATCACGGACGGCACCTCGCCGGAGGGGTCATTGATTTTCGTGGGTCCGGCGCCGACCGAACAGGTTCCGGATTGGACGCAGTCCGGCAAGGGATATTTTTTCTGGACACGTGCGGCGGCCGATGGCTCGTTTGAAATCGATAAGGTGCGGGAGGGCGATTATTCCATCTGGGCACTCAACGATGACTCGTTCGGCGAATTCCGGCAGGACGGCATTTCGGTCAAAGCCGGAAAGACCACGCAGCTCGGAGAGCTGGCTTGGACGCCGGCCGTTGCCGGCCGGGTGCTGTGGCAGATTGGAAAGCCGGACCGGACCAGCGGCGAATACCGTCATGGAGATGATTATCGTCATTGGGGCCTTTGGCTGAAATATCCCGACGAGTTTCCGAACGATGTCGACTTTATGATTGGAACGAGCGATGTGCGCACCGACTGGAATTATGTTCAGCCGGCGGTGCAGCATGATGACGGAAGCTGGAGTCTGCCCACGTGGACGATTCGTTTTAACGTTGATGAGCCGCTTTCCGGGCGTGCCACGCTGCGTATCGGCGTGGCCGGAGTCTGTGCCCATGCCGGCGAAGCATCAGGCGGAGAGCGCGAGGCCGGATTCGGTGTGGCGATCAACGGCGAGAAGATGGGGTCCTTCCGTTTTGCGCATGACAAGGGGGCAACCCGCAGCGGCATTCGCGGCAACTATCATGAAGTGCTGATCCCGTTCGATGCCGCCGACCTGAGGCGCGGCGAAAACCGCATTACGCTGACGCTGGAATCCGTTCCTCCGAACGGCATCGTGAAAAACTTTCCGTATTGCTCGGTCATGTACGATGCCATTCGGCTTGAACTGGAATAGATCCGATGCCGGACCGGTCCGGCGCCGGACTCATTAATACCAGTTGTAGAGCAGCACTTTCAGTCGATAGAATCCCTGCCGGCCCACGGCCGGATCAATCGCCTCGATGCCCGTTTGGCCGCCACTGAAATCCACGGTTCCGTCCAGATCGGTCCAGTCGGGATCGACCAGTTGCGTGGCCCGCTGGATCACGTATCCCAGATCCGCGCGGATGACCGGCAGGATGAAGGAAACCGTTGAGGGCGTTGCAAAGATCGCATATTCGCCGGCCATTGAGGAATAGCTCATCGGGTCGGTGCCGCAGGCATATTCCATGGCGGTTGCAATGCCGTCGCCATCCGGATCATCGTCGGGGCCGTCCTGACCGGTCGGCAGGTTCTGAAGAGCGAGCCACTGCATGAATCCGGTCTGCCCGGGCGTCGCCGCCGATTCACGCCAGTTTGCAAAATCATTGCCGTAGGCGTGTTCGTCCATCCGGGCCAGCGAAGTGCCGGAGCCGTCGGGACCGGTCGGCCAGGGATCATTGTCGGAATAGTCGACGCGGTCGATGCGGACAAACTGAAGCTCGCCGACTTCATTGGTGTCGCCCGGCTGCGAGAGCTCAATCGTCTCGCCGCCGTTGTCGAGTGCGCCGCCGTCCCACTGAATGACCTGGGCATCGGGGGGCATGCCGTATTCGTTCGTGAAGGCCGCGGTGTTGCGCACGAGCAGCAGGCGTTCGCCCGGATTCAGCACCACCGCCGGCGATGCGGAAAAGATATGATCAATTCCCTTGGTCATGCGCCAGGGTTCGGCCATTTCGGTGTCAAAAAGCGTAACCTGGTTGGTGTCGATGTTGGTGATCTCGATATATTCCGCTTCGCTTACCGGCGGATGATACATGATTTCGCTGATCACCAGCGGCCCCACCTTGGGATCGCTGTTTTCACCGCCGGGCGTAGGATATTCCATCGCCACGAAGTTATAGGTCCGTGTGCTGGCTTTATAATAGCGACCCCTTGTTACTCCGCGCAGAGAGGCGCCGAAGGTTTCCTTTTCGGAATAGTCCGGCCGCAGCTCGTCGCCCGGACCGTAAATATTCACGGTGTCACCGTTCTCGCTCAGTGCGAAAGGTACTTCGGCGCCGGCGTCGGAACTCTCGGCCCCAAAGTTGAGGTCTTCGTAAAAGACGATATAGCCATTGGCCGGAAGTTCCGTTCCGTCGGCAATCCGGTATTTCAGCGGCTGGTCCGGATCATCGCTGAGATACCATCCGCTGAGGTCAACCGGCTTGGAGCTGGTGTTGTAGAGTTCGATCCAGTCCGGCGCAATGTCGTGCGAGTGCGCCAGCACTTCATTGATCACCACGAGGTTCGGGATGAAGTAGGGATAGTCCTCCGGATCAAAGGTATAATAGGCCCCCATGTCGGCGCGGCTTCCATCTGTATCAAGGGCATGCGCCGGATCGCCGCTGTCGATTGCCGGCGATTCCGCCGTCAGCGAAAAGTCGTAGGAACCTTCGTCGGTAAAGAGCGGATCGGTCAGCAGGTTGCCGGTTCCCGCCAATGCCAGTGTATCGGACAGGGAATAGTTTACATCCATGATGGAGAGTGCGTCCGACGTGACCGGATCACTTTTGGAGCGGGAGAATATGCAGTTTGAAATGTAGGCCGTTCCGCCGCCGCGGCCCACGACTTTGACATATACCGCCACGCCGACGTCGTTCCGGGCAAACGTATTTTGATCGATGTATGCCGTGGAGCCTGCGTCTTTGATGCCCATGCCCAGCCCGCAATTCACAATCAGGTTGCGTTGAACACTGACCGTCGTGCCTTGTCCCACGGAAATGCCTTTGTCAAAGATGTTGAAAATCCGATTGCTGACTACCTGCACATTTGCGGAATACCCCAAATCAATGGCATCGCCGTTATCGCTGTTGAAGGCAAAAATACGATTTCCCCTGATAACGCCGCCGTCAACACTGTCGTAGTCGATCCCGTCAACGTCGGGCGCGGCATTTCCTGTTAGGGTGCAGTTTTCCACCAGACCCTCGCCGTTTTTCAGATTGATGCAGTCGCCCGTAAACATGACGTGTATCCGGCTGTTTCGCACAATGGTGGATCCAAACCGGGCGGTCACCGGCAGCAACGCTTCGATGTCTGTATGATCCAGTACGAGCTCGGAATTATAGCCGGAAACGGCGCCCTTCAGGTTGAGCGGATCCTGCCGGCTTGGCGTGGCACCACGAATCGTTACATAATCGAGGGTTGAAATTCCCGTCGAACTGATGAAGCCGATGTTCCCCCATGGCGCACTGGTTCGGGGCCCGATTTCGACGGGCTGGGCTTCCGTACCGTTCGCGTTGAGCGTGCCGTAAACGATGATGCTTTTGTCTTTTGGCATGCGAATGGTTACGCCGGCCCCGAGGGTCAGGGTGGTTCCGGCTTCGACGATCAGGTCATTGGTAACCGAATAGGGAGAGCCCGATGCATTCAGGGTCAGGTCTCCGGCAACCAGCGAGGGAATGATGGTTTCCGCGCCGGCAGTAAAGTTGGCGGTGATGGTTTCTGCGCCGGTCAGCGTGATTTCAATTGTGCTGTTGGTTTCTCCGTTGCTCCATCCGTCGAAAGCAAAGCCCGGAGCGGGTTCCGCCGTCAGGGTAACCGGACGGTTTTCGTAGAACTCCACCGTGCTGTTGTATTCCGGAAGCATTTTTACGCCGGCAACAAAGATGGTGCCTCCGTTGGCCGGGGACGCGGCGAAGGTGAGCGGCGCCATGGCGTCGCTGATGCCCAGATACACCTCCAACCGGTCGAGCGCAACGGGAGGACGTACCGTGAAATAGTTCTTAATTTCGGCAAGCTGGGCATCACGGGTGGCCAGCGAGCCCGGCCATCGGGCGATCTGTCGGGCGACTTCCCCGTCCTGTTCCGCGGTCAGGATATCCATCATGTCACTGATGCGCTGCGGATTGAGGGTGCTTCCAATGTGTGCCGCATAGCGCTGGGCGAGGCGGTTGACAAAGTGGGTGTTGTTGTCGAGTCGTTTGAAGAGCGGCTCGATGGACTGGAAATCATCGATCAGGGATTTTGTGGTGGAACTGTTCATGTAATCCACGTCGAAGCCGCGGTCAAAGTCGTTGATGATCCATTGCCATCTGGATCCGTCGGCATGGGCGCGCCAGAATTCGCGGTTGTGCGGCCAGCTGGTATTGATGGCAAAGTCGGTGGCGATGGCCCAGTCGGCAAAGGAGTCGATGTCCATCATGGTTTCAATCTGGCTGTAGATCGCCGAATCCGACGGATCATTGGTCGTGCAGAAGGCGACCAGTGCGTCATAGGCCTCGGTGCTTCCGGCATTGGCGGTCAAGGGCGTGGCCGAATTATAGGCGACATCGTTAACGAAGTCGTTGATATAGCCGGCATAGTCATAGTCGTCGGCAGAGAGCTGGTGCTCGTTGAAGAAATAGGTTTCATCGAAGCGCTTGCGGATATTGTAAATGCCCCAGAATTCGCCGTTGAGGTACATGATGCTGGGCCGGTATGTGTAGAGGGCGTTATCCATCTGGCCTTTCAGAACAAAAGGCATCATGGCATCGCGCAGCATGGTTTCTTCCCAGTCATCGCCGCCGTTGCGCAGGTTGACTTCGCCGAAAGCGGCGACCGGTTCTCCGGGGAACATCTGGTAGTTGATCAGGTCGTCGCCATATTTGGAACGCATGTAAATGTTGAACGGCTTCTGGGCCTTCTGCCAGATGTTTTCGCCGGCAATCTTTGCGCCGGCGTTGACTGAAAAGGCCATGCTCTTGTCGGCCTCGAACATTTCGAGGCGGATCGGTGCTTCGCGCCCCTTGAAAGGATATGCCGTGTTGTTTTCGGCAATGCCGATGGTGTCGTCGAAGAGCGTGGCCGGATCGGCGACAAACGAGATGACCGGCAGCGTGGAGCTTTCATCGATAAAGTAGGAGCCGGTGAACAGGGGGCCCGGAATCTTTCCGGCGGCAAAACTGCGTGCCCGCAGAACGGTTGTGTTGGTGATGCTCAGCGGGGCATCATAGAGCGGCGCGCCGGAGTCCGGTACGGAGCCGTCCAGGGTATACCGGATCGTTTCGCCGGCGCCGGCGGAGAGAGCGATACTCTGCGGGCCGTCATAGAACCCGCTGGCAAGCGAAGCGGTTACCGCCGTGGTTTTTACGAAATCAGTCAGCGCTTCGGTGGTATTGGCGGTTTCCGGAGTCGGTTCCGCAAAGAATGACCAGCCGTTGGTAGAGGTCGGATCGCGGCCATAGGAGATGTCGGTCAGCTGCGCCGGGAAATTGGTGACGGCATCAATCTGTACAATGTCGGCCGGGTTGATTTCGCTCACGATCAGTTCGGCGTCCAGACTGATGTCGCTGCTGGTTCCGCTGTCCTGATGAATCTCTACGGCAAGTACATTATCGCCGGCGCGGAATGCGGATACCGGAAGATCGATGTATTCAAAGCTGTAATCCGAGCCGCCGGCGGTCGTGTAGTCCAGATACGAGACATCACCGTCCTGCATGCGCACCCGAGCGACTTCGGAGCCGTTCAGGTAAAAGATGGCGCCGTCGTCGATTTTTGCGCGGAAGCTGATTCCTGCCAGCATGGACGGATCGGTCAGCGTAAAGTGGGTGCGGAAAAAGGTGGTCGGATATTTGGCTCCGGAATCCGGGCCGTACCTGACCGTGGTGGTTTCGTCGTTGTCGCCGTAACCCAGCTCGGCGGCGCCGGACAACCAGGAGCTGTCATCAAAGGTCAGCTTCATCCAGTCGGCTCCGGGATCCGTTCCGGTATCCAGATAGCTCCAGGTTGCGCCGGGAGCGATCAGGGTATGATCCACCGGCGCTGCGGTTACCCGGTAAATGCCGAGCGACTCGCCGCCGGCGCTCAGCTTGAAGGGTGCGTGATAGCGCTTGGTCACGAAGGTGCTGTTGACGGGATAATAGTCGCGTCCCCGTGTTTCGCCGGGGCCGGCATCAAATCCATCGGCCCGGACCATCAGGAATCCGTCGGCCGGAATGGATGCGCCGTCGGGAATACGCCATTTCAGCGGGAGGGTGAGATCGTCGGTCAGGTAATAGTCGGTCAGCGAAACATTGGTCGTGGCCGGATTGTGAATTTCAATCCAGTCGGAATAGTCGTCGAAGTCGCAGTTGTCCGGATAGATGGAGTCGTTGGAGGCCATGAATTCGTTGATCACCGGCGCAGCCTGGAGATGGCCTGCCAGCGAGGAAAGGACAAAAAGGGCGGTTATGAAGCTGAATCTTTTCTGCATGTTATATCCTGTCTATACGCTGTGGTGCGTTCTCTGTTCGTCCTGTTTGGTGTTGCAGTCTGTTTTTCGAGGTGCATACGCTGTGCCTGCAGCACGAATGACGACCTTTCCGGTATTATTAATGGTGGGTTGAAAAATAAGCATTATTCGTGCGCATAGCCGTCTTAAATCGTCTAACGCAACTATAGATGACTTATTAAGTCAAGGTGTAGAAACCTTACCATTTCGTAAGGTTGCATGCCTTGACGCAATACCGGTAGTTTCGGAGGGGCCTGGGGGATTTCCAAAATTTGCGAAAGAAATCGGCGCCATCTGCACGGTCCGGCACCTAATCCATAAGAAAGCCCAAGGCCTTGATTTTGGCGCGGAGCGATTCCGGCGCATGAAGGGCGGAGACCGTGGTGTTCATGAATTCGCGGCGCATGCGATACGATTTTCGCAACGCGTCAAAGTTACGCGCCCGATCGACTTCGCAATGGACGGCCGCTTCGTGAATCAGACGGGTGTCGATTTCAATATCATATACCTGCCTAATGATGTCATGCAGAACGTCTTCGTCTTCGCGGTCGGCGCAGTCGACCTCAATTGCTGCTTTGTCTGGAGCGGGCAGAGAGGCGGCGATTTCCCAGGTTTTCGGGATTTCAAAAAAGTTGCAGAGCTCGTTGTAGCAGGCGATCGTTCCGTTGAGTTTTCCTTCATAGGAGTGTCCCGCAATGTGCGGCGATGCCAGATCGGCCTGCTTGAGCACATCTGTGCGGAAAGATGGTTCGGGGCTCCACACATCGAGGATCATGCGGGAAACGGCACCATTGGCCCGAGCGGACAGCAGGGCATCATAGTCGCACACGCTACCGCGGGCAGCATTAATGAATATCGCTCCTGGCTTGAGGTGCTCAAAGAAAACATAGTCCGCCATTCGGTCGGTCGGCCACGGCTTGTGCTTAATCAGCGGAACATGCAGGGTGACGATATCCGCAATCGGCAACAGCTCGTCGAGCGGCATAAAGTCGGGATCGGCGGAAACGGCAGAAAGCGGCGGATCGTTCCGCAGCACCCGCATGCCCAGCGCTTCACATTTTTTTACGACCCGGCTGCCTACATTGCCGCAGCCGATCACTCCGATGGTTTTGCCTTCGAGCGAAAAGTCGTGTCGCTTGGAAAGTGTGAGCAGGCCGGCGATCAGATATTCCGAAACGCTGTTGGCGTTGCAGCCGGGGGCCGCGCACCAGTAAATACCCCTCGATGCCAAATAGTCTGCATCAATATGATCCGAACCCGCCGTGGCGGTCCCGATAAACTTGACCGGGGTGTCGTGGAGGAGTTCCCTGTTGATTCTTGTTTTGGAACGAACCACCAAGGCATCGGCATCCATGAGATGTTCCCTGGTGATCTCCCTGTCGGGAATCACCTCGGTTTTTCCTGCGTTGGACAGGGCCTCAAATCCGAGCAGGACGGTTTCTGCGCAAACGATTTTCATGGACGCATTGTCCGCTTCATGAGCTTTGGGCTCAAGTTTCTAAATCCGGAAAATCAGCGCCGGCGGTTCCGGTAGTGATTGTCACGAACCGATGGGTGATGGCGGGTATGATGTTTGTGCCGTTCGTGGGTCGAATTTTTCTTCCACAGGTGAGGGAACCAAAGTTTGGAGGTCGCCAGGATAATCAGGAAAATATCGAGGATTCCGGTAACCATCAGGACAAAAATGCCGCGCCGTTTAAAGTCGCCGGTCCCGACTTCCTGACTGAAAAAAGAGAGCGACACCAGCATTCCGATAACCGTGATCATAATAAATGCGCCGACGAGAGCCGGATGCGGCTTCATCGAGAAATGGGGTACTTTTCCTCTGGTGTGCATACAATCCTGTTTTGTTTCCGCTGGTTTCAGTCCGTGCTGGATATCCTTCGATCCGAATCAACTGATGATAGGTATAAGCCCCGATTCGGCAAAATAAAAAATCAGCTTTTCCAATCTTCAATATGCCGGAGTATCTTCTATGGGCGCGGTTCAGCGCTGGCGACGTCCATGTTGCTCGGTGATATTGCCGATTGCCTGCCGCAGCCTGAAGTGGGCTCCGCTTTCCATGGCCATGAAGTATCGTTTTCCCGAGTGGGTCCGAACAACATAGATCGGCTCCCTTGACCGCTGGTGGGAAAATAACCGGTCAAGATTCAGGAGGATGAAGTACCACGGAGCTTCTGACAGAGAAGCCAGTCGTAGATAATCAACCTCTTCAAGTTGGACGGTGCTGATCGGCAGCGCCCAGAAAAGCATGACAATGATGCTGTTTCTGCGCAGGGCAAAGGAAAATGGTGCCCCCAGCGAAAGTACGTATTTTGATTCCTGCATGTGTGTAATGGTCCTGTTTCGCAAGAGACCTTATGAATGAAAGTTTTCGGGTCAAGGAATACTTTGCAAAAGCATTAATTTTTGCGGAACAGAAGTCGAGAAGTCATCTTCAGTCCAAAGGCTCGCCGGCCCTTGCCGTTGCAATGCCTCTTTCTGTTTTTGTGTATCTGTGGCAAATATTTATTGATTCTTGCGAGGGAAAGAGCACGTTTTGCCTGTTTACACAACAGGAGGAAAAATGAAACTGAAGTATGCGCTTGCAGGTTTGATAGCAGGCTTGGCGGTCACGGCCGGTGCCGGGCTGGTTACGGCGACTTTTGACGAACTGCCTTATCTGGATAATGATGCCATTGCTCCCGCGGATTCACTGGATGGACTGAAGTTCCTTGGATCAACCGGGCTGGGCATGATCTATGAAGCCGTTTATGGTCAGGATGGCTCTAACTGTCTTTACACGGACTATGACAATGGGGTCGTTGCCTCCCTGAGTATTACCCGTGACGATGCATCGGTCTTTCAGTTGGTATCCATGTATTTGGATGACGAAATCAGTTCCGGCAGCCAATACTACAAGATCGAAGGATATCTGGACGGAAACCTTGAGTATCAGATGAGCGATGTCGATGTGTGGGGCAGCGGGTACACGGTTTCCTTCACCGGTTGGGGCAATCTGGATGAAGTGCTGATTACCGCCACCTCGGAGGGGGAGAACGGCTATGATGTGGCAGCCCTTATTGACACCGTAACCTATGAAACAATCCCGGAACCGGCCACCATGGCATTCATCGGTGTGTTCGGAATCGGTACGCTGGCCGTGCGCCGTATCTTCATGATGTAGTGTTCTCAGAGCCGGATGTCGAGTGGGTCGTTCTTCTGAATGACCCTTTTTTGTATTCAGTGTACTGTATGTTTCGATGGTTCTCTTCGTGGACCCCCGGCGGAGTCAGATTATGAGGCCCGCTGGTTAGTACGCGTTTTTGCGTATAGTCTGAATGGTGAAAACTGTTAACTTCGTCAGATGAAACCTGATTATGCATTGATGTTTGATACCGAGGAGGGGTTGCAATCTCCTTCAGAGAAGCTGGTTCCTCTTTTGAGTCGTCACGGGATCTGGCGGAGTAACCAGCTGGTTTCGTATTTCCGTGAATGGTGTGGGCGGGTTGTGCGGATTGGCAAAGCCTCAGGAGCCGATTCATCCCATCAATATTGGCCGAGTAGGAACGGGGGAATCTATCTGGCAATCCTTCCATGGCAGGGGGAAAGCAGTTATGTGATACATTTTTATGAAGAGCCTGCTCCCACATCAGACCAGAAGTTGCTTGCTCAGCTGACCCCTCGGGAGATGGAAGTGCTTTCATGGGTGGCCAATGGAAAAGACAATGCCAGTATTGCCGTTAGATCCTCCCTAGGAAGTTTTTCGGGGGCATTACAGCTAGTTTCTATCGTTTGGGATCAGGGGTGGTTCATCGGGAAGCTATGTCTTCATTCATGTCATGCCCTCAAGGTCAACCTGCTTGGTCACCGATAACAACCCTTTCATCACCCTGTTTATCCACTTCATCAAGAAGGGCGTGAATTCAGTAACGGTGATGTGCAATAAACCCGTTCGTATGCGGTATTACTCATGCTGCATTGATTAGGAAAACATCAAAAAAGGATAAATTATGAAGATGAAGTATGTAGTTGCAGGTTTGGTAACCTGTATAGCATGTGTTACACATGCTGGCGTAGTAGACTTTCAAGTGGAGAGCTTTGTCAATGCCGGGAATGGCTATGTTGAAGAGGGATTGCACTTAATCTCGAACGATGATGGCAGCAGCCATGCTATTTTCCCTGACAGCATTTCTGAATCCATGCTTGGAGTGGCATCAATAAATGAAGGTTGGTTGGGTTTTGCTCCGAATGTAGAGTTTACGTTTGTGCCGGATGCAGGAGGGGCCTTTGATCTCTATAGCATGGATATTGCGGCGTCTACAGTTGGAAGTGGAATATGCGACTTTGTTGTTATTGGTACGACAGCATCCGGATCGACAACAAACACGTTTTCCGGTGTGACAACGATTCAGACTGAAAGCTTTAACTGGACAGACCTTACTTCTGTTACATTCTATTCCACGGGAAGTGATGGTGGGGTGGACAAGCTTTCTACCAGTGTCATCCCCGAACCGGCGACCTTTGCCTTCATGGGCGTCTTTGGCATTGGTGCGTTGGCGGTCCGGCGCATTTTCATGATGTAGCGCTGATCTTAATGGTTGATGAAAGGGTCGTTCTTCGGAATGACCCTTTTTTCATTAATGTAACAATGATTCCGAATGGAATACAAAATGCTTATTATCCACATGTGAAATACGTGTTAAATGCCTGTTGATACCGTTAATAAACGCTCTTGCAGGAGTGTGGGGTGTTGATTGGGTTTCGTGTATAACTGGAAAAAGGATAATAAAAAATGAGAAGACATATATTTGCCGGATGTATAGTGAGCATGGCGCTTTCCGCTTCGGCGGGACCGTAGCCTTACGAAATAGAACCATGCAGTCCCTCTTTCTTAGGAAATACTGCAGGGGGACTGGAGCCGGAGGCGGACAAGGGT
>JAFGVP010000099.1 GCA_016937945.1 Pontiellaceae bacterium | reverse complement strand
TCAGTCGTAGATGTTGGATAAGTCATAGGTCGAAGCCTACGACGTCTACGATGATTTCAACAAGAGGTGCTATACGGAACGCTTACCATTGATGAAGATTCAGCGACTCAGTATCAGGCTTGGGCGTATAACAACGTAGGTCAGTCCAATAACGTGACAGCCTCCGCGACTTGGGATGAGCTTACGAGTCTGACAAATGTCACACTTTCCGGAGGACTCGTTGCTGTCGGAGATCGAGACACGACGAACACGTATTCATTCACCGCATCGTATGGCGGCGTGACTGGTACGAATATGGTAGTGGTTACAGGGGATCCTGAGGCGTCAAATCCAAATGCATATGTTGAGTTTAATGGAACAGACTCATATGCGACGCTACACACACTGGCCACAGCCGGCTCAGCTGTTACAGTTGTTGCTGAGGCTCGATTCCTTTCAATAATAAGCTCCGTCCGATTTTTATTCGGGACAACAGCAGGTAGTGATTACGGAATATGTGCAGGCTATGGGAACTGGTACTCTAGAGATAACTCTGGATCACACGTTATTTCTGCTGGGGCCACCACCAATGATTATCATATCTTTACGTTCGATCCATATACGACACAAACAGCAAGTGTTGATGCAAGCAGCTACTCATTTGCCGGCGCATCGTTCTCAAGTAGTGGTAGCCCGATTGGGCTTGGTTACAATCCTTATTCAGCTGGCTACAACGGACATTTCCGGGTCAAGAACATAAAGGTCTATGTTTCCGGTGTTCTTACACAGGAATATTACGCAGAGGATGTCACCGGCACCACGTGGCCGGATCGCCAGGGCAACTTCGATATGATGCTCAATAACTGCACAACCGGAACAGAAGAGTAATCATGCTGAGAATGTTGATGACAGATTCTCGTTTTTTAAGGGAGTTGGCGGTGCAAACCGGCATATCAAGTGTTGGCGCGGTAGGTGCCGGGTTGAAAACATTTTCCGAGGGATGTTCTGCTTTGCTTGGTCCAATGCTCATGGCTGCGTCTCTGATCTGGACCATTCTTCGTATCGTAAAAACAGTCCGGGAGATGCCGGGTAAAAAGTCAAAAGGAGAAAACGAATGAAAAGAAGTATGGTTGTAATTGCAATGCTTGCACTGTCAATTTGTGCGTTTGGCGATATGTTCGGCCCGAAGCGCGACAGTACATCGATCCGCGGTGCGGCTCGTTCTGAGCGGGCTATTGTTGATAGTGACACCATTATCGATACCACATCACAAATTCTCGACTATCTCGGACCGAAAGAGGGGGTCTTTATTGATTTCGGCGAAGGCGGTGAGTGCTGCAATTTTATTGCCGGAACCGTCTACACTTACGACCCGTGGGCGCTATCGCTGGCCGTAGGCATGATCAATGATGACGGCGCGGCGGTAACGGTCGATTATAATGTCGGCAAACATATACCGTGCGAGGACGTCCCGATTTTATCCGTATTTGAATATCTGTATGTCGGTGCCGGCGGAGGTGCGCGTAGTCTGGAGAACTCGTCTGGTGATGATGAGTGGCAGGCGGCGTATGGTCTTGATGCTCAATTTAAACTGACATGGTGACGCCATGAAAAACGTTCTCTCATTCATTCTGCTTTGTTGCGCTCTTCTTGTTCTGAGTGGGTGCGGCACAGCGTCGCTTTTCCATTCCGGACCGATGGCGGAGCTTAGTGGCATCAAGGCCGATGAAATAAAAGATACATCGAGTGAGTCCGAAGTGACCAACAAGGGCGATGTGGCGGTGGATGAGGGAACCAGTGTGCAGGCAACAACCAGTGTGCAGGGTGACGGGTTTTGGATTGCGGTAAAGGATACTGCGCCAAAGCTTGCATATGCACTTGCGGCATGCGTCATCACGCTGGGAAGTCGGAAGTCTAATTTCTGGTGGAAGTTTGAGGGCGGTCTTGGAAGTTCACGAAGTCTGGCGGTGGCTCAATGAAGATGTTCAATTGGTTGTTCGGTTTTTTGCGCAAATCCGCTAAACCAGCGATCGAGAATCCGTATCCCAATGCAAAGCGCTGTGGTGTGTTTGTTGGTCTGACGCATGTTGATCCGTCGGCATATGGTGGATGGGATGGAAAATGTCCCGGGTGTGATGTTGATGTTGTGCGCTTTCATAAGCTTGCAAGTCAACATGGTGTTGAGGGTGTTGTACTTCGCGATTCTGCCGCCACAAAGAGAGCCTGGGTTGATGCTGTTAAGGCGGCCGCCGCCGGTCTTGGTGCAGGTGATTTGCTGGTGCTATATTATTCGGGTCATGGCGGGCAGATGAAAGACTTGTCAGGTGATGAGGCTGACGGATTGGATGAGACGCTGTGTTTCTGGGATGGCCAATTGGCCGATGATGTATTGGCATCGATATTTGATCAGTTGCCGACTGGATTGCGTATTTTCATGGTAACGGATTGTTGTAATTCTAAAACGTTGGCCCGTGGTGCTGTCCCGGTTGTTGGAGAGCATATTTTGCGGCTCTCAAGTCGCTTCCGACATCTGCAGATGATTCACTATGCCGGCAGCGATGATGGTAAATCGTCGTTTGGCTGGATTGATGGCGGTGAGTTTACGAATGCACTGCGCGCAACGGTTAAACTGGCAACCTATGAGAGTTGGTTTATTTCTGCGGCGCCAAGGATGCCGGCCTACCAGCAGCCGTATTGTACTGAATACAATGCATCCGATGTGTTCCGCTCTGCGCCGGTATTCGGTTGATTATTGATTACGCAACGTTGGCGAAAATCTGTGCATAGTCTGTTTTTGTAAGGAAAAGCGGTTCGTCTTGGTCCAATGAGCGGAGCCACTTTAAAACCCTGTTATCGGCAACGATAGCAGGGTTTTTCTTTGTTTGCGGTTTCCATGGCCAAACGGTGATACGTTCGGCTCTCCACCAAAGAAGGGGGCGAGGGCGGATTTTTATTAACCACACATTATGATTACCCTCAACCGGTAATTCGTGAAATTCCTGAACCCATACGCACGGCGCTGGATCACTTCCATTTTCGTATGGAACCCTTCAGCTCCAGCGCATCATGGGTGCGGCCAGCTCGAAAACCCGATGCTTCTTCAGATCGCAGAAGGTGGTAACATAGCCGAGCTTCTTCGAGAAGAAGTGCTCATCAATGCCCAGTACTTCAGGACATGGCCGTCCTGTGAACATGCACTCTTGGCGGTCGAGATGATCGTGGAACCAACGCTCGATCGTGGCCGTGCCGATACGGCAGATGCGATGCAACCGGGCCTGAAGTATCGACTGCAGGAACGGCACTGATACTTCCTGAGTGTAAGATGCGTCCGGGTTCGAGAACGTCCGAAGCTTGCATGATTCAGGCGGCGTACGATGCAGATCTTTGACCCGAAGGTCCGTCCTTTTACAGCACGGGCAGGCAACCGGACCGACGAGGTCTATCTTTCTTTCGGGCATGGCGATCTCCTTGTTTTATTCAACAGCTATCGTAGCAGTCAGGGATCGCCCTCGCCCCGTATTTGATGGAGAGTCGATTCCTCTCACCGCACCATTTTTATCCGGTCAACAGCTACTGCCACGCATGGAGCTTCACGCCGACTTACTTTATCCGAAAATATACTGAAATCTTTCAGAAATAATGTGTAGCGTTACACCCGCTCAATCAAAGGGGAACTATCTATGCAGAGTCACATCATGAAAAAGTTATTTATCATCCTGCCGTTCATGGCTTCGTGCCTGGCGGTCGGAGCCGCCGCCGGCGCATCTCCAGAAGATCTGTTTGTGGAGGAGCTGCTCGCGAAAATGACACTTGAAGAGAAGATCGGTCAGATGAACCAGCGCTGCAGCCAGTGGGAAATGACCGGTCCGGCGCCGCAGGCGGATAATGCCCAGCAGCTGCTGAATGACCTGAAACAGGGGCGCGTGGGATCGATGCTGAATGTCGTGGGATGCGAAGCCACGCGCAAGGCCCAGCAACTGGCGGTGGAAAACAGCCGGTTGGGGATTCCGCTGATCTTCGGCTATGATGTGATTCACGGCTATAAAACGATGTTTCCCATTCCGCTGGCCGAGGCCGCTTCGTGGGATCCGGAGCTGGCACGTCTTTCGGCGTCTATTGCGGCAAAGGAGGCTGCCGCGTCCGGCCTCCATTGGACTTTTGCGCCGATGGTGGATGTGGGGCGTGATCCGCGCTGGGGCCGCGTGATGGAAGGCGCCGGCGAGGATGCCTTTCTGGGAGCCGCGTTTGCGGAAGCCCGTGTACGCGGATTCCAGGGCGACGCGCTGGACGATGCGCTGACGGTGGCCGCCTGTGCCAAGCATTTTGCCGGCTATGCCTTTGCCGAGGCGGGGCGGGATTATAACTCGGTCAATATCGGTGGCGAGACGCTGCACAATGTGGTGCTGCCTCCGTTTCGCGCCGCCTCTGATGCCGGCGTGGCGACCTTCATGAATGCGTTTAATACGATTGATGGACTGCCGTGCACGGCGAATGCCTACCTGCAACGTGTTCTACTGAAAGGGAAATGGGGATTCGATGGTTTCGTGGTTTCGGACTGGGACAGCATTGGCGAGCTGGTCGCCCATGGTGCCGCGGCCAATGATCGGGAGGCCGCACTGCGTGCGGCAACCGGCGGCTCGGATATGGATATGGAAGGATATGCCTATATTGATCATTTGAAGGAGTTGGTTGAGTCGGGCGAGTTGGATGAACAGCTGATTGACGACGCCGTGCGCCGGATTCTCAGAATTAAATATCGGCTGGGCCTGTTTGATGATCCGTACCGCTATTGCGACGAGGAGCGCGAATCGAGCC
>JAFGVP010000098.1 GCA_016937945.1 Pontiellaceae bacterium | reverse complement strand
TCAGTCGTAGATGTTGGATAAGTCATAGGTCGAAGCCTACGACGTCTACGATGATTTCAACAAGAGGTGCTATACGGAACGCTTACCTTTATGGAGCTTTATCAGCGATTAATCAGTCGAGGGAAACCGGCTAAGGTCGCGATCACTGCAGTCATGAGAAAAACCGTCGTCTTGGCCAATCGCTTCATGGCCGATCCGGACTTTAATCTTTCCTGACGAAACACAGTTGCACCAACTTACGCCAGCCCCGTCCATAGAAAATAGCCGAACGCCGCAAGAAACAGCGCCGCAAAAATACGGGGCAGCCGCCCGACCAGCAGGACAAACACCAGGTGCGCTCCGCAAAGTCCCATGACGATGAGCAGGGATTGCTGAAAAAACGAGCCGGACGGAATCGGCCGGAAAACGGCAAACAGACCGATACACAGCGGAATGCAGATGTGCGCATCGCCGGACTGCGAGGTGTAAACCACATCCATCCGGCCCCTTGCTCCGTAATAAAATGCGAGCAAGGCATTCGGCAGCACCATCAGCACCCCGCTGGCCCATCCCAGCAGACGCACGGGAACCTGCTCGCTTTCCAACGACTGAAACCATTGAACCAGCCAGTCGGTACTGATAAATACCAGCGAGGCGCCGAACAGGAGCAGGATGACATCAACTACCAGCGTTTTTGGATAGCTCTTTTTCTTGAGCAGGTTGGTCTTCTTCACGTCATAGACATGGAAACACTGCCAGAACACAAAGAGCGCCAGCAAAACGGCACCGTCCGTCCACTCCAGTACGCCATCGGCCGCCAGTAGCCAGACAATAAACGTGAAGAAGAGCGCCGCCACCAGATTAAGCGACAACGAAAGCCTCCCCATCCTGAATTCGCGCATCGCGGCCTGACTCTTTTTCCGGGGGATGCGCGCCATGCCCCAGATCAAAACCGGCGCCCCGATCAGCAATGTCAGGTTTGTTACGTTGTTGAAGAGACAGTTGATGAGCACATCATCACTGGAACCGTTCTGTAGCGCCACGACCACCGCAAAGACAATATTGCCCATGCCGGAACAGAACGGCATGAAGATCGTCCCCAGCACGGTCCCCTCCACTCCCTGCCCCGCCAATACCTCGAGTCGCCAAACCACCAGCAGGCTGGCCAGCAGAAAAAGCAGGATACAGACATACGGAGCAAATGCACCAAGGCTGGATATCAGTTCATACAGCTGCGACATGCAATCAGGATTCCGGTTTCTCAGACTGAACAATCCGATACAGGTCGCTCCGCCGATCTTTCATGTTGCGAACGCTGCCGCGAGAGTGGAGTTCTTTCAGCAGGTTAAGATCGATATCCGCGATCAAAACCATTTCCGTATTCGGCGTAGCCTCGGTTTTTACCGTATTTGTCGGGAAGGAAAAATCCGACGGCGTAAAGATCGCAGACTGCGCATACTGAATATCCATATTGTTGACATTGGGAAGATTTCCGACGGCTCCGGCAATGACCACATAGCATTCGTTCTCAATGGCCCTGGCCTGAGCACAATGGCGCACCCGCATATATCCGTTCTGTGTATCGGTCAAAAACGGAACAAAGAGGATGCGCATTCCCTGATCTGCAAGAATGCGACAGACTTCCGGAAATTCGACATCATAACAGACAAGAATACCGATTTTTCCACAATCCGTATCAAAGGCCTCAATTCTGTTGCCTCCCGCCATGCCCCATGCTTCGACCTCCGAGGGCGTCGGATGGATTTTATGAAAGCTTTCGCTCGTTCCGTCCCGACGACAAAGGAATGAAACATTGAGCAGGCGACCATCCTCGGCAACCTGCGGCATGCTTCCTGTGATGATGTTGACATTGTATGCGATCGCCAGCTCCTGAAATCGGTTTCTGAGCGTATCCGTAAATCCGGCCAGCGCACGTATTGCCCTGGCTTCCGGAAGATGGTTGTGGGGTGACATTAACGGGGCGTTGAAAAACTCCGGAAACAGAACAAAATCGGCTTTGTAATCAGAAACCGCGTCGATGAAATATTCCGCCTGTTCCATCAGTTTTTCCACACTGTCAAAAGGCCGCATCTGCCACTGAACCAGTCCGACCCGTACTTCGGTTCGCTCTACATTCAGCACCTTGGTTTCAGATTGGTAATAGATATTGTTCCACTCCAGCAATGTAGCGAATTCCAGACTTTCCACGTCCCCCTCAAGATAGTTCTTCAGTACCTTTTTGACGTGAAATCCGTTCGAGAGCTGAAAGGTCAGCGTGGGATCATAAATCTCCTTGCCCTGTACTTTTTCAATGTATTCCCGCGGGCTCATGGTTTGAGCATAATTCCTGTAGTTGGGAATCCGTCCCCCGGCCATGATTGCGCGCAGATTAAGATTTTCGCACAACTCCTTCCGGCCTTCATACAGCCGGCGCCCCAGCCGCATGCCTCGGTATTCAGGATGTACAAAGACATCGATACCATAAAGAACATCACCCTCCGGATCATGGGTATCAAAGGTATTGTTCCCATGAATCTGATTATATGTATGGTTGTCGCCAAAACGATCATACCGAATGATGAGAGACAGGGCGCTGGCGACCACCTTGCCGTTGAGCGTGATACAAAGCTGCCCTTCAGGAAATATTTCAAGCAGCCGACGGATATCCTGCTCTTCCCAGGCTCCCAGCTCGGCCTGCTCATAGGCTTTGTCCATGGAGGCGCGAAGATGAACATAATCTTCGATTTCAAGATGACGAAGTTCGATGATATCCGGTGAATTATTGTCCATTATCGAGGGATCCTCAATTTTTCGATCTTATTCTGCCACTTCCTCAGAACCACTTCTGGCGCCGGAAGTAGATCACCATGCCGAGCGTCATCAGCAGAATGACCCCCCAGAAGGCAAAATAGCTGTACTTCCAGTGCAGCTCCGGAATGTAGTCAAAATTCATTCCATAAATCCCGGCCACAAAGGTAAGCGGAATAAAGATGGTGGCGATGATGGTGAGGACCTGCATGACCTGATTGGTCTTCTGCCCCATACTGGAAAGATACAGATCCTGCACACCGCTCAGCATGTCGCGGAAAGTTTCCACGGTATCGATCACCTGGATCGTGTGATCATACAGATCGCGGATGTAGGCCGATGTCTTTTCTGTCAGTAACGCCGACTCACCGCGCTCCAACGCACCAATGGCTTCGCGCAGCGGCCAGACCGATTTGCGCAGATAAAGCAGCTCGCGTTTCATGTGGTAAAGCTGGTTCAGCAGCACCGCGCTCGGGTCTTCCATCATCGACTGTTCGATCGCTTCGATCTGCTCGCCGGTGGATTCCATGATCAGGAAATATCCGTCCACAATGGCATCCATTAATGCGTAGAGCAGATAGTCCACGCCCATTTTACGGATGCGTCCATGACTGTTTCGAATGCGTTCACGAACGCTTTCAAACACATCACCGGCGCACTCCTGAAAGGTGATGAGCGCATTTTCAGTCAGGATAAAGCTGAGCTGTTCCGACTGAACCTCCTTACTGCCTTCAGGAATGTAGAGCATGCGGACGACCAGAAAAAGATAGGTCCCGTTATCTTCCAGCTTGGGCCGCTGGGTGGTATGCAGCACATCCTCCAGCACAAGGGGATGAATGTTGAACAGCTCCCCGATCCGCTCCACGGAGGAGGCATCATTGAGTCCATCAACGTTGATCCACGATACGGCTTCCGACTGGAGGCATCCGGCACACTCTTCCAGCTGAATATCATGCTTTTCGGAAAGCTGATCGGTGTCATATTCGAACAGCGAAATGCGGGTCGGCTCAGCGGTTCGATGCCCGGAATAGACAATCGTTCCCGGCGGCTGGCCGGATTTGGCTGAAACAGTGAACAGCCGCTTTAAATTCGGTATCCCTTCCATGCGGCAAAGGATAGCTTCCGCCCCCTGCGTTCTGCAAGTGCAAGACACATAGAATGCGTGCACAAAAAAAGCCGGAAAATCCCGACTTTAAGCACAACGACCTGATGGGTGAACCGCTAAAGCAATGGCCAGCTCCGATCCTTATCACTCACGACCTGTGGCTCAGTCGGCCATTCGATGGCCAGCTTCGGATCATCAAATCGAACGCCTCGCTCGCATTCCGGCGTATAGAATCCGCCCACGAGATAATAGGCCTGACTGTCCGGCTCCAGCGTAAGAAATCCGTGGGCAAAACGGGCCGGAACAAAAAGCATCCGATGATTGTCCGGAGTGAGCTCGATTCCAAAATGCCGCAGATAGGTCGGCGATTCCGGCCGCATGTCCACGATCAGGTCGTAGATGGCTCCGCGCACACAGCGCATGAGCTTGGTTTCCGGCGCCGGGTCAACCTGCCAATGCAGGCCGCGCAGAGTTCCGACATCGCGGCTGAATGATGTATTGCCCTGAACAAAGGAGGACGGAATCCCGTGTGTCTCAAATTCCTTTTGACAGAAGGCGCGCGCAAAATAGCCACGCTCATCACCAATCGGTGTCTGCGTAATAATCCAGGCATCCTTTAGCGGGGTCGGTTCAAATTTCATACAGAGGCTCCTTACTCCGCCCCCACCTGGATGGCGGGAGCAATCCGCTTCCCGGAACTGGTTCCACGGCAGTAAGCACAAGCTCGTAAATAGGGTTTATTCATCAGATCCGAAATGGCGCGCCGGACCCCTTTAGCGTCTTCAACACCATAAAGATCAACGCCGTCTTCCGGAAATGCGTCATGTATTCCTGCCAACGGAGCAAAGGCGGCCCGTCCACACAGGTAGAAACGGCCCTCTAAAACCCCGTGACACTCCCGCATCCAGCAATTGCTGAAGCGCAGAGCCAGCTCTTCTTCCGTGACACCCTCTTTATACGCGCTGCTGCAGGCCCCCAGATCATCCCAGGCCTGACCGGCATAAACCTCATACTCAATCCCGTTGCGCTCCAGCAGATCAATCAGCCGGGGGCGCTTCGGACACAGCTCGATGGGATATTCACTGATGCTCAATAACACATCGGGACTGGACTTCAGCGCATCAATCAGTTCAGGCCCCGGCAGCACCGTACTGTTGGTCGGAATGCGGATGGTTCCAACGGCAGGATGGCCGGAGAGATAGCGGATCAGGTCCGGCAGGTCCGGGTGCAGCAAGGGTTCGCCGCCGACCAACCCGAACCGATGGACATAATTGACCGACTGAAGAAAGCGATCCATGTCTTTCAACAGGCTTTCCTTCGAAAAATGCCGGCGCTTTTTCAGATATGGAACAAGTACTGCGCAGTCCCGGCACTGCAGGGAACAGTGCGTCGTCAGATACATTTCGGCATAGTCGAGCTCCAACCGCCCGGTGGCCCGGTTTATCAACCCTTTTGCCAGGTATTTACCAAGCAGCCATGCCGAAGGGACGCAGTCCTTTGCGCTCCCCTTACTATAGCCCCTCGATTCAAACTCGTAGTGAAAGCCGGTATTTTTAACTAAGCTGCCCAGCGTCCGTTTCATCCTAATCCTTCCAGACTTTCCACGGCGGGTTTTCGCCGGCCCACAGATCTTCAAGCACATGCTTATCGCGCAGGGTATCCATCGACTGCCAGAATCCGGCATGACGGTAAGGCACCAGATGCCCCTCTTCAGCAAGGCGCTGAACGGGGCCCTGCTCAAAGGATTCCAGATCGGAATCAATGTAGTCGATTACCTGAGGCTCAAGCACAAAAAACCCCCCGTTTATCCACGCACCGTCGCCTTGCGGTTTTTCATGAAACTGCTGGATCCGCTTCTGCCCGGACTGGAGGGTAAACGCCCCGAAACGCCCCGGAGGCTTAACGGCTGCCATCGTTGCATAGGCGCCTTCCTGCTTATGATATGCAATTTCTGCATTGATGTCGATGTCCGACACGCCGTCTCCATAAGTCATGCAGAAGGTTTCATTATCCAGGTATTGACGAACACGGCGCAGCCGGCCACCGGTCATGCTGTCGATTCCGGTATCCACGCAGGTTACCCGCCACGGTTCGACACGGGAATGATGAACCTCCAGCGTGTTGTTTTTAAGATCAAAGGTGACATCGGAGCCGGACAGGTACATCCGCGAAAAATAGTCCTTGATCATCTCGCCCTTATACCCGCATGCCACGATAAAATCGGTGATCCCGTAATGGGCATATATTTTCATGATGTGCCAGAGAATCGGTTCCTGACCGACAGACACCATCGGCTTTGGACGGATCGCACTCTCTTCACTGATCCGGGTTCCGAATCCTCCTGCAAGAATAACCAGCTTCATCACCAACTCCTTTCGGGTTTCACACCTTCATACTAAACTGCGGCACCAAGAATATTCAGCGAGGGGATCGCCACAACAAAACGGCCGCCCCACTCACAAACACACGTTTCCTGCCCGATAATTTCATGGGTAATGTTCCACGGCAGGATAATCACAAAATCCGGTTTGCGCTCTTTGAGCACGGCAGGCGCAACAATCGGGATATGGCTTCCCGGCATATACTTGCCCTGCTTTGACGGAGCCGCATCGCAGACGAAGGAAATCAGATCGGATTTGACACCGGCATAGTTCAGCAACGTATTTCCCTTAGCGGCGGCACCATACGCCGCCACGCTACGGCCCGCCTTTTTCTGTTCCGTCAAAAACACCAGCAGATCATCTCTGATTTGGTCCACCCGAGGTTGAAAATCAAGGTAGGTGCCCATCTCCTTCATCCCTGCAGAGACCTCTTCGTCGAGAATCGATGCGACTCGCTCGCTATCCGGTCTGGGGTCGTCTGCATGACATCCATACACCCGAAGACTGCCGCCATGGGTAGGCAGTTTTTCCACATCGCAAACCCGCAGGCCGACACGCTGAAAAATGAGCGAAACGGTATACAGCGAAAGATAGGAATAGTGTTCATGGTAAACCGTATCGAATTGGCTGTATTCCAACAGCGTCATCAGATGAGGAAACTCAAGTGTAATGGTGCCGCCGGATTTAAGCGCTTTCTTCAGCCCTTCAGTAAAATCGTTGATGTCCGGAACATGCGCATAGACATTATTCCCGATAATCAGATCGGCCTGCTGCCCGTTGCTCACCAGTCCGGCCGCAAAATCCGATCCGAAAAACTCGCATATAACCGGTATGCCGAGCCCCTTTGCCACTTCAGCCGTACAGGTGGTGGGCTCAATTCCAAGACAGGGAATTCCTCTGGCTACAAAATTCCGCAGCAGGTAACCATCGTTCGATGCAATCTCAAGGACAAAGCTGTCGGCACCCAGCCCCAGCCGTTCCGTGATCATATCCACATAACGCCTGGCATGGTCGAGCCAACTCGTCGAGACAGACGAGAAATAGGCGTAATCCTCCGGAAACAGATCATCCCCGCTCGCAGTGTCTTCCGTCTGCACCAGCCAGCACGTTTCACAGACATACAGTTTAAGCGGATAACATTTTTCAGCCCCGCCCACCTCATCCTCTAACAGGTAGGAATTGGAGGGAGGCGCTTCGCCAAGATCCAGAAAAACATGCTTAAGCTCATTACGGCAATGGTGACATTCCATACTTATTCCCCTTGTATACCAGCAGCAAACCAATCACCGGTGTCCCTGAAGCCTTTCAATTTCATCTGCCATATACGATGTAAACGGAATCGAACAAGTCCACCCCGGAGAGACCGAGTTCAAAACATGGAATGATTTTGCATCACCTTCAAAAAGAAAATCCATTTCCAGGCTCTTGTTCTTCAGGTTCAGTAACTGCGCACGGATTCCCGACGGCCCCCAATGGGTCAGCGTATCAGGATCAAGACCCGTCGCCAGCGCCTGCGAAAGACCGACCAGATGACCCCGGTTATATTTGCGAAGTTCCTCGAACGCGAGTCGCCGGAAATCAAAATCCGCCTTAAGCATCAGTTGCATGCCGAGCCCCGACGTCTCCATCAGCTCTCCGAAACGGAAGTTTTCGGTTCCTTTATACTGCTCGCGCCAGAACGCAGGAATCGCCGTTGGACCGATCTTATGGTGCCCATCAACCGTAACGGTAACGTGTACCCCGAGGAATGGATTCTTCAGATTGGGCACCGGATAGATATTGGTTTTAAAGCTTCCGGCCGGCTCGCTCGATTTCAGGTAGAGCCCCTTAAATGGGAGAATGGCGTAGTCCTTGCCGAATCCGAACGGATGAGCGATGCGATCGGCATACAGACCGGCGGCGTTCACCACATAACCGGCATCAAATTCCATCGATGTCGTCCAAACGCGGTTTCCCTCATTTTTCACAAAGGCCTGCGAAAACCCGAACTCAATTCCCATTTCAGATGCATCATTCCTCATGGCCTCCATGACCGGCTTCGGATCGGCCGTAGCCGTGTTCGGGCTCCACAAGGCATGCCGACAGGTCTTCACGCGGGGCTCAATTTCCCGCGCCTCCTGCTCGCTGATCTTATAGAGTTCAACCCCGTTGGTCCGGCCGCGATTGAGCAGCTCGTCAAGGGTATCCAGTTCCGACTCATCCTTCGCCACCACCAGCTTACCGCATTCATTCAACGGCAACCCATGATTCCGGATGTATTCCTTCATGGCGGCGTTGCCATCGACTGTAAACCGCGCCTTCAGACTGTTGGCGGTATAGTAAAATCCGGAGTGCAGAACCCCGCTGTTGCGACCGCTTCCATGCAGGCCCAACCGGGGCTCCTTATCGACAACACAGATACGCGCCGCCGGATTACGACGCTTCAGGTGAATCGCCATGTTAACACCGATCACCCCGCCACCAATGATCAGATAATCTACCGTCTTAACTGCCATTTATTACACCTCAACTCACCGGAAGATACGCCTTCACATACGCTGCAATTTCTTGAAAAACGACACTCTCAATCAATGCAAATGAAAACCTGAAAGGTACGTTTTCCACATAATACTCGAACCCATTCTGATCGGATCGACCAAAGCCGAACACCGTCATTCCGCCTTTTTTATACATCGGCCAATACGTATCAATAAATGTATCCGGTCCATCATAAGCCAACGCCAGACTGCGCCGTGTCTTCGGATCGCAGAAGGCCACCCATTTCGGCGCCGGGATCGACTGGCGAAAGCGCTCTGAACAATTGAACGTTGCCCCGTCGGACCAATACATAAACTGCATGTCTGGATTAAACTTCCCGCCGGGAGTTCCTTCGTAAAGCAGCCAGACCGGAGCTGCAATGCGGTGCGCGGTCATCGAGGCATGCGTAGAAAAAAAGTTCCATTCCACATCCCACTTGCCGTCATCGGCCGTTGAACGCAGCGTAACAACCGATTCCGATGCCTCCACAAGCTCTGTTCGTCCGGTTTCATATCCGGGATGCCCGAAGGCGTTGTTCCCCATGTTCGGGATTCCGCGGTAATGCCCCTTGTGTTCCCCTCTGGGGTGATATCCGATCCAGTCATTGCCGTCCCGATCCACTAAACTTGAAAAACCGCAACCAGCCTTCTGATAGACATAGGAAGCGCGCGAAGTTCTGACTACAAAAGACTCCTGTCCTTCGTCCATCACGCCATCGTTACAGGTTATACGCTCGCCCATTTTGCTGCCCTTATTCATGATTTGACCACAGCCGGAAATAGATATTGGAGGAATTAACGGGAATCGACCAAATGACCGCATCGCCGGCATTCGTCCAGTTTATCAGGTCCGATGACTGCTCCATCTGCAGAATTAGCGTAGCGGTTCCATTACTGACTGCATACACGCCCAGCGCTCCGCCAACATCCAGCACTGCATTTGAAGAGTACAGATCATAGGTATCTCCATGATCGCGGATATAGTTAATGCGCCACAGGTCACTGACCAGAGGATTGCCTCCGCTGGACACCTCCAGACCATCATTGAATGTATCGCCATCGCTATCGGAATTCAGAGGATCAGTCCCCCAGGTAATCAGTTCATCAACATCCATCAGGCCGTCACCGTCGCTGTCAATTCCGGTGTTGTCAGCCAGAGGATCCAGTCCGGCATCGACTTCCTGGCCATCACCGGCGCCATCGCCATCGGAATCCAACGTCGCCGGATCCGTCCCGAGTGCATATTCTTCGGAATTATCGAGACCATCCGCATCCGGATCAGCCGACGACACCGCATTCGCACCATAGAGCCCATAGCCTCCCGCCCATAAACCAAACGGCGTGACTTCTGTAACCGTGGAATAGACAACCGTATTGCTCGTAGATACTGCTACGCGCAAATAAAGATTGGTCGTTCCCCAGTCATCGATCCGGTTCGTGACCGACTCAAAGCCATCACCAAGCCCCGTCGAGCCCGTAACGCTATAACCGCTGTTCACCCAACCATTGGAAACCGCACCGATCGCAAGTTGCACTTCATACGCCAGCCCAAGCACAACCCCGTTGGTGCGCCGGCCATAAATATAATCCAGATAATTCGTCGCCCCGTTCTGCTCAACCGCAAAGATCGGAACATAGCCGATATCGAAGCCATTCGTCGGATTGCCCCCGGCAGCAAATTCATAAAGGTCCGCACCGCCGTCCGAGTCCGCATCCGCCAGCGCATTCGTTACCAACGGATCGAGCGTATACCCCACTTCCCAGCCGTCCGGCATGCTGTCGCCGTCGCTGTCGGCATTCGTCGG
>JAFGVP010000097.1 GCA_016937945.1 Pontiellaceae bacterium | reverse complement strand
TCAGTCGTAGATGTTGGATAAGTCATAGGTCGAAGCCTACGACGTCTACGATGATTTCAACAAGAGGTGCTATACGGAACGCTTACGCTTCTGCGCCTCCCTACGCAATCTCACGATTACGCAGTTGACGTTAAGCTAACGCGTCCCCCTGCCGGGCGCGCAAGGGACTTTCACCCTCAAGTGGATACGCCCCCGCCGGGCACACCAACAAAAAGCCCCCGCCGAAACGGGAGCCTGATTTTGTTCCAACATATCAATGATCGGAACCGACGATGCAGTTATCGCTTGAAACGGCGACGAAGCAGAACCATTGCTCCGCCAAACACGCCCATCAACCCGACAGTTGCCGGCTCAGGAATCGTTTCAATGACCAGCGTCGGCTGATAGCCCGATGCGGCACCGGTTTCCGCGCTGTACATATAAAGCGGCCGATTGTTCCCACTCATTACAAAGGTAATGAATCCATCATCATCAATGGCGGCCTGTACAGAAGCCAAAAGCGCAGCATCCCCACTGCCTACGGACTGGGAAAGATCGGCTGAGCCGGCAATGCTTCCTGCAAATACGGTAGTGAGATTGACGAAATCATCATCCACATCCGTTTCCGCAACATAGGCATCATCAACAAATGGATTAGCTGCATCGTAGAGCAAGGACGTGGTAATATCAGAATCGGCACCATCATACTCCATAAAATTATAAGTACGGGTATACCCACCACCGGAAGAGGTGAGAACAATATATGCATTCGTGATATCCGATGAGTTTCCAGAGAAACTGCTCAGATCCCATTTTAACACCGGAGTGTAATGACGAACATCAGTATACTGATAATCGGTTAGACCGCCGGTTGTATCGAAATTGCCGGTGTATCCCCCATGATTTTCAATAAGAGAGCCATCCAGTCCTTCGCCATCTGCAGTGGTGATCGAAAGAATCCCTGCATGCGCAGTCACTCCCATTGCAACACACACACCTGCAATTATTATTTTCTTCATTTTATCTCCTTTGCGTTCTAATCCCGTCGCTTCATTGACAGGAAATCGGAATCAAAAAGAACGCCCGCCCTTTCCCTCAAGGAAAGGAACGGGCGATCTCAAAGCCGGCTATTTGCTCAATTGGAAGAAGAGCTGCGGCTCGTCAGATATGACCTCAGCCGGAGAGACTGCATTTTCGACTGCAACACCCCAGCTTCCGCCCCTGAGACTGCCGTTGGTCATTACGTTGTAGGAACCGCTTTCCCAAGACAGGAAGACCGAACCGCCGGACTGGTTTATATGAATATCCGGAACGGTTAAAGCACCTCCGAGAACGAGTTGCAGACTGGTGGTTCCCTGCAGGTAAGCCACACGACCTTCCCCTAGATCGAATTCAGACGTATCGATGTTTGCGAGGGTATTGGTGAACCCATCGATCAGGGTATAAGTTCCGTCAGCAACAAGGTTCCAGTCATCGGCAATAACATCATCAGCACCGAAGGTGTTGTTGGTATTACTGAACACCAGGCTGTTCGTAACCATCAGGGTATCCCCTGCACTGAACGCAAACTTCGCGCCGTCATACATGGTGACATTACTGAACCTTCCGCTTCCGCCAACAGCTGCATTGGTTGCAACGAAGGTATCACTGATGATAACACCGGTCAGGAACAACGTACCTCCGTTGACCGCGGTCGCACCGGTGTAGGTATTGGTTCCGGTCATCGTCAGTGTGCCTGTACCCACTTTCGTGAGCTTCGTCATGGGCTGCCCACCCCACGAATCCAGACCGTTGTCTACAATGATGCCTTCATAGGTCGAGTCGGTATTGAGTGCACCAACGGTCCAGTTGCAATAACGACCACCAATCGGCTGACCAGCGATTACCGCATTCGTTGAGCCGGAAAGTTCACCGATCTGATGAATCGTACCGATGGTATCCTTCGGGCCGTTAAACGTCTGAACGACGTATACACCGTCGCCAATATGAACTTTGGCTGACGCGGCATTAATAGTTGTTGCAACCCGCATGTGGTCATCCGTGCCATCGAAGGCGGTTACATTGACCTGACCTCCAAAGCCCGACCAGTTACCGGTGATATCACCGCGAATATAGGAAACCTGAAGATTAACCGTGCCGGCCCCCGTCAATGCACCCGACCACGTACCTCGTGAATGGTTGTAAACGTTAGCTGTTTCTCCGGCAGGCACAATCAGCTCGCTGGGGAATGTGCCGGCAGCAGACGTTCCGGCGGAGTCGCCGCCATACATGATCAGGAGAGCATTATTTGATACCGTCACCGAACCTTGGCCCAGATTGGCCGTGGATGTCGTCAGGTTGAGCGTACCTCCTCCAACGGTCGTGCCGCCATAATATGCATTACCGGTCAATCCAAAGTTCAACGCACCGTCACCGGTCTTCGTCAGCGAGGTACTTCCGTTGATCGTACCTGATGCTTCCGCGAAGGTATAATCGTTGGACGAACTGACGGTAACCGAAGAAGGATAAACATTGGTGTTCAGAGTGACCGTGACCGAACTGCCCAGTTCACCAAAGGTGACATGATCGCCAATCCCGGCTTCTTCCATATATACTGTAGAACTCGATCCATCATTCCAGTTTTGACTGTTATTGATATCCCATTCACCACTTGAGGTATCCCATGAAATATACGTGGGTACATATTCTTCAGCAATCGTACCGATAACGAGGTAGATGTCGCCCGGGTCACCGGTTTCTCCATCGCCCATGATCAGTGAATAATCAACGCTATTTGCATTGATAATCGTCATTCCACCGATGATTTCCTGACCGCTAAGCGTAAGACCAACCCAAGTATTCGTGCCGCCGTCGGTGTCAAACAACTTGAACACCCCGTCCGAATCCGAGAACTGCAGGTCAAGAATAACACCTTCAACCACAACATCGCCATCGCCCATACCGGTCAGAGCGACCTTATCCGAGTCGGTACTCGGCAGCGTATACGCGGTACCGGCACCTGATCCGAGTTCAAACTTTACAATTGAATTACTAGTCAGGTTCAGACAGGGCACACCATCGATTGAGCTGTCAATCGTCAGGGTACCGACGGTGTTGCTGACGGAGATATCGCCGGGGGCAATAATCGAGCCATCACCCAATACCATGCCATATGCCGAGTTACAGATACTCGGCTGCCATGTTCCGTTACCTGCAATTGTCGTACCGCCTCCGGAGATATCGAACTGAAGCCGGGTACTGGAACCGACCGATGCCCAGCCATTCATCACAAGCGTACCGCCACCAACGAGCGGGAGCGTGCCCCAGTTCTTTCCACCGCCAGCGCTGATGCTGGCAGCTCTCAACACGCTATTGGTATGGATATACCACTCAGCTGTGGAGGTTGAGTTATGCCGGATAGAATTGAAGGTAATTTCATAGTCCGCATTCGACACCACAATACCAAGACCGTAGACATATGAATACGCATCAGAAAAACTGACCGGGCCGGCCGTGTTCAAAAACTTATACCCACCGAATCCCCATGTTTGGGAATAACTGCCGACATAGCTGACACTGTTGGTATCATAAATCGTGGTGGCATCAAAAAGCGCCACATTATCACTTCCCGGCAGTACCCCGCCGTCCCAATAATTTGTATCCGCTAAATCAGTTGAGTCGGGCAAGCGCAGAACATCTGCCCCTTGCGCTGTTAATACGCCGGAAACAAATGCGCCGACGATTAGAGCTTTTAGTGTTGTTGGATTCATGATCTCTGATTTCCTCCTCATTTTTTTATATTCGTGCCACCGCCATATAACCGGACAGCGCATACGTTCGACCTTATCCATCTGCTTCCAGCCAGAATCGGAAAAAACCGACCTGACGAACCGATCCGGCGCAACTGCTGCCGCACGTACAAACAACACGGATCGATTTGTGTTTTCATCATTCACAAGGGAGCGGGACTGCTTTGGCCCGGCCTCAGGAAGCGCGATCCGCACCCCTCAGAAACCACGAGCGGAATCAATCCAACTCCATGGTTTTAGGAATGCCATATGACAAGTTTACAAACAATAGTGCTTATCAACCTAGATATTGACATTTTCAAACACCGATCCATATGTGAAGGATCAATAACAACCGCCTGCGCCAAACTAAACGCCTGCGCAAGGTTTTGCGCAGTTCCAGGCATACAAGGGGAAATAAACCGAAAGAATGCCGACATCGCATGCTGCCAGCAACCAACATGTATAATCACCACGAAGATGAAACGGCATCAGACACAGAAAGGAACAGACCGGCCTCAACCATCTAATGATCATGCCAATAAAATGAAACAATGAACCAACCGGACAAACGTCGCCGACAGCACAACACTCCATAAAGTTAACAAGAACAGGTGATATATCGACATCAACTGAAAATGCGAATCAGGCGGCCAAGCACAAAAGGGCGACACCCAAACATATTTTCTACATATACAAACATAAAAAATACTTAAACAACACCTTGGGCAGCTTAATTTTATCTGCATCCTTGCTGTTACCGCGCCGCAACACCGCCGAAAGAAGAAACCCGAACGACATCTTCTCACCCCCGGCCACACATGACCGAAAGCAGACACAACGACGTATGATGCAGGAAAATATGTCACGCCCGGATTAGAGCAACAACACAGGGCGACGAGCATCTATTTGACATATTCAAACAAGAGCCCTGCTTCGATGCATTGAAAGGAAAGAGCCGAACAGGATCAGGATGCTTCCTGCTTGGTTATATGCGTACGCCACTTATGAGGAGATATTCCGGTATACTTTGCAAAAACCCGGCAGAAATCGCTATCACTTCGGAAACCGCATTGACGCCCGATCTGAAGCAGATCCTGAGAGGTTGAACTGAGCAGTTCTTTTGCATGGGCAAGTCGCATGGCAATGAACGCATCATGCGGAGAACATCCACGAACACGTTGAAACGTTCTCCGTAAATGCCCTGCTGAAAGATTGATAGCAGATGCTGCCGCATCGATTGTCGGACACTCACTCATGTGTTCCCGATACCACACCAGCACCGATTCGACACGCTGCTGATCCACCTTATCAAGCGGAATCTTGTTTACCAATTTGACGCCGGTCAGCAGCAACAGCGCCAGATCAATAGCGGCCTTTTCCACCTTGAGCTCGCTCAGCGGAGAAAAAGAAAGCGCATGCCGTTCCAGCCGAAGATATAGCTTTTCAATTTGTTCAATTTCATGCTCGTCGAGTTTGCGACCAAAGTATCCACGTTCGTCGGCGGCTTGCTTCAGGGCATTCGGAACGGAAGTAAAATGCACCACGTAGCGCTTCGGTTTTTCCGTTCCGCTGCGCCACCCATAGGCCAGCCCCGGAGGAATCACCCACGCATACTGACGTTCAAGCGGGCACTCAGGAGAATCCGGAAAAACAGGAGCCATCTGCCCATCGGCGACAACATAGAATTCCCAGTTCAGCCGTTCACCGACCGGAACGGGATGCTTCTTGAAATCGCGGTACCCACATGCCAGATAACGAACCATGAAAACTCCTTTCGACGGAACTATTCCGTATTCGAGACACCAGACATCTCGTTTGGAACAGTATTCCCGTTCAGTTCGAGTAATTCAATGGCATTCAGGCTCCATTGTGACATGTGATTAATCGATCCCCATTCCATCTGCCGGCCGGGATTCAGGGAAACCGGGCCCGAGTATTCTGCGGGAATCGTCGGAATACCGCCGGGATCGTTGGCGTCAAGAAACACCCTCCAGGCCCGCACGCCAAGATCGGCATCCTGTTTCTGCTCGGCCGCAAAAGCAGTCAGTCGCGCATGCCATCCGGGATAGGCCCCGATTTTCGGGGCCGTCAGACCGACAGCCTCCCATTCCTCCGCACTCCAGACATAGCGTTCGCAGAAATCAAGCCACGCCTGATCCCATGCAGGATGCTTAAGTACCTCATGCAGCTCCAGCATCAGCTCAGCACCGCCAAAGATAGATTCCATATGCGAGGCCTCAGCCGTCGCCTTGTCATTGATCAAACCGAACTGGCCGGTATGCGGATCATAATTCATATACGGCCCGGTAAAGAGTCCGTACGGAAGCGATACAATGCTGTCCATTCCCGCAATAATCTTATCGCGATATACCGGATCACCCGTGCGTTCCCACGCAGTAAACCAATTACCCGCCAATGCAAACCAGTCCGGCCCGATGCGCGCCTGCGTCGGCCAATCCGTTTTCGGGGCCACCTTTCTCAGCGGATTCACCCGTAGCAGCGCCAGCTCGTTATCCGCAACCGAAGCCATCACATCGCCGATGCGCTCATCCGCCGTCAGATAGTAATACGGACGATGAAACAACGCCTGGCTGATCCGGACCTCTTTTGATCCCCCGCCCCAGTGGCTGACGTTATGCCGCGTTCCCTGCCCCATCATCGGACCGGAATGATACATATCCACCTCGGAAGTATGCCGGGCCATCGCCTCCGCCATGCGGAAGACCTCAGGATCACCGGTTCGAAGGAAAGAGATCCACAGCCACAGATTCGGCGCCAGCTCCGTATTCGCCCAGGCAAACCCGCCGATGTCATATTTCCACTGATGACGAATCGTGTCATACTGATGCATCACATCGCCATAATCCCAGAAACCATACCAGTGCCGGGTTTCAATTTCCCCCTCCAGATAATCCAACAGAATCGACAGGCGGTCCTCCACCCACTTTTTCGAAGGCGTGGAAGAATCCGGCAGACTCCAGCGACCAAAGACAGGAACCGAATGATAATACTCCGGCGAGCAGACCGGAAGCGCCGGCGTCTGAATCGAATCAGCCAACTCACTGAAGTTCTCCGCGGCCGGCACCGACGGCATGGCGCGCAGGGTCATCTCAAATGTCCGGGCCACGCCGTACGGCGTTGCATGACCCTCTTCATAATCCTCGTACGAGGCGCTCAAGCCATGACCACGGGGTGAATAATGCCGAAGATCCATCGCCGGCGCATCCGGCGCCCAAAGCCACATCGTCATATTTGCGGAATCGGTCGTCATGCCATCAACCTCGATAGCCGACGGATAGGTCTGCCAGAAATCGCGCAGCCCCCAGACGACCCCTCCCTGGGTATCGCCGGCAAACGCCGCCCCGCGGGAACGACTGCCCCAGTCACTCTTCAGCCAGCAGCTTTCCGTGCCCGTGCGTTTATACACCTCAAAAGAATCCGCCGAGTTCTGCACCAGCTTTACCCCGTCCCATTCGGCAAGATCCGACAGGATTGCCGCGCGCTTTTCGCCGTATTCTGACGGCTCAAGCAACGGCTGCCCCGCCAGCTGCGTCCGCAGGTTTTCGTCTTTATTCGGCTCCAGCCGGGTTGTGCGCGCAGAAAAGATACGCGTGGCCTCGTGCCACACCCCGTCATCCGCGCCGGCCAGCAGCACATGACGATTCAGCGTGCCTTCACGCAGCGGAACCTTCATCGACAATCCAAGCCCGCGGATATAATCCTGTTTAAAATCGCCTTCATAGCGGATCGTATAAACGATCTTCACCGATGGAGATCCCGCATAAAAATAGAGCCGAGCCGAAAACGGAATTATACCGTCTTTTGAAAAACCGCCTGTATATTCCCCGTCCACCTTCACCACGGTGCGCAACGCATTCTTTGATTCAACAACCACACGCGCCACATGACCGGAAAGCGCCTTGCTCGTTGTTCCCAATACTTCGCCAGAAGGCTTATCCTGCACATAACCGGCCGGCATTAGATTTTCACCCACGGCCTTGCCATCGATTTCCAGGCTGCGGAACAGAACATCCCCGCCCTTTACGAGCACGCACTTCAGTCCACCGGAAGCAATCGCGATTTCATTGTCGGACTCCTGAACTTCGATCTCTGCTCCCTCTCTCAGGACAGGAACGGTACGTCCCCCCATTTGAACCATCTCTAAAGACGAAATAGTCGATCCGAGAGTCGCCGCATGACCACTCCATTTGAGCGATCCATCCGGCCAATAGGCCATCGGCCAGCTCACCACAGGAATCGATGCGCCCCCAGACATTAACATGAACACCGAATCTGCCGGAACATCCCCCTGCTGCCACGGAACCCCGAAAGCAACGCCCTGCTCCACGGCCGGCGCTTCGCCTGCAAGCCAATGCAATTCAACCGGCTCAACTGCGCGGCATGTCGTTGAAATCAAAAGCCCCGCACACACTGTTCCAAACCATGTTTTCATCGTCTATTCCCCCAACAGCTCTTCAATCGCCGGAACCAGCTGTTCCGCCCAAACGGCATACCCCTCGCGAGTCGGATGCAGGAGATCTTCCATCAGATCCTTTTTAATCGCGCCGGACTCATTAATCCAAATGCCCCGCATATCCCGGAAAAAGATCCATTCGCCGTTATCCAGCCCCGTAATCTTTTCATTCACGGCTTCATTCACAGCGCGGCGAGGGCTGTCCACCTCATCGCGCGGAAAAATCGCCTGAAGCATGATTTTTGTTTCCGGAAGTTTTTTATGAATCAGCGCACAAACCGCCTTGATGCCTTCGGCAATTTCATCGGCGCTATTATCGGCGGAGTTATTGGTTCCGATCAGCAACACCGCCACCTTCGGCCCAATCCATTCCAGCTCACCGTTCTGCAGGCGCCACAGCAGGTGCTGAATGCGGTCGCCGCCAAAGCCCATGTTGATCGGGTTGTATCCGGCATAGTTTTTCTTCCAGTGCGGCTTGCCGATGTCCTGCCAGAAATGGGTGATCGAATCGCCGATAAAGATGACCTCCGGCTCGCCATCGCGGGCTTCTTTGCAGATCGCCTCATGCCGGCCCATCCAGCTTTCCCAGCCGTTATCAAACCGCGTATTCGGCAGACAGATCGGCCCCAGCACCGGATTCAGCCCCTTTTCACGAATTCCAGAACCCATCTTAACACTCCAAATCAGTTATTTTTCTGTTTCCAGACGGGATAATCGTTTTCCAGCAGCCGCTGTGGCCAGGTTCCATACCAGGCATAGCCGTTGCGGCGCTCTGCTTCGATTTCCGACACATCATATTTCTTCACCCCGTCCCGACCGCTGAAAAACGGACGGTTGGAGCCTATTTCATAAAAGCGGGCCCAAAGCGGATGCGCATCCGCATCCTCAACCACCACCTTGTTTCCATCGACACGATCAATTCGTATGCCACGGATCTGCACCTCCCGGAACCATGCCACGGCGGCATCAACCGCCTTAATCACTTCATCTTCCGGATCTTTCAGGCTCATCAGCAAATCAACGATTCCAACCGATTCCGAGCCGCTCAGCGACACCAGTTCGAAAGCTCGACCCGGGCGCGGTTCATAGTTTATTTCGTCGTGCTGCGCACACCAGACCGTCCGCTTGCCGTCCACTTTTACCTGACATTCCAGAATGCAATCGATCCCGTCGGAAAACGCCTCTTCCGCCTTTCGCTCCCGGCTGCGAGCAAGGAAACCATAATAGTCATGCTCATCCTCGATGACCTCCTGAAGAAAGCGCAACAGCCTCACCATCGCGCCGTCGTTGAACGTGATGTAACGATGGTAATGATCACTTGGCGGATAATACTGAGGCCAGCCGCCGGAGGGATACTGTGCTTCGATGATATAGTCAAATCCTCGGTTGAATGCCTCCTTGCAGCGGCGATCATGCGTCTGGTCATACACCCGAGCCAGAAAACGAAGTTCATCCGTCGTGGCGCTGTTATCAAACGTGGGTTTCAGATCACTGGATTTACCGCCGAAAACCCCGGCCGTCACATCAATATTTTTCGGCCATCCCCCTCGTTCAGACTGCCAGCTGAGGATGTTTGCAGTGATGGCTTCCGCCTCGCTGCTCTTGAACCAGTTATCGTCTTTCTTCAGATAGTCCCGGGTCTGCGCACGCCCGGCATATCCGGAAGCAATCACAATAAACGACAGAACAATACAACCCCCAACCCGCATCAGTCCCTCAACTTTCCCCATACCGCAACGCCGTCTTCCGACAGTCCGGTAAACACGAGCGTCTTGCAGTCGTTTTCCCAGTCCCAGGCCGGCAGAATCTTTGCGCTCACAGGAGTTCGGTCCCCAAGCTTAAGATGCAGCGAATTCGGCTGCTTAAAAGACCATTCACCGATTTCCGCACCGAATGACAAACGACCGTCTTTTTCAAAAACAAGCCCCGGTTGCGCCTGCTGCATCTCGCTGTTTTGCGGATCAATGAATAAAACTTCCCATTTTCCGGACAGATCCTTCACGGGAATCGGCTGTTCCTCCTCCCCGGCATAGCGTTCCGGCGACACCACCGGCCATCCCTCATCGGTAAAAACCATTTTACGTACATGGGTGTGAACGATCTTGCGACCGTCCACCACCTCGCGAGCATGATGGAGCAGGAAATAGTTATCGCCGTCGCGCAGGACGCTGTTGTGCCCCGGTCCGTGCCAGCCGGAATGGTTTTCAAAGGCATAGCTGTTGAGAACCTTCGGCAGGTTATCCTCATCCCCATTCAGGTCTTTTCCTTTAAAATCGCGATACGGTCCGCCCGGTTTTTTGGAGCGTCCAACGCGAACGTTGTAGGTTGAATCCAGCTTATCGTAGGAGACAAACAGGAAGTATTCCTTCAGTGTCGGATTATAGATAATCGTCGGCCCCTCCATCGCCGTTCCACGGCGATAAGCAATGCGTTCCCCGACCGATCCCCTGCTTCGCGCCTCGCCATCATCATCCAGCCGCATGATATAAATCCCGCCGAAAAACGAGCCGTACACCATCCACTGCTTGCCGTCCGCATCCATCAGAACGGAAGGATCGAGCGCGTTTGGGGCCCCACGCTCTTCGGTCGGATCAGATGAGCGGGCAACCTCTTTTCCGTCCTTGAAGGTTCCTGTCGGCGATTTGCCGACAAGAAATCCGATATAGGACTGGCTCGATCCGAACCGGGAGAGACAATAATAGAGCCGGTATTCATTACCGATCTTAACGATGTCCGGCGCCCAGAGCGTACGCCCTCCTTCGCCGACGTGCTCAGCCGCCTCTTCCGGCAGGCGCCGGACCAGCTGGCGCTCCACCTGTTCGAACTCCACCAGATCGCGCGAACGCCACACCGGCATATTATGCGTTCCATACACATAATAATAACTGCCATCCTTCAGGACTGCAGGATCGTGGGCATTGATCGTCTGCTCCGCTGGACGAGACGGATAGTCCACGGCCAAAGCGCTTGATGCGCCAATCAAACATAGTAGTAGATTAAGTTTGCTCATGGCAAAAGTGTACAGGCCCCCTCAACCAAGACCAGATTATAAACTACTGCGGGCCAATCAACCGGAAGTACACAGGGTCGAAAGGAATTGAGCTGACGGGTGCCTCAAATGAGGTTTCCCCCTCTGTCGCCGGAATGGAATACCAGTCGGCCTCGGATTCAGTCGGATTCAGGTTTGTACAATACTGCAAAAGCCATCCTACTGTATAATCCGGCCAGAACACACTCAACTGCCCATCCTGAACCTCAGCGTCGACCCGAACCGGATCCACTACCAGCGGACCGAGTCCATAGACGAGCTCCATCGCAATATCAACGCCATCCTGATCCGGGTCATCCATTCCTGAATACTGCAGGCCGCCGAACATGGCCCGTTCCCACGCATCCACCAGACCATCACCATCCAGATCTGCTCCGGCCAGATTGGAATAATCCAGCGTTGGAAGCACGGTCATTTCATCCACGTTGCCAAGATCCGATCCCGTCGACTCAACCCGGATCGTATTGGATGCTCCGGCCGTCAGCGTCGCACTCACGTTCACGGTGCTCCAGGTGGTCCATGCTCCGGTACCGGGAAAGGTTATGGAGGTTGTGGTTCCATTGATGCTCAGGCTTCCGGTACGCGCCGTATTACCCAGCGCATATCGGAACGTCAGCGTTGCGCTGCCTCCGGTTCCTCCGTCGACGTTATTAAACTGCACATACCCCCCGGTCGTCGGGAAGTTGGCAAACGAGCTCACATGATAGCCCGCATTGTTGCTGTCAAGGGTAACACCGCCGCCGACATCCGCCGAGGCCGCCTCCACCTGAATCGTCTCGCCGCCCAGCGTTACCTGTGGCGCCGCACTGACCTCTTCAGAAGCTCCGCCGGCGGTCGTCACCATATAATAATAGGTCGTCCCGTTCTGCACCGCCAGGTCCGTATAGGAGATACCCGGCACCGAGGAGAGCGTTTCGTAAGGCCCGCCGCTCACAAGCGATCGTTGCACCGTATAGCTCGAAGCTTCGGATGCGGCATACCAGTACAATGCCACCTGACTGTTTCCCGGTACCGCAAAAACACCGGTCGCCACGTCAGATGCCGTACCGACCGCCAGCGCAGCCGATTCGCTGATCACCACGCCGAGGCTGTTTTCAAGAAGCACGGAATAGAGTCCCTGATCAGCGGCTTGCACATTCGAAAGCGTCAACGAGGCCGTGGTTTCTCCGTCCAGAGCCACACCGTCCTTCATCCATTGGTATGTCGGCGCGGGATCGCCGGACGCCATGATGGAAAAGGTCACAGAGCCGCCTGCCACGGCCGACTGATCCGACGGTTGCATCTCGATCTCCGGAGCTTGCGGCGCACTCTGGATTTCGATGGCGCTCACCTTGGCATTATCCGTTACCGTCACAAATCCGATCTCCAGCTCACCACTGCTGTCAGCCGGCACCGTAAACTCACGGACCAGTGCCTGATAACGCGCGCCGGTCTGGGCATAGATGTCAAAATTATCCAAAACCAACGATCCGTTGATCGAAACATCAAACACACGCGAACCGGCGGCGGTATGATAAATCTCCGCAAAATGGAGTCGGACCAGATAGTTTTTCCCCGGCTCAAGCCCGGGAACCGTATAGCTGAAATCACCATTGCGCTCGGTCTGGTAGGCCGCAGCCGGTGCCGGATCCGTCACCCCGCTTGTAGAAACAGCCGTATCGGTTGACCACGTACCGCCACTGGAATAATACGCATCCGCACTATACGGACTCACCGCCGAACCGCCTGAATTAATCTGAAGGGATCCGAGCTCCGGCACGGCGACCAACGAGCCGGACGCCGCACTTTCACCATAGGAATTAACCGCGACGACGACATAATAATAGCTGGTAAGGTTTGAAAGGCCGGTATCGACAAACTCGGTTGATGATGTAGTTCCCACGGTCGCATAGGTGCCATCGCTCGACGTTGCCCGTTTTACCATGTAGCTGCTCGCCCCCGGCATGGCATCCCAGCGGATCGTCACTTGCGTATTCCCGGGAGTCACCGTCATACCGGTCGGCGCAGCCGGCGGCTCTGGATCAAGATCCGTCACAACGAGCCGAACATACGTTTCCGCACTTCCGCCCGCCGAGCGCTGCAGGGAATAGACCTGCGTTTCGGTATCCACCAGATTGTGCGAGAAAGACGGGCTGTTGGGAGCCGCCGTCGCGCTCCCGCCGGAAATCAGTGTATAGGTTCCTTCCGACAGCGCGCCATCAATC
>JAFGVP010000016.1 GCA_016937945.1 Pontiellaceae bacterium | reverse complement strand
GGACGGCGCGCGCAGTCCGGCATCGACCACCACGGGAATATTTGCATCGCGAATGATGATCTTGATCATCTCGGCTGTGGAGAGTCCCTTGCCGGTTCCGATGGCCGCGCCGAGCGGCATGACGGCGGCGCATCCGATATCTTCGAGCCGCTTGGCCAGCACCGGGTCGGCCGGAATGTAGGGCAGTACGAGGAAATCCTGTTTCACCAGTTCAATGGCGGCTTCGTAGGTTTCAATCGGGTCCGGCAGCAGATGGTGCGGATTCGGATGAATCTCCAGTTTAACAAACGGGCTCTTGCTCAGCTCCCGACCAAGCAGGGCCGCGCGAACCGCTTCCTTTGCATTCATGGCGCCGGAGGTGTTGGGCATGAGTCGCACGGTGGAAAGTTCGGACAGCGGTCCGTACAGATCGTCTTCCGCCTGCGCCCGGTTAAAGCGGCGAAGCGCCACTGTCACCAGTTCCGTGCCGGATGCCTTAACCGCTTCGATCATCGCCTGGGTGCTGGAAAACTTACCCGTTCCAAGGAACAGGCGAGAGCTCAGTTCCTGATCGCCGATTTTCAAAATATCATTCATTCAAAACTCCTTGTTAGCCACAAGATTCACAAAAAGGGCATTCTGTAAGTTTGGTGTCTTTTGTGGCTCAATAATCAGCCGCCGCCGACAAAGACGAGCATCTCGACTTCGTCGTTTTCCTTTAAAACCGTTTCGGACCAGTCTGCCGACGGAACCACTTCGCCATTCAGCATCAGGGCAGTGTGCGCCTTTGTTGCTCCCAGCTCGTCCAGCAGGTCATCAACAGTGCTGTTATCCCTGAGCTCATGCGGTTCGCCGTTAACGATCAGTTTCATGGTAATACTCCAAATAAAAAAGCGCCCCGGGCAGATCCGGAGCGCTTGATCGAATTAAACGCTCCCTTGCGCCGGCATGATCCGGATCAGGTTCAACGGGTATAATCTCAGCACTTTTCATGAGTTGAAAAGGCACCCCGGGCTACTTAGGGTGCAGACTGCCAAGAGCCTTTTGCGAAGTAAAGCGGGAAGGCGGAGGAATTAGCGGCTGCCTATGCGTCGTCGTGAAAGCTGACTTTGGCAATGTGCGGGAGTTCGCGGTAGAGGTTGTCATAGTCGAGGCCATAGCCGACAACAAAGTGATCGTCGATGACAAAGCCGGCGTGGTCGGCTTCAAGTTCGACGGCACGATGGGCTTTTTTATCGAGCAGCACGCAGGTCCGGACGGAGCGGGCGCCGCGTCCGAGCATGATCTCTTTGGTGAGGGCCAGCGTGCGGCCGGTATCGAGAATGTCGTCTACGAGCAGGATGTCGGCGCCCCGGATGTCTTCGCGAATGTCGTGAATAATGTTCACCGTGCCGGATGAAACGGTGTCGGCGCCGTAGCTGGAGAGCGTGAGAAAGTCGATGCGCGGGTGAACTTCGTGCCGGTGGAAACTGCGCATGAGATCGGCCAGAAACATAAAGCTGCCCTTGAGGATGCCGATGACAATCAGGTTGCGCGGTTCGGCGGTCGCGGCGATGTCGTCGACGAGTTCATCCACGCGCCGGGCAATAGCACTTTTCTCGATCAGGATTTCTTTTACATCGTGCGCTCTCATGGGGTAGCCTCCGAGGCTTTCCACACTACGACAAACCCCCGTGGAAACTAAAGGAGATTTGGTTTATGAAAGTACGTACACGTTTTGCGCCGAGTCCGACCGGCAAGGTCCATATTGGAAACATTCGGGTGGCGATCTATAACTGGCTGTTTGCGCGTCATACGGGCGGAGAGTTTGTGCTGCGTGTGGAAGACACGGATATCGAGCGGTCGACGCCGGAGGCGATCCATGCGCTGTTCGATACGATGGAGTGGCTTAATCTGGATGTTGACGGCGAACCGCTCTATCAAACGTCGCGTCAGCAGGCCCATCTGGATGCCGCGGAAACGCTGTTGGAAAAGGGACTTGCCTATAAGGAGGACAAAGGCGGAACGGGGCAGGGTGAGTGCGTGATTTTCCGGATGCCGGGAACGGATGTGACGTTTGTGGACGGCATCAAGGGCAAGATGACGAAGAAGGCCGAAAACATGCAGGATTTCGTGATCGTCCGCTCCAATGGAACGCCGGTGTTCCACCTTGCCAATGTACTGGATGATATTGAGCAGGGGATTACCCACGTCATTCGCGGCGATGATCACGTGGAAAATACGTTCCGTCATATCGCGCTCTACGAGGCGCTCGGTGCCGAGGTGCCGAATTTTTCGCACCTGCCGATGATCGTGAACCATCAGGGGAAGCCGTATTCTAAGCGTGACGGCGATGCCTTTGTCGGCGATTACCGCGAAAAGGGATTCCTGCCGGATGCGCTGGTGAACTATCTGGCCCTGCTCGGCTGGTCGCCGGGCGATGATCGTGAAGTGATGACCCGCGAAGAGATGGTCGAGGCCTTTACGCTGGAGCGCTGTCAGTCATCCGCCGCGCAGTTTGACATGAAGAAGCTGACGTGGATGAACGGCGAATATATGCAGAAGCTGCCGATGGATGATTTTTCCGCCATCTGTTTCGGCGAACTGGAAAAGGCCGGCATTGATGCGGAGCCGGAATATGCCGAAAAGGTATTTGAACTGGTGCGCGAACGCGTCCGGACTGTCGCTGACATTGCGCCGATGGTTTCGTATTTCTTCACCGACGATTATGAATACGACGAAAAGGCTGTTTCAAAAAAGCTTCAGAAGGATGGCGTCGCCGAAACTCTGGCGCAGGTTCGGGCCATACTCGAGGCGTTGCCGTCGTTCGACATGGCCAGTACTGACAAGGCGCTGCACGATTTTGTCGAGCAATCCGGCCTCGGTTTCGGTGCGGTCATGCCGCCGGTCCGAATCGCCGTTTCCGGAACACAGTCCGGCCCGGATCTGTTCCCGGTGCTGGCCGTGCTGGGGCGCGAGCAGGTGCTGAAGCGGATCGATCAGGCGGTGGCGCGGTATCTTGCATAGCTGAAGAAGGGGGAGCGCATGAAAAAGGGGATGGTTATTGCGGGCATCATATTGCTGGTGCTCGCTCCGCTGATTGTTATTACGGCGACGGCCTATACCCTGATGCTTCCCAATATCTATGCCGCTCAGGCGCGGATCGCGGTCATTGAGCCTGATGTTGAGGTGAACCCGTTTGCCGAGGCCAAAGATCATTCGGGGTATGTATATAACCCGTATTTTCTTAGAATCCAATTTGAGATCATACAGTCCAACCTGGTGCTGAGCGAGGTCATCAACCGGCTTAATCTTCAGGAGGAGTGGGGATTTAACGGCGATAAAATTCCGCGTGAGATCGCCCTTAAAATCCTGCGGAACAGCCTTCAGTTGACGCAGCAACGGGATACATCGATCATCACGATTACTGTGAGGCGACCGGATCCGGATGAGGCGGCGCGTATTGCCAATGAAATCGCCGCTGCATATCGGGATCACCAAATGAGCGCACTTGATCGCGAACGGAAAAATATGCTTAAGGCGATGGAAGACTCTCTGAATAAGCAGACTCAGCGCGTGCTGGATGCTGAAGCGGCTATTCAAAATGTCAGGCAACAGCATTATATTTCAAACGGCGGCGCTGAGGTTACCCCGAATGATTCCCCGGAATACCGTCTGGCTCTCGCTGATCTGGAGAATGAGCGGTTTATATACAATCAGCTCAATACCCGGTTGCGACAGGAAATAATCGCGCTGGATGTTCCGCAGAATCCCGTAGAAATCATCGATACGGCCGAGCCGAACCGGCGCCCGGTCAGCCCGAACCTGTTTATGAATGTGCTTCTCTCGATGATTCTCGGAGCGCCCCTGGGATTGGCCGGAATCATCGTTCTGGTGGTGGGGCTGTCGAAGAAAAAAGCCTGACGAATTTTTTTACGGCCTGTTGCGGCAGCGTTCGGCGGGAATGGCGAATCGCTTCATCAGGAAATTCTTAAACGTTTCAGGGTAGGTCTGCAGCTCCAGCGCTTTTTTCATGCACAGCAACCATGCCTCTTTTTCGTCGGTTCCGATGGGGATATGGCTGTGGGCCGGTGCCAGCTGGATAGGGCCGTATTCCTGTTCATAGCGCTCCGGTCCATTCAGGTATCCGCAGAGAAAGAGTCCAAACTTTTTGCGCGATTCCGTTAAATCTGCCGGATGCAGCGAAAGGATGTGCTTTGCTTCCGGAAGGATTTCCATCTGATCATAAAAGTCGTTTGACAGTTTCATGCAGCCGGCTTCGCCGCCGGCCAGCTGAAACTGTGTATCGCCTTCGCGGTAGGATGCCTGGATCTGTTCTAGTTCTTCGGACATATTTAAACCTCACTGAAAAGGTACTATATGCATGCCGAGCTACTTCATGCCAGCCTCTCTTTTCACTTTTTATGGAGGATGAAAGGGTGGGTCCGGCGCCGGAACGCCGGCAAATATCAGGATTCCAGCAGCTTTTCGATGGTCTGAATAATGTCCGGAATGTCCTCGGATGTTACCGCAGATAGCCAGATTTTCTGAGGATGAATCAGCACGTTTGGGCCTTCGTCGCAAAGGCCAAGGCATCCGCTGTCTGAAACGCGGACCCGGCTTTTCCAGCCCCGGTCCTTGATCTCCTGCTTGAGCGCCGCCTTGAGACCACCGTTGTCATGATCGCCACAGGAGCGCCGGATGCCGTCCCGGGTTTTGGTGCAGACGAAAATGTGGCATTGGTAGGGCGACTCATTGATTTTCATGGAAACCTCGTCGATTGATTAGATGGATATAATGATTAGACTATCCGTGAATTGAAAGATCAAATCGTCGGCAGGGCATCAGGATTCCGGCGCTGAGTGAGATGGTGATGATTGACGGCTTTCCGCGATGGGCGTAGTCTTTCCGTGTTTTCATGCGGTTCGGGGGGCGGACCGATGATCAGGGTAATTTCCGGGTGGAGTATCAAAGCGGTTATGTTGGGTTTTTCCGGGCGAGTTGAAGAAATACGGGCGGATACGCCGCCGTGCGTAGCGGAACTTGTATTCTGTGTGTTCAGCGATAAGCGCCGCCTGATACATCACTTTTCTTCCTGTGTTTCAGCGGAGGGCGCGGCCGATCCGCGAGTGATGCTTGAAGACGACGTCGTGCTGGAAGCCTTTATCTCTCATCAGGCGGTGTCCCTTTCCATTACATACAGCGGTGGCCGGACGAATCATCTTCATGTCCTTCCGTACGAGTATAAGCCCGGACGCTGGCGCGTGGCCTGTTTTCGCGTTATTTCCCAGATTCCGGAAGCTGTTGCTCTTGCCGGAAAATCGACCTGCTCCATGGAGAATGGTCGCTTCTGCCTGTTGCTGGTGGATGCCGATCATGTTGTCCAGTCGGCCAGCCTGCATGGCGCTGATATATTCGGTTGCGATGCCGGATCGTTGCAAGGGCGTACGTTCAGCGAGCTGTTTTCGGGATTGAGCCCGCTGGCACTGGATAACGGCAAGGCGGATACCAACGAGGTTGCATTGAGCTGTGTGATATCCTGTGGAAACGGCGTAAAGCGGGATGTGGATATCCGCAAATATTCCGCGGCAGACGATCGGATGCTTTATGCGGTATGCGATACCACTCCGCCGGCTTTTGCGGAGGATCCCGCACAGGTGGCGACCCGTGAGCGGCGGCGCATCGGTCAGGATCTGCACGACTCGATCGGTCAGGTGATGACCGGTATCAGTCTGCTGAGCCGTTCTCTGGCGAACAACCTTAAAAAATCAGGGAATGCCGGTTCTATTGATGCCCTGCAGATTTCCGCGCTGGCGGATGATGCGAGCAATCAGATTCGGCAGATATCCCGCGGCCTGATTCCGACCGATGTGGTGCAGAAGGGCTTGATGGATGCATTGCGCGATCTTGCGCAGACTACGGTGATGAGCTGCGGCGTAGCCTGTGAGACCCGGCTGGATGAGGCCATTGGGTTTAGCGACGGCGCCGTGGAGACGCATCTGTTCCGGATAGCGCAGGAAGCGGTCAACAATGCGATACGACATGCCGGTGCTTCCCGCATTGAAATTTCGCTGTCCCGACACGGGAATCAGACGATTCTGAAAGTGATCGACGATGGAACATGGCAGGGCCGTCCCCGAAACCTGAACGGCATGGGAATGCGGACCATGGAATACCGTGCGACGGCGATCGGAGGCTGTCTTGAAATCGGTGCGCTTGAGCAGGGCGGATCCTGCGTGGCGTGCACACTTGGGATGGATGATCCCATGGGCACCAATATGAGATCTTGAAGAGGGATGTGACGAACGTGAGCGATAAGAAAAAACAGGTCTATCTGGTCGATGACCATCCGATTGTCCGGCAGGGACTGATTAAGCTGATTGAGCAGGAAAACGGGCTGGAAGTATGCGGCGAGTCCGGGAACGTGTCCGATGCGTTGAGTGCCATTCGCGAGCTGGGACCGGACGTTATTCTGGTGGACATTTCGCTGGAGGATTCCAACGGGATTGAGCTGATCAGGATTATTGATGGTCTAGGGCTGAAAATACCTATGCTGGTGCTTTCTATGCACGATGAGTCGCTTTATGCAGAACATGCCCTGCGGGCCGGCGCCAGCGGATATGTCATGAAACAGGCCGCAGCCACCACCTTGATCCAGGCGATCGAAAAAGTGCTCGACGGCGAGATCTATGTGAGTAAAACCATGTCATCCCAGATGCTGAAAATGGCGTTCAGAAGCGGGGGGGATGATCCGCGTACCGGTGCTGAGCTGCTGAGTCTTCGTGAGCTGGAGGTTTTTGAGCTGATCGGCCGCGGTAATTCGACCCGTGAAATTGCGGAACAGCTGAATCTCAGCATTAAAACCATCGAAACCTACCGCGCCCACATCAAGGATAAGCTGCAGTTGCGCAGCGGAACCGAATTGATGCAGCGGGCCATCCGCTGGGTCGAAAGTGAATCCATGCGCTGAGGCCGTTATTCCGGCCTGAAGATCTTCTTTGCTGAATTTAAAGATTCAGAAATGATAATGCCCTTTCAGTGTATAGGGGAATCCCCTATGACGAGGGTTCTGCGATCCCCTTAATCTGACTCGGGGAATTGCGGATGGTCTTTTCAGCCGGAGCCCGTCTTGCGCTTTTTTCATTTCGCGAGAATCCTATTAAACAGCGGAGGATTCCTTCCCTTAGACAGCAATGTAAGCGGGATTCCTGATTTGCTGAAAAAGAAATAAAAAGGGTTCATTGAGCTATTGGCATGCGTGTTGCTTAAGATGTCTTCCGTTGCGAAAAATAAGGAGAAAGTGATGAAAAATCAATATGGTCTGCGCACCATGATCACGCTGCTGGGGGGGCTTACACTCTTTTTTGCTGCTCAGAGCGAAGTGGTTGCTCAACGGGTTTTGATCGATCCGGACTCCGAAGTGATTGATCCCGGCGCTCCGGCTCATAACTCGGACTTTGTTACCATCAATGTGAAGAATGCAAATATATCCGAAGTGCTTAAGGCGTACTCGCTGCAAACCGGACAGAGCATTGTGGTGGGGCCCGACGTTGTTTCCGAAAATGTGAATGTCCGCCTGAATAATATTCCCTGGCAGGACGCGCTGGATGTGATCCTCAAACCCTATGGTTTCGGCTATCGGGTTGTGGGTGATACGATCGTAATCAGCGAGCTGGCGAGCATGGTGACGGTGGAAGGCATTGAGCCGCTGGTCTCCAAGCTGTTTACTCTCAAATATGTTGATGCCTATGACATCAAGGATATTTGCGAAGCGCAGCTCTCCGAGCGCGGAAAATGCACCATTCTCACCACGAAAAGCATGCCCGGCTGGGAATTCGGCGGCGACGCCTCAAAGGGTACCAGCGGTGCTGCCGTGGAGGGCGGCGTTCGTAAGCAGCGCGAACGCGAAGACATCCTGAAGAGCAAGAAGATTGTTGTAACTGATGTTCCTTCGGCCATTACACGCATCGAAAAGATTATATCCGAGATTGATGCGCTTCCGCGTCAGGTGCTGATCGAGGCGCGCTTTATGGAGATCACCAGCGGCAAGCTTTCCGATATCGGTCTTGATTATATCGGCGCACTCGAAAAGGTTAAGGAAAATTCCAGCGGCAGCTCTTCGTCGTCCTCTTCTGCGCTGGTGAATGAAAGTCTGCTGAACGTCCTGAACCTGACGACCGGGTTTCCCGATCCGCTGAATACCGGGGCCACCGGAAGCTTTTCCCAGGACAGTGGAATTCGTTTAACGCAGAGTTTTCTGGGAGACTGGGGAGCAGAGTTGCTGATTGCCCTGATGTCACAGAATGACAATGTGAATGTCCTGTCTGCGCCCAGTATCCTTTCCGTGGATAATCAGGAGGCCGCCATTCTGGTCGGCAAAAAATATCCGATCATCGAATCATCGACTTCAGGAGATTCCAGCACCCGGACCTCTACCAGCCTCGATTATTATGAAAACATCGGTATTCAGCTGAATGTGATTCCGCAGGTGTGTGCCGATGGCTACGTCAATATGATCGTCCATCCGGCCGTCAGCGAAATCGAAAGCTTTGAGTCCGGCGTTGTGACCGCGGGCAGCGATACGCTGTCCGGCACGCAGTATCCCGTGTTGAATGTACGTGAGGCCGAAACCCAGATCATGATTCAGAGCGCCAATACGGCAATCATCGGCGGCCTGCAGAACGAGCGAAACAAGACGGTCATCAAGAAGTTTCCTTTCCTCGGCGATCTTCCACTCCTTGGCCGGCTCTTCCGTCGGGAAACCATTACACGGGAGAAAGTAGATCTGCTGATTTTCATCAAGGCCACCATCGTGGACAACGAGATTTATCAGAGTGATTCGACGGTTTCATTTGAGCGGCGCACGAAGGCGATGGAGGTTTCTGTTGATGCGGAAGGCACAACGACGCCGGTGCCGGACAAGGCCGCCGTCCGTGAGTTGCTGGATACTCTGAAAGACTAGAGCGTATTCACTGTTTAGATACTAGCTATGAATTGGTACTATGATTACTGACCAACTAAGTGAAATGCTGATCCGCAGCGGTCGGGTAGGCGGCGTGGAGCTCGAAAAGGCTCTGACGATTCAGGAGCAGACGGGACAGGTTCTGACCGATATTCTGATCGACGAGCAGTTGGCTTCTCCCCGTGATATTGCGCTCACCTATTCCGATCTGCTGAACATCCCGTTTCTGGAACTGGATGAGGATTTCCATCTCAAGCGCGATGAGTATGACATGATTCCCGAGTCGCTGGCCCGGCGCTTCTGTCTGTTTCCCCTGATCAAGGAGGAGGGGATTTCGATTACGCTGGTGATGAAGAATCCGCTGGATATGGACGCGGTCGACACGGTTCGCTCGTTGACCTCGCTGGAGATTCACAAGGCGGTCAGTACGGAAGACCGGATTCTGGCGACCATCGATAAATGCTACCGGGAGGAGGCCTATGTTGAGGCCGGCCTGCAGGACATTGTTGATGTGGAGGTTGCGGAAGGGCTCTCTGCCGAAGAGGGGGCTGATCTGGGCGATGTGGATCAGCTGCTGGTGCATGCCAACGATGCGCCGGTGGTCCGCTATGTCAACCTGCTGCTGATGGAAGCGGTACGCGACCGGGCCTCGGACATTCATTTTGAACCGGGTGAATACAACTGCTCGGTTCGTATTCGTGTGGATGGTTCCCTGCGGCCGGTAACGCCTCCGCCGAAGAGCCTGTATTCGGCGATTGTCACCCGAATCAAGATTCTCTCCGAAATGGATATTTCCGAGCGCCGCCTGCCGCTGGACGGCCGCTTTAAGTTTAAGTTTTCCGGCCGGGTGATCGATGTGCGCGTCTCCTCCATGCCGCTGGTTTTCGGAGAAAAGATTGTAATGCGTATTCTCGATAAACAGAGTCTGGTGCTCGATCTCGAGGATATCGGGTTTGAGGGGCGGAACCTGAAGCGCTTCAAGGAAATTCTTGGAATGCCCAACGGAATCGTGCTCCTGACCGGGCCCACCGGCAGCGGTAAAACCACGACCCTTTACAGCGCCCTGAATATCCTCAGAAGCCCGACCAGAAACGTACAGACCGTCGAGGATCCGGTGGAATACCTCATTGAAGGAATTAACCAGATGCCCATCCGTCCGAAGATCGGACTGACATTTGCGGAATGTCTTCGCCATATTCTTCGTCAGGACCCGGATGCCGTAATGATCGGGGAAATCCGCGATGCTGAAACGGCGGAAATCGCCATGCGCGCTTCGCTCACCGGACATATTGTGCTGAGTACGCTCCATACCAATGATGCAACGTCGTCATTCAGTCGCCTGCGCGATATCGGCATCCCATCCTATCTGACCGCCGCAACCATGCGGTTGATTATTGCCCAGCGACTGGTCAAGAAAATCTGCCCGAACTGCAAGACGGTGTATCAGCCCGATGCTGCCGAGCTCGAATGGGTCCGGCCTGTTTTTCCCGATGCGGCGGAATGGACCTATTACCATGGTGCCGGCTGTAACCAATGCCGCAACCGCGGGATGAAAGGGCGCCGCGCTATTTTTGAATTTCTTGAGGTGACTCCGAATATCAGGGAACTGGTTCATGAGGAGGTTGATGATCTTACCTTGCGCCGAAAAGCCATTGAGGGCGGCATGGAGACGCTGGCGGAGAATGGATTCAATCGGGTCCGGCTCGGGGAGACCACCATCGGCGAAGCAATAAGCGTCTGCCAGGTCGATTAGTTGTTGGAGAGTTTTGATGGCCGTTTTTAACTATGTAGCCAAAAACAGGGATGGACAGGATGTCCGCTCAAGCATCGAGATTGGAAGTCGTCTCGAAGCGCTTGATCACCTGCGAAAGAAAGGACTTACGGTCACGGATCTTGTTGCGGTTGAGCATCCGTCTGAATCCGCGTCTTCAAAGCTTTCATCGGCCCG
>JAFGVP010000096.1 GCA_016937945.1 Pontiellaceae bacterium | reverse complement strand
TTTTTCGTTATCGCGATTCCCGAACAATCTCGGACATTTCCCCCAACCCCCCAGGGGGGGGCCTTTAAAGATTTTCCCGGATTAGGGGGGGGGGGGGGTGATGACCTTGCGGACATAGAGGGAGATGTTGCCGTTCCCTCTCGGGCACTGCCCCACCGCAGGGGTGGAGCCTCACTGCGCAGGCTTGTGTAAGGAGGTCGGCGGAATACTGGCGGTAGAGTTTGGTATAGAAATCGTGCTGCTTTTCAGCTTCTTCCAACCGCTCGACCAGTACCAGTCGCTTTTCTTTGGCGTCGCTCTTATTGGTTGAGCGCACCCGGCGGTTGGGGTTCCGCATTTCGGGAGGGGTCTTGAGCACAAGGGCGCGGATGAAGGCCGGCGTGTAGTCATCGATCCGGCGCATCTCCCGGAGCATTTCAAGCTGGCGGTCGGGATTGACGGCGGCCATTTCGAAGGCGGCGGTTTTACCGAGCAGTTCCTGTTCGAAGGCCCGGGCCACCCTGGGGTGGAGCTGCTCAACGAGCGTGGGGGCGAGCCGGTAGCGGATGTTTTTGACGCCGAAGGTATCGGCAATGGTCTTTTCGTCGAGCGATTCCATCGCCTTGCGCATCATTCTGATTTCCTGGAAGCCGGAGAGGTTGTTGACCTTGTGATTAAAGGTGTAGGCCTCCTTATCTTCATAAAGGATGCAGGGCAGCACCTCATAGCCCAGTTATCTTTCGTCATGGCTCTAAGCCTGGGGAACATGCGGCCGCGCATGACGAGGAGTTCATAGTCGCACGGCTTTGTTGACAAGAATCTTGAGGAGATCTGCAATATCAACCTCAGAAGCGTAATCCTCAAAGGGCAGCTTTTCATCGATGCGGTCAAAGCGCTGCTGGCCGCCATCGGGCAGAGATGAACATATTTCCGAATGCCGATTTTTGATTTCCGATTTCATGAAGAGCTGAACTTATCTGTGACGGCACGGCAGGCGGGACGCCCGCGATACGGACAAGGCCGGAAAGCGCGCGGCGGCCCGGAGAGACCGCCCCAGACTGTTGATAAAGCTCTGGCAGGATATAAGTGAGATCCGGTCACTCTACACTGTAGGGCATTCCGGTAATCTTTTTGTCGAGACAGATACTGTCGACCATTTTGACCAAGCGGACGCAGTCCGGCTTCGGGATGTAGGCATCGGCCTTGACGTCTTTACATTTATTGAGCATTTGATCGCGGCGCAGGGAGGAGTACAGCACAACGGGCAGATCGGCCTGATTGTGTCGGAATTTTATATGATGGCACAGCGTCAGGCCATCCATCTGCGGCATTTCAATATCCGTAATGACAATATCGACAAACTTCGAGATCGGCTCGCCGGAGGCCCGGGCGGTTTCGATGAATTCCAGAAGGGCGTCATAGGCGAGCTTGCCGTTATCAAACGTCATAATATTGGTATAATCCCCGCGGGCCAGCACATTGCAAATAACCTTGCGCACGGTTTTTGAATCCTCCACCAGCATGATCTTAATACTCGGCCGCTCATGCTGTAATGAATGTGAAAACTTTTCATGCTTGAGGTCCAACAACCCCTGAGCCGGAAAATATTTTTCGGAAATGCTTTCCATATCCACGATCAGCGTTTCGTGATCGTCTATATTCACCGAGCCGGTAAAAGCACAGGAACCCCCTTGATCAAAGATTTCCGCCATCGGGCTGATATCCGCCCAGTGGACCCGATGGATACGGCTTGCGGAGTCGACCCTGAACGCAATCATCATGCTGTTAAACTGCGTTACCAAAACAACGGCATTTCTTTTTTCATGTCCGGCTTCAGAATTTGAGTTATCGGTGGTTTCAGCATCCAGGCAAAGCTCTTCGCCCAGATCAATCATGGGGATGGTACTGTTCCTGAAAAGAAACACTCCGGGATTCGCAGGCGTTGCCGAAGGAATCTTCGTCAATTTAGATTCATCGAACTGTTCAATGGACTGAATCTTCAGAACATTCACTCCGAAAATATTGCCACGCAGCGTAAACTCCAGAACTTCCAGTTCATCCGTGCCGGATTCCAATAAAATTCCATCACCAGCCATAGCCGCCCACCTGTTTAATTTTTTGCCCGATATCACGCTACGAGGCGATTCGTTTATCAGCGGACTCCGAAGCCCAATGAGATGAACCGCATCGTAAAACCGGAGCGATGATACACAGCTCACGAATTATGCGCAAGCTTGCGCCGAATGATCCGTGCATCATTCTACTCCTTCAGCCTAACGGCTGAAAGCAACGGATTTAAGAAGCATAGCTCATGCCCATTGTCGCCATAAAATGAGAAACAGGTGCTTTGCTCTGACTTTATCCGCTTGGGTAGCAGGTTCCCTCAGAATTCCGGAGACGCAGGATGTCCGAGAGAGCTCAACCTCTGCGAGGCCTCCGGCTGTAATTTGGCTTCGGCGGGTAGCAAGCTGAACCTGAGGCTTGGCGGATTTTCAGGAACGCGCGCTTACTGAAGCGGTCAGGGAGGCGACAATCTTGCGGACGGGACCATTTCGCGGTCCTGACTGGCACTGGACCATTCGAGGCGCGTGTTCGCTCCCCCGTCTTTTTCATAATATTCATAGACGATGGGATATTTTTTGCCGGCCTGAAGTTCGATGGTTCCCGTGTAGGTCTGATCGTAGTCGTCCAGCCATTTGTCGATCACGAGCGTGCCATCGATCCAGAGCCGGCGACCGTTGTCGGATTTGGAATAGAACGTATAGGTCTCGGAATAGAGCGGCTCGATGAATCCTTCCCAACGGCAGGAAAAGGTATCGCCCTCAATCAGCGGGTCCGGCGATCCATTGCGCCAGTTAAAGGCGATTTCCGGATCCAGCCGGGTGAGTTTGAGATCGGTCAGGTCTGAATTGTTGAAATAGCTTCCGCGCAGCCCGCGTAGCGGCGTACTGCTTTTTGAAACCGCGGCAAAGTCCAGCGTGACCTGACCGACATCGCCGGAATCAAAACGGTAGCTGATTTCGTTTTTGCCGGCTTTGAGACGGACGATCTCTCCGGCGAGCATCCAGACGTCCCAGTTTGTTGTACGGTGGAAGTTCGTGCGCTTGATCCGGTTGCCGTTGACATACAGGGAGAGGGATCCCTCGGCCGGCGGATAGCTGGTGGGAAAGGATTTCTGTTCATCGGCCACATAAACACCGTTGGCGTATCGCACGACCACCCGATAGTCGCCGGCCTCTGGAACCTCAACGGAAAACGTCGCTTTAGCACCTTCTTTGACGAAGCCGCCGATGTAGCCGGCGCCGGTATAATTCTTGCGGGTACTTTCCTGCGCAGCTCCGCCGGAAAGCGTCCACTCTTCAGCCGGGTACATCGAGCCGATCCCGGGGTCGCCGGAAGGAATCGGCAAAACTTCAGAAGGGCCCGGAGGCGTGTCAAAGACCGGGTTGCCTTCGTCATCGAAGGTGAACCGGTTAATATTTACCTGACGGATTCCGTTGTCATCGGCGCTGAAAATCTTTGAATGATACATTACCCAGTGTTCCTTGCCGTCCGCCGAAACCGTAAAGCTTGCGCGCGACGGGCCCCATACGTCTGCCGTACTCTCCATCAGTGTTTCGAGCGGTTTCCAGGATGCCTTGTCATCAATCGGGCCGGCTTCCGGTGAATAGACCATGGCGACCAGGCGATAGTCCTTGGAGGCAAAACCGCCGGCGGCGCCGGTCATGATCAGTCGGCCGTTATGCAGGATCGCACGGGGGCCCTCGGCATTCAGCCCCATCTCCTTGCGATAGGCCGTAATTTTGGTCGGGCTGTCCATGGGGGCCATGACGGCGCCCTCGACATATTTATCGGCCAGCGAGCCCCAGAAACCGTAGAGCTGCCCGTTATAGGTCACCACGGTAAAGTCGTTGGCCTGGGCGTTACCATGTTCGTCTCCGGTAAAGAGCACGCCCTTGTTGGTAAAGCCATCGAGCGGATCATCGGTATTGGCCTCCAGCACAATCGCCATATGCCGCCAATCCTCGGATTTGGTGTCGGCACAGAAATAGATATACCACTTCCCCTGGACGAAATGGAGTTCCGGGGCGAAAACCCGGTTATATTCGCCCGCACCTTCCCAGACCTTCACCTTTTCGCCGCGCTCCAGCAGGCTGGGTGATTTGGAAACATAGACCGCGGTCGGATCGAGCGGACCGGAGGTGCAGACATAGTAGCTTCCGTCGTGAAAGGTAACCCAGGGATCTTCGCCCTGATAGAGCGGATTGGAAAAGGTAGCCTGGGGACCGGTGCAGGCCAGCGTGGCCAGAGAAGCCGCCAACAGCACGGCAAGGTGGATTCGCTTCTTAATAGAGTGGTATGCATACGGCATAATTATGTCCTCGTTAGATCTGAGATATGACGAAGAACATACCTCCCGGAGACCGGGAGGTCTTGTCACCTAAATACAGCACACCCACACACCCTGACGAACCGATTCATCCATCTGGGCTCCCAAAAGAAAAGCGTTTTACAAGAGCAGCGCCGGACCTACAGCTCGTCAACCAGCTCATCCGGGACCAGATTATAGAGCGTGGATTCGACTTCGCTGTCATCGGCAACTGACTGCTTCCGCCGCTTGAGGAATTCCCTGGCCAGCTCGCGGTATGCGGCGGAGCCGACGCAATTGGAGTCATAGACCGTAATCGGCTGACCGAAACTCGGAGCTTCACTGAGCCGCACGTTACGCGGGATAAGCGTTCCGAATACCTGCTTTCCGAAATGATTGCGGACTTCCTGAACCACCTGCTGCGACAAATTGGTCGTCATGTTATACATGGTCATCAGAATGCCGCTGATATGAAGCTGCGGATTATTCGCATCACGGATCTGATTGACGATATCGACCATCACACCCAGCCCCTCAAGCGCCAGATATTCGCACTGGATCGGAATAATCACCTCATGCGCCACGTTGAGCGCATTCATAAAGAGAATGCCCAGCGAAGGCGGACAGTCGAGAATGATATAATCGTAGACGCCGCTTTCGATGACCGGCGCCATCGCATCGCGCAGGCGATGGAGATAATCATCGTACCGTGCAATCGCCACTTCAGACCCCGCCAGATCGAGCTCGGAGGGAATAATATCGAGATTTTTGATGCCCGTTTCCTTGATCAGCTCCTGGCAGCCGGACTCACCAAGCATGGCCGGGAAAACGCTGGAGCCGAAGCCCTTTTCCAGACCCAGCCCGCTGGTGGCATTGGCCTGCGGATCAAGGTCAACGAGAAGCACCTTCTTGCGTTTTTCCGCAAGGCAGGCCGAAAAATTGATCGCCGTGGTCGTCTTTCCCACGCCGCCCTTCTGGTTTGCCAGAGCAACAACGGTAGTTTCTTTCATTCTATTAGGTCCATTCGCGTTAATTAGCGGATCCACTTTGGAGGTGGTTAAAGTAGCTCATAGGCCAGCACGCTTAAACCAAAAATTGCGGCGGTTTCGGTGCGGAGAATCCGGTCGCCGAAAGAGACCGGAACGGCTCCGTTTCCGACGGCTGCGGCCACCTCGTCCTCCGTAAAATCACCTTCCGGCCCAATCAGCAGCGCCACGCGTTTTTTTTCGGAAAAATCGACATCCCGGAACGGGATGGTGCCCTCATAGAGCGAGCCGACCAATACCAGATCATACCCTTTGAGCGACGGGATGACGGCATCAAAGCGCGCAAGCGGATTGAGCGTCGGCAGCCACCGCACTTCGCACTGCTGGGCGGCATTCAGTACAATCTTTTCCCAGCGCTCCTGTTTTTTCGGGTTCGGCTTAAACTCGGTATGCTGCGTCAGGACCGGCTGAATGGATGTCGCGCCCAGCTCAACCGCTTTCTGAAGAACCAGCTCCCACCGGTCCGGCTTCGGAACCGCCTGTATCAGATCAAGCTCAACCACCGGCTTCGGAACCGTCCGGCGCGTTTCAATTCGCGCCTCAACGGCGGTTTTGCTTACGGACTCAATCACCGCGTCGGCCACCCCGCCCTGCCCATCGAACAGGACGATTTCCTGCCCCGGCTGTACACGCAGTACACGGGCAAGATGATGCGACTCCTCCGGCGAAAGCGTTGCAACCGCCTTCTCCAGCTCGTTTGCATTGATTAGCGAGTTGATCCGCATGACTGCTTTTTTTGCCACGAAGAACACAAAAAATCACAAAAGGGAATCACGGATCGCTTTTCGTGCTCTTTGTGTTTTTTGTGTTTTTTGCGGCTAATCCTTATTCCTCTTCGAGCTTGCGTTTGCGCTCGTAGAACGTGGCCGCCATTTTTTTCATCCGGGCGGATTCTTCGAAATGGTTGTCGTGCAGGGTGCTGCAGAGTTCCTGCATTGCCTTCTTCTCCTTACCGGAGAGTCGCGTGGGAACTTCGATTTTCACCATGACATTCTGATCGCCCTTGCCGTGCCCGTGCGCCGCATCCACGACCCCCTGGCCGCGCAGACGGAAAACCTTGCCGCTTTCGGTTCCGGCGGGAATCTTCAGCTTGGCACCGCCATGAATGGTCGGAACCTGAATCTCGCCGCCGAGCATGGCAATATGGAACGGAACCGGCACTTCGCAGTAGATATCCAGATCGTTCCGCTTAAAGAATTCGTGGTCACGGACGTGGAAGACAATAAACAGGTCGCCGGGCGGGCCACCGCGAACGCCGGATTCTCCCTTGCCGGGCAAACGCTGACGCGAGCCGGACTCGACACCGGCCGGAATGCGCAATTTAATCGTTTTGCGCTCCTTGATGCTTCCGGAACCGTGGCACTCGCGGCACGGGCTGGAAATCGTCTCGCCGGAGCCATGGCAGGTCGGGCAGGTCTGGGAAAACTGAATGAAGCCGCCGCCGGAAGTAACCTGGCCACGTCCGCGACAGGTCGGGCAGGTGGTTTTCGAGGTTCCCGGTTCTGCACCGTTTCCGGAGCAACGCGAACAGGTTTCGCTGACCGGAAGCGTCAGCTTACGATGCGATCCCAACGCAGCCTCTTCAAAGTCGACATCCAGATCATAGCGAAGGTCTGAACCGCGCGCCGGACCCGTGCTGCGCCGACGGCCCCCGCCCCCGCCGCCGCCAAATAGATCGTTGATGTTGAAGCCGCCGCCGAACACCTGCTCGAAAATGTCAGAGGCATCGTGGAAGCCGCCGCCAAAGCCGCCGCCGAATCCACCGCCGCCCGCCGCGAAGGCCTGATGTCCGAACTGGTCGTAGCGGGCCTTCTTGTCAGCGTCGCTCAGCACTTCGTAGGCTTCGCTGGCTTCCTTAAACTTTTCCTCGGCTTCGTGATCGCCCGGATTGCGGTCGGGATGATATTTCATTGCCACCTTGCGGTAAGCCTTCTTGATCTCATCCGCCGTGGCGCCCTTCGCTACCCCCAGAATTTCATAATAATCGCGTTTGTCAGCCATCGTTCATCCATTCCTTTTTATTCTGCCGCCGGACCGGAAGAGACCACCACCTGCGCCGCGCGCAGCAGCCGATCGCCGAACATGTAGCCCCGCTTGACCTGATTGGAGCAGATTTCCGCTTCGAACTCGCAGGAAGGCAGATGCGTCAGCGCTTCGTGCTTATGTGGATCAAACGGCGTTCCGACCGCATCAATCGGCTCAACATTAAATTTTTTCAAGACATTCTGGAACTGGTCGAAAACCATCTTGAATCCGTCAAGCACCGCACTGTCCACCTCATGCTGCATGGCCGTCTGCAGGCCCATTTCATAGTGATCGATCACCGGCAGAAGTTCCAGCAGCAGATCCTCGTTGGCTCGCTGGTAAAGCTCGATACGCTCACGCTGAGTACGGTTACGGAAGTTGGCAAAGTCGGCCTGCAGACGAATAAACTGATCGCGCAGCGACTCCTCTTCCTGCTCAACCATGGGAGCGGCAGTATCCTCTTCGATAATCTCGGTATCGGGAAGCTCTTCGGCTTCGGCGGCCTCTTTATCGGCCAGTTCCTCTTCCGCCAGCATTTCAGAATCCTTCAATTCATCACTTTCGGTTTTTTTACTGCTCATAGCCAAAATCCCTTTCCCCGCCTTCGCGGGCTCTTTTTAGTACAGGACTTGGAAAAATACTTGAAACTCCCGCGGTGTCAATAGGCCAGTTCCGTGTCATAGCACACCAGAAACCGCTCGACATGCCCTGCTTCAGCAATGCATAACGTGACCCTTTACGGAAATTTTCGATAAATTATTCGAAATACAAAAGACCGAGACTAGGGATCATTAAAATGAAATGGATTTGGAGCCTGCTTCTTGCCGCAACCCTCTCATGCGCCGTTCGTGCGGATGTGGAGAGCCTGCCCTTTCCATTTAACCGAACCACCCGTATTACCTTTATTCGGCAGGGCAGCGTCGAGGTCGATGCCGGCCAACAGTTTGTGCTCCGCATGGTCCGGCGCGAATGGGTGATCGAACGGCGCAT
>JAFGVP010000095.1 GCA_016937945.1 Pontiellaceae bacterium | reverse complement strand
CGGGTCGTTCGAAGCGAGGCGGCTGCGAAGGGGCTCGATCCCGATCGCATCGGTATTATGGGTTCTTCAGCCGGCGGGCACCTGACGCTCATGGGCGCGACCAGTTCAAAACACCGTTCCTATTGGCCGATCGACGACCTGGACCAGATTCCCTGCAATGTGCAGTGGGCGGTGGCCATCTATCCGGCGTATGCGCTCACGGATGGTGATGATGCCAACAATGCAACGGGCGGCAACGCGGATGAAGCACGGCTCGTTCCCGAGTTTTCCTTTGACCTTGCGACCTGCCCGATGCTGTTTATTCACGGGGATGCAGACGGCTGGGCGGCGATGAACTCGGTTAAATGCTGGGAACAGCTTCGCCGCATGGGAATCCAGTCCGATCTCCACACACTGGTCACACGCGGGCACTGCTTCCAGCGGACCGCCGCGCCAGGCACCGGCAGCTATACCTGGCTGGATCGCATCTGGGAATTCATGAACCACAAAGGATTCAATCAGTAATACCGTTTATAGGTTAGGTTTTAGGATTTTGGTTTTTGCAGGCGGGCCGCCTGCGCTACGTATCGCCGCCGGCCCGGCGGCCTTGGAAATACAAAGACCTATCAATCATTGGTATAACCATGCAAAGGCGGCCACCCGGCCGCCTCGCTTTTTAAAGCGGTCGGCTGTTTTTCTGTTCGTCCGGTTGTGGTTAATTTTTTCGTGACCTTCATCTACCCTTAAGGAGCGGGGTGCTACGTTTGCACTGAACCTGAGAGAAAGGAGTTCCGTATGAAAACGAATATATGTGCCGGCATGCTGATGATTTCAGTCACCGCGATGGCCGTGGATTATCCGGTTGTCGATACCGGACAGGTTCGTTGTTACGATGATCAGCAGGAGGTGGTCTACCCGAAGGTGGGGCAGCCGTTCTTCGGGCAGGATGCGCAGTACAACGGAAACCAGTTTGCATATCGAAAAAACGGCGATGGCACGGTCACCGATCTTGTCACGGGCCTGATGTGGCAGGCCGATCCCGGCGAAAAGAAAACCTATGATGAAGCCGTGGCCGGCGCCACAAAATGCCGCTTGGGAGGTCACGACGACTGGCGTTTGCCCACCATTCAGGAACTCTATTCGCTGATTGATTTCAGCGGCACTGATGTCGATCCCATGGGCAGCATAGGTTCCACGCCGTTCATCGACGCCGGCATTTTTAAATTCCAATACGGAAAAGAGGAGGACGGTGACCGCATCATTGATTCGCAGTGGGCCACCTCTACGCTTTATGTGGGCAAAGTGATGCACGGCCAGCAGGCCATGTTCGGTGTCAATTTTGCCGATGGCCGCATCAAGGGTTATCCGACGGGTAACATGCCGGGGCGCGGTGCCAAGACCTTCTATGTGATCTATGTCCGCGGTAACGAAAAATACGGGAAGAACGATTTTGTCGATAACGGCGACGACACCATCACGGATCGGGCCACCGGTCTGATCTGGATGAAAGCCGACAGTGGAAAGGGGATGGATTGGGTGTCTGCGTTGGAATATGCCGAAAATATGTCGTTTGCCGGTCACAACGACTGGCGCCTGCCGAATGCCAAGGAGCTGCAGAGCATCGTCGACTATTCGCGTTCGCCGGATACCTCGCAATCTGCAGCCATTGATCCGTTTTTTGAATGTTCTCCGATCATGAATGAAGCCGGACAGAGGGATTTCGGCCATTACTGGAGCAGTACTACGCACACGGATTCGAGGGGCGGAAGCCGGGCTGTGTACCTCGCGTTCGGACGTGCTCTGGGCAACATGCACAACGAGTGGATGGATGTTCACGGCGCCGGCGCCCAGCGTAGCGACCAGAAAAGCGGCGACGAGTCGCAGCTTTCCGTCGGGCATGGACCGCAGGGTGATGCGCAGCGGATCAACAACTATGTCCGGCTGGTTTGCGGCGGCGCAGCCGATCCGAGTAATAAAGGTCCGGAAGTTGAATCGCAGAACACTTCACGTGGTCATCCCGGTTTTGTCTCCCGCCTGGATCGGGATCATGATGGCAAGGTGTCGCGTTCTGAATTTGATGGCCCGCCGGATCAGTTTGATGTGCTGGATAAGAATCATGACGGTTTTCTTTCGGAATCCGAAGCCCCGCCTCTGCCCGGGCAGCGGTCGTTCTGAACATAACCCGGAGCGATCGAAGGCGGGCTGGATAACCTGCCTCCGATCGATTCATAGCAGGTTAATTCCAGAAATAGTGCCAGGTGTAGGTGTGTTCAATTTCTTCGCCGGGATCGAGGGTGCTGGTCCATGAGGCCTGTCCGATCCCGTTGAAGCGGAACCACCACCAGGGCCACGAGTAACGATACCACCAGTTCATGGACTGTTCGTCGGGCAGATAGTTCCTGTTTTCAAGCGGATTAATCATGGTGGCCGTGCCGTCCTGATCGACCGAATCAAGATTGCCCAGCACATGGCGTGTGATTTCGACCGTTACCGGTTTTTTCCTGTAGTTTTTGAGGGCAATGGAGCCTTCGAGATCAATGCGTGTGAAATGGTCATTATTCCATGTTTCCGCATTGGGTGTTCGCAGGATTTCGTTGTCGGTTTTCTTCACGTTGATATCAACCGCCGTGGTCAGTTCAATGTCCGCCTTGCCGCCTGCCGGCGTATATTTCATCATCCCCTGAGCAATGATGCGACCGTTTCGGAGAATCATCGCCGGTGCGGTGGTGAAGGGCTGGCCACTGCTGTTTGCGATCCGGATCTTGTGCATAACGGTGGGAGAATATCCCGTACGAATCAGGTCCATGCGCTCGGACTGGTTCAGGTTTCTCATGATTTCCATCGGAGGAAGAATCGGAATATCGAGGGCATAAATATCCGTGTAGGACAACCGGTATTCTGCGATCGGCATCACCATGCGCTCGCCTTTGCGCAGTGTAATATGATCCACGCTGAAGATGTAGAGATCCTCGCTTTTGGCCGATCCGCTCAGTTCCGGTCCGAGATCCATCGAATTGCCTCCGGCCGGGACTGAATCATAGCTGGCCATGGGAGCCGTCCGTTGTGACATGATGGAATTGGAAAAGCCGAACGCTGTCTGGCTGCTTGCCCTGAAGCTGGAGGACAGCTGGGCGACATCCTGCCGCAGGGAGATCGGGTCCACGGAATCCTGAAAGGCAAACCGCGGAACGCCCACCACCAGATTGGCACTGACATCATCGAGATCAATCAGCTCGTTAATCAGGGTGGCTTCCATTTTAACGAGAACGCCGCCGTCATCATCGATGGAAAGGCTGTAGTTCGGGATCCAGCGAATGCCCCGCTGCAGATAGATCATTCCGACGTTCGCAGCGCCGGCAGGCCGGTCTTTCCACTTCAGATCCAATGTCAGCCGCTCACGGAACTCCTCGGTCGGGATCCGCTGTTTTTGCGGTTCCAGAAACGTGATATCGTTGATCCTGTCGAACGCCAGAACCTTGGTGCCCTGAACGGTCCGGATCAGGAGAAGATCCGCTTTCTGCGGAAGTCGCTGGCCGGCGTCTGTGGCGGACCCTGCCTCTAGCTCTTCGCTGCTGCGCGTCGGAATCCCGATAATGGTTGCTTCATACGACTGGTTGCCTTCGCGGATCATGACGCGGGCGCCCGTGTTGGCTTCGATCATTTCGCGTTGGGTCAATGCCGTTTTCTCGATCTGAATTCGTTGCCGGCCGGAGATGACGGATCGCAGGGATGCGTGTTCGTCGTCAACGTATGGCCAGAAGGTTCCGAGGACCGGCGCCGGGAGATAATCCATCACGATGTTTCCGTCTGCATCCACCGGCATTCTGCCGCTGTGCTGGATAAAAGTATGGCCGTCCTTGAAGACGGTGATTTCCCGGATCGGCATCCGGGCCGGTGTTGAATCGGCGGCCCGGGCTGTTGCGACGCCGCAGACGGCGGCAAGAAGAATCAATATTCCCTGTTTCATGGCATGTGCTCCTTTGGTTGATAAACGGCATCCTATGGAGCGGGCGCAAAGGAGTTGTCATGGAATTGTAAAAACGGCGTAAAAACATGTCGTTATTGGATGAATATTCCCGTTGCTTCTAAAAACGGTTCTGGTAGATAGCAGGCGTCGTTTCAGTGCTTTGGAATCTGTTTCGTGTGAAGGGATAAATGAGCTGGCGACACGGACATTCATCAAGGAGATGAATATGAATAAATGCATTGCCCTGGCGCTGTTTTTCGCGATCTGCGCCGCTGTTCAGGCCGAAGAAAACTCGTCTGAATATACCACGAACCTGTTCAAGTTGATGGATGTCAACAAGGACGGAAAGGTGACCCGCTCCGAGTTTGTCGCCTATCGGCGGGAGCGGGCAAAGAAGGACCGCAAGTCGTTTGATTCCAAGGCGGCGGAACAGGAGTTCCGCAAAAAAGACCAGAACAAGGATAATGCGCTGACCCGCGAGGAATTTATGGCGTCCGCCAAGGACAAGTAGTCCCTGATGCAACAATGACTCCGGCGCGCTGCATGAACCGCCGGACGGACGGCACCGCCTTCCCGGAGGTGGTGTTCTTTTTTCAGGGAAACGGGGTGGCGGGGCTGTTAAGTAATGGGGGCTACCTACTTGGAAACAGCACGTTTTCGTGTATAGTCCGGCCCATTAATTTCAGGAGATAACCATGGCAGATAAGAAATTCCCCTTGGGAAAAGAGCAGCTGGAGGCGCTGACTGAGCGTTTTCCGACCCCGTTTCATATCTATGACGAAAAGGCGATTCGTGCGAATGCGCGCCGGCTGAAGGCGGCTTTTGCGTGGAATCCGGGCTTTAAGGAATACTTTGCGGTCAAGGCGGCCCCGAATCCTTATTTGATGAAAATCCTGAAGTCCGAAGGTTTTGGCGCGGACTGCTCTTCCTATCCTGAGCTGCTGCTGTCGGAAAAGGTGGGCGTTACAGGCGAAGAGATCATCTTTACCTCCAACGATACGCCGGCCTACGAATACCGGAAGGCCAAGGAGCTCGGCGCGATTATCAATCTCGATGACATCTCACATATTGAGTATCTCGAGCAGCATGTCGGCCTGCCGGAACTGATCTGCTGCCGTTATAATCCGGGACCGCTCAAGGGCGGGAACGCCATTATCGGCCATCCGGAAGAGGCCAAATACGGCTTTACACGTGATCAGCTGTTCGAAGGCTACCGCATGCTCCGCGACAAGGGCGTGAAGCGCTTCGGCCTGCATACGATGGTTGCATCAAATGAGCTGGATCGCGCCTACTTTGCTGAGACCGCACAACTGCTGTTCGAACTGGTGGCTGAGCTTTCAGTTGAACTGGGGATTGAGTTTGAATTTGTCAATCTGGGCGGAGGAATCGGTATTCCCTACAAGCCCGAAGATGAAGCGATTGATCTGGAGGCGCTTGGCGCCGAGGTGAAGGCGCTGTTCGACGAATTGATCATCGGCAAGGGACTGAAGCCGCTGGATATCCGGATGGAGTGCGGTCGCATGGTAACCGGTCCGTACGGGTGGCTGGTGAGCCGTGTGCTGCATAAGAAAAACACCTATAAGCAGTTTGTCGGGCTGGATTCCTGCATGGCTAATCTGATGCGTCCGGCGCTGTATGGCGCCTATCATCACATCACCGTGGCCGGCAAGGAGGATGCGGCTTGTGACTTTAAGTGCGACGTCACCGGTTCGCTATGCGAGAACAACGACAAGTTTGCCATCGATCGTGCCATTCCTCAGGTGGAAGTCGGTGATATTGTGATTATTCACGACGCCGGCGCGCACGGTCATGCCATGGGCTTCAACTACAACGCCAAGCTGCGTTCCGCAGAGCTGCTGCTGCGCGAAGACGGAGAGGTCGTGAAGATCCGTCGCGCCGAAACTGTTGAAGATCATTTTGCAACGTTGGACTTCGGTGGTTTAGAGTCCTTCGACGTTTAAGGAGAAAACAATGTATTTCAGTGGAGTATATACTGCTCTTGTGACGCCGTTCGCGGCCGATGGATCGGTGGATTACGAAAAGCTTGAGGAGCTGGTTGAATTTCAGATCGCCGCCGGCGTGGCCGGGATTGTTCCTGTCGGAACGACCGGTGAGTCGCCGACGCTACGTACGCCCGAGCACCTGAAAGTGATCGAGGTGGTTACGACCGTTGCGGCGGGGCGCTGTAAGGTAATGGCCGGAACCGGCGCAAACTCGACGGATGAAGCGATTGAACTGACGGAAGCGGCCAAGGCGTTTGGCGTTGATGGAACGTTGCAGGTGACGCCGTATTACAACAAGCCGAATAACGCCGGACTCATTAAGCATTTTTCCGCGGTTGCGGATCTGGGGCTGCCGGTATGTCTTTATAATGTGCCGGGACGTTCCGCGAGGGAGATTCCCCTTGAAGTGGTTGCCGAACTGGCAAAGCACCCGCACATTGTTTCCATCAAGGAGGCCGCCGGCTCGGTTGAACGCGTCACGCAGATTAAGCAGCTTTGTGATATCGAAGTGCTTTCCGGCGATGATTCATTGGCGCTGCCCATGATTAAAGAAGGGGCGCTCGGCGTGATTTCCGTGGCATCCAACATTATTCCGGCGGAGCTGGTGGCATTGGTCAAGCATGCGCTGGCGGGAGAATTTGATGCCGCCCAGATTTTGCACGATAAGTATGCGCGGACTTTTGATCATCTGTTCATCGACACGAATCCGATTCCAATCAAGGCGGCCATGGCGATGAAGGGCATGCTGGAAGAGGTCTATCGTCTGCCGATGTGCTCCACGACGGATGAAAACAAGGCCGTGCTGCGTGCTACGCTGGAGACTGCGGGGATTCTTTAATTGCACGGTCTGGCCACAAAGAACACAAGAAGTCACAACGAAAGAGGGGCCTCCGTTTTCGTGTTCCTTTGTGGTTTTTGTGGCTAATAAAAGGGTGAGTTTATGAAGACAAAAGTTGTGATTCTCGGTGCTGCCGGGCGTATGGGAAAAACCCTTATTCGCTGCATCATGGAAGAAAAGGTGCCGGGTCTGGAGTTGTACGGTGCCGTTGATTTGTGGGATGCCCCGGGGCTGAATACCGATGCGGGGCTGGCGGCCGGCACGAAAGAAGCCGGCGTTAAGCTGACCAGTAATCTGGCCGAGGTGGGGCCGGGCGCGGATGTGATCGTCGACTTTTCCGGGCATTTTGGTGTTGCAGGCAATGCTCCGCGCATTGCGGAGTGGGGCACGGCCTGGGTGATCGGAACCACCGGGCTGAACGAAGAGGAGATTGCCGAGGTTAAAGCCGCGTCGGAAAAAACGGCGGTGGTGTTGTCCGGTAACATGAGCCTCGGGATTAACCTTCTGTGCCATCTGGTGGAGATCGGTGCCCGCTCGTTGAAGGACAAGGGCTACGATATCGAAGTGATCGAACGCCATCACAGCCTGAAGAAGGATTCGCCCAGCGGGACAGCACTGATGCTGGGTCAGGCGGCGGCGGATGGTTATGACTGGAATCTTAAAGAGGTGCAGGTGGATGGCCGGACCGGCCTGCCCGGAGAGCGTCCCGAAAAGGAAATCGGGTTTCACGCGGTTCGCGGCGGGGATATTGTCGGTGATCATACGGTCATGATGGCGGGCGTTGGCGAACTGCTTGAATTGTCTCATCGTGCAACCAGTCGTGATGTTTTTGCAATCGGAGCGCTTCAGGCTGCCCTGTGGGTTGCCGGCAAAGAGGCCCGTCTCTACACGATGAAAGATGCGATGAAGCACGTCCTCGGACTCTAACGCATGGAAACGTCTCAGGAATCTATCAGCAGTCGGTTTGCCCGGGTCTATGGAAGTCCCGGCGAGGCGCCGCGCGTTCTGGGCCTGCTTCGGGCTTTCTGGCCGCTACTGGTGATCTGTTTCGTTACCGGCTTCCTGTTGCGTGAGCTTCTTCCGCTTCCGGATATGGAACTTTCCACGGTCGGTGTGCTGTTTTTTCTGGTAGCGGTCGCCACTGCCGTTCTGCTGGCCTGGGGAGATCGCCGACTCGGTAACTATCTTAAGGGCGCCAAGGGCGAGGAATGGGTCGCGCATGAGCTGGCTTTCCTCAGTGCGGAATACACCGTGTTTAACGGCTTGCGCCTTGGTGGGGGAAAACAGAATTTTGACCACATCATTGTGGGGCCCGGGGGTGTTTTTGTGGTCGAAACAAAAAACTGGAAGGGCTCCGTTGAATTTCGTGACGGTAAACTTTTTGCCGGCGGCAAAGAGCCCTCGCGTCCTCCGCTTAGACAGGTAAAGGCGGCAACGGCCGAGCTCGTGGCTTACGTTGATGACGCCGGCGGCAGTGAGCTGCCGGTGCACTCCGTTCTCTGTTTTCTCGGTACCCGGCTTCCGGAAGAGGTCATGAATGTGAACGGGGTTGTGGTCTGCAGTGGTACCCGTCTTCTTGAGGTGCTGCAGGAAACCTTTGATAATCCGGTATCTCTGGCTCTTCGTGAACAGGTTGTACACGAGCTTCGTAAAGTTATTGAGTGACGCATGAGCCTACATGCGTGATAATTCGCTCCGTTTCAACTGTTGCAAATCAACAACCGGAGGTTGCGCATGAAAGCACTGGTACCCATTGCCAACGGATCTGAAGAGATGGAAGCCGTCATTATTATCGATACCCTGCGCCGCGCCGAATGGAAGGTAACCGTCGCCGGATTGACCAGCGGCACGATCGAAGCCTCCCGTGGTGTTAAGCTTGTGGCTGACGTTGAGTGGGATCAGGTGAATCCCTCCGATTATGATATCCTGATCCTTCCCGGCGGTTTTGGCGGAACCATGGCATTCTGCGAGCATGAAGGTATCCAGCAGGCGCTCAAGGACTTCAGTAAATCCGGCCAGTGGATCGGTGCCATCTGTGCTGCTCCGCTGGCACTGAATCAGGCCGGACTTCTTGAAGGAAAACAGTTTACCTGCTATCCCGGCGTTGAGCAAAAGATGCCGCATCTGACCCGTTCCGACGAAATCGTCGTGATCGATGGGCATCTCATCACCAGTCAGGGCCCTGGAACTGCGTACGAATTTGCGCTCAGGATTATTGCTGAACTCGACTGCCCGAACCGGTCCGCCCGTGTTCGCGACGGGCTGCTCCTATAAATCGGCAAAGGGATTGTTGCTGAATCCGCGCGGTTTCTGCGGCCGATTGTCCTGTCGTCGGTTATTATTCCGTTGCTGGTTGTTCTGGGGGCGGTTTCCTTTGTGAGGGCCCTTCGGCTTGGCGGACTGATTCTTTTTGGCCGTCAGCGAGATCCGCTTGCGCTGGAGGTCGACCTCCAACACGCGGACATCAATGCGATCGCCCGCCTGAACGACCTCTGCCGGATCCTTGATGAAGCGATCAGACAGCTGGGAAATGTGAACCAGACCATCCTGATGAACGCCGATGTCAACAAAGGCACCGAAAGCGGTGACGTTGGTGACGACGCCCTTCAGTTCCATACCTTCCTTCAGATCCTGCATGGTCATCACATCTTCGCGGAATCCGACTTCCTCAAATTTTTCACGCGGGTCGCGACCCGGCTTTTTCAGCTCATCCACAATATCGACGAGCGTCAGTTCGCCGACGTTGTCGCTGACATAGTTTGAAAGTTTGATCCGGCTGATTACTTCGATGTTCCCGATCAGCTTTTCAAGCGGCTCACCAAGATCGGATGCAATCTGTTCAACCAGTTTGTAT
>JAFGVP010000094.1 GCA_016937945.1 Pontiellaceae bacterium | reverse complement strand
GATCTCTCCTTAGGTTAAGTTTTGTTTGGTCACAAAAATCTAACCTGAGATCCCCTTCTTTTTAATTCTATTTTGGACACGAGTGACCGCGTTGTGCAAAAGGGTCAGTCCTTTGATGTTTGTGTTTGATGGGTCGGCGGTTTTGTTGTAGTGTTGTTTCATGGCTAGGAAACCGCGCATAGAGTACGAGGGGGCGATCTACCACATCATGAGCCGGGGAAACCGCGGGGACGCGATTTTTCTGGATGATAGGGATCGCGAAACGTTTCTTGATACACTGGAGGAGGCATGCATGAAGACCGGTTGGTTGGTGCATGCCTTTTGTTTGATGGGCAACCATTACCATCTGCTGCTGGAGACCCCGGAGGCAAACTTGGTAACGGGGATGAAGTGGCTGCAGGGCACGTATACCCAGCGCTTCAATTCGAGGCACAAACTTTGGGGGCACCTGCTGCAGGGGCGCTACAAGGCGTTGCTGGTGGAGGGAGCCGGAGGGGAATACTTTTCAACGGTGGCGAGCTATATCCATCTGAACCCTGCGCGGGCGAAACTGTTTGATTTGGAAAAGGGGCGCTTGACGGATTACCGGTGGAGCAGCTATCCGCTCTATTTCAGGCCGTCGAAGCGGCCGTCGTGGCTGGCGGTAGAGCGCACGCTGGGTGCGATGGGGCGGGCGGATGAGCGGTCCGGGCGGGAAGCCTTTCGCCGCACAATGCAGAAGCGGGTGCAGGAGATTGCCGGCAGCGACCGTCCGCAGGAAGTGGATACGCAATGGGGGAAGATCCGTCGCGGTTGGTGTTTTGGCAGCGAACAGTTTCGCGATGACTTGTTGGAAAGGCTGGATGGCGTGATCGGTTCACAGGGCAGGCGGGAATCGTTCAGCGGAGAAGAAGTCCGTGCGCATGACGAGGCGGAAGCTGTACGGTTGCTGGAGGCTGGATTGAGGATCCTGGGATTGAAGCCGTCCGGATTGGCCGACATGCGGAAGAATGCCCCGGAAAAGCAGGTGCTGGCCTGGTTGCTGCGTTCCCGAACTGTTGTGGCGAACCAATGGATTACGGAGCACCTGCATTGCGGACATTCCTGCAATGTTTCGGCATTTGTTGGGAATGTGAAACGGGCCGACCGCGGGCCGCTCATGGATTTAAGGAATAGACTAATATAAAAGGACTGACCCCTTGGGCGACGGATGCTGGCGAAGATAACTCTACTGGTAAAGAGATTATTGTTCCCGGGGGAAACGAGTTAACTATTGTTTTCCCTGCTTCACCGTAATTATGTCATTGCAGTAGTGAAAGGATCAATCAAGATGAAGAATATATTATGTAAAACAAGCGTGTTGGTCATTTACTGTATGTGTGTGACTATGCAAGTCGTTGCAGGGGATAATGTTTTAAATAGACATTTTTTTGCGGGGCCTGCTGTAGATTTGTTTAAGTCATACAATAGTGAGGCGAAATTGTATGAAATAACCTTTATTCCCTCAAGTGATCTGATGCATCCAGCCAATCAGAGCCCTTATAAAACAGGGATCAATGTGACACATGTTTTGATACCACTTGATTCAGATAAGAATTTAGATCGAGGAGAAGGAGGGTGGGAATATACTGAACGTTCGTATATTACCGTCAACGGACATTTTGAAGTCGAAGTAATTAGCAGCGATCATAGAAATGAAATAAGTGAAGAGAATTATAGTAAAAAAATGGAATTAAATAAAGGTGATGGGGGCAGATTGAAGCCATTGCTGTCTATAAAAAATGACGATTTTGAAGAGTATTTCTTTTATGCAGTAGGGGATAAAGAGGAGTCAGAACTACTTAAATTTAGCTATTTTGGTCCATTTTTGCAGTCTGAGCGCTGTCAGCTACGACAGATGGCATCAGAATTGATCCTAAGCAAGAGGGATGCTAGAGAAGATAGGTCTGATGCACGAAACGTTTTGCTCACGTCAAAGAACAAGTGGTCTGTTAAACATAGTTTGTTTCTGCTTTGGAAACAGAACTGCATTACTGCAACTGATTTTATATCGAACCCAGTGGTTTTTTCAGGTGGTGACACGGCTATTATAAACGATATGTTCATTTATGCTGCGGGTATTGATGAGTTGGAAGATACGATTCCTGAAGCATTGATTTATTTAGTGCGTAATCATGAAGCATCAACTGCATTGGCAGTATTTAACCACTTAACTCTTATGGCTGAAAAGGATCGGTATGAAGTTAGAAGAATATTGGGAAAAAGATCTGAATTATTTGACCAACTTGTAGTAGCGGTCTCTTCTCAGGAGAATAGCTCATCGGCTTTGTTGGATAGTATTCGGCGGTTAAAATATTCCGTAGAAGACTAATCAGAGAGGCAATTGGATAAAGGAGTCACCCATTAGCCCGGCCCCCGGCGTTCCTCCTGATTCTTAGGGCGAAGGGGTCAGTCTGAAAGCGCCGATTAAGCGAAGGGGTCAGTCCGAAAGCGCCGATTAAAACCGGCGACACATAGAGAAACTAAGGGGTCAGTCCTTTGATGTTTGTGTTTGATGGGTCGGCGGTTTTGTTGTTGTAAAGGGGTCAGTCCTATGAAGTGATGTTTTCTGGGATTGCTTACTGGTCAGAAAGGCCTCCGAACTTTCCCACATTTACCTTAAAGCCCCGTGAGAGCGGGGCTTGTTCATATCGAGGATGATTGAAATGAAAAAGAGTGTTCTTATAGGAATTGCTGTTGTTGGGGTGGGGCTGATCGTCGCGATGTAGGTGATCAGAATATCACATAGTTCATCAGGTATTTCGGAAAGCGATACATCGCTTGTGACGAGCGAAAACGTAGATGCGCCGCTCTTATCGTATAATACTCCGGTTGATACAAAACGCGCCGGAGGCGTTGCGTCTGTGGAGCTCTCTGCGCCCGTGCAGAGTCTGTTGGGGTTGGACGGGCAGAAGCACAATTATAACTCGCTGGGGAATGCTATCGCAAAACTACCGAAGGATCTGTCATCCGATGATGTCGCTGCACTGCGCGACATGCTGACCTGGCCGAATGATCGGTTTCCGGAAGGCATGCGGGACATTGAGATCAACGCGGTGAAGAACGATGTGCTGGATCGTTTGCTGCGGCAGAACACCTTGCCGGAGGGGATCGGCCTGCAACTGGCGGAAATGGCGTCCAATCCTGACAACGATCCCGTCTGGCGGGACTACTGTGTGCAATTCATGCAGCCTTTCTATGAAAGGTATTCGGACGTTTTAGCCACAAAAAGCACAAAAGGGCACGAAGAGGATGTATCGCAGGCGGCTCGCCTGCCTTCAGACGCGCAGGACCGGCGAGCCGCCGGCGGTACCGATACGGATGAACTGGGAGCTGTTCAGGAAGCCATGTTTGCGGCGCTGGATGAACGGGACAGTACGATTGCGGGGACGTCGTTGATCGGGCTGGAGCTGCTTTCGCGGACGCATGATGAATTTGATCGGGAGGCGATCACGGATTCGGCGTTGGAGATTGCGTCGGATGAATCGGCCTCGGCGGCATCGCGTATGACGGCACTTCGTTTAAGTTCAAATTTAGCCATAAAAACCACAAAAGCACACGAAAATGAATCCTTCGTGTCCTCTGACGTAGTGGAGGGTGAAATAAATTCTAAGGTGGCGGATGCTGCACGGTTGCTGGCGCAGACGGGCGAAACGGTGTTGCTGCGGTCGGCGGCGCTGGTGACGTTGGGTGAAGTGGGCAATGAAGATGATCGGGAGCTGTTGGAGTCGTATATCTTGGACAGCAACCGCCAGATTGCGGATGCCGCCCGGCTGGCCCTGGAAAAAATGGATGCGCCGGATGAGGTCGCGGTCGATCGCTCCGTTCCGACAGTGGTCGAGGAAACGACATCGACGCAACCCGCTGAAAAGCTCCCTCCGGTTCTTATAAACTAGTTTTCACCACAAAGGGCACAAAGATCTCACGCGGTGCGGACTGGGTTTCGGCAAAATGATTAAGGACAGAATGATTTCATTTTACAGGTCCCGGGTGAATTGTTTTGTCCCCAATCATTCTGTCTTTCCTTTGTTCTTTCTGTGCCTTTTTGTGGCCAACACGCTCTTTGCAGCACCCCGGATTGAATGCGGGCAGCCGAAGTTTGATTTCGGGACGGTGATCGGGCCGGAACAAGGAGTTTGACTAGAGCATGTTCGTTTTAATTTGTCGCTTTAGGCAGGCGAGCCGCCTGCGATACGTACCGCCGCCGGCCCGGCGGCTCTGGCAAATTAAAACGAACATGTTCTAATGAATGGAGAAAGAAATGAAATATGATGTGCTGTTTTTGATGAGCATGATTATTGCATTGCTGCCAATAAGAGGGCTGGCATCGAATTGTCCTGGGGGAGCAACGTCATGCTATAAAAAGGCGATTTATGAGCGTGATGTCGGGGCGCAGGATGAAACCTCGTATCTCAGAGAATTCGACAATGATGCAGTTATTCCCGATCATACTGATTTTGGAGTGCATCGATTGTATCAGGGATATGTAGTCGATGTGGAGTGTATTGGATTATTTGCCGATTCATTTTCGGAAGCTATTTTCGGCGCTGTAGCTTATCTAGCACTTTTTCGATTGGATGAATCAGTCGGTTGGGTAGACGGTGAAGTGAAATCTTCAAATTCCTCCAGAGGAGCTGTGAAAGTGTCTGACGACATTCAGGAGTTGGAGTACAATCTTTGGGTAGCGACACTCAGTGAACTCAGGGGTGATTGTAGCTATCATCTTTATAATTGCCAGCATTTCGCTGGGGAACTTTACAATTGAGGTGTTCAAGTGAACAAAAACGTACTGTCTATTCTTTTTGGCCTGACTGTTTGTGTTCAAATTGCAGTGGCGTTTGACGTTAAAGGTACTCTTGGTATTGATGAGATCAGTTTGGACTCTTTAGATGTCGGAGCTGTCATTTCAGATTCATCGATAATTACAAACGACCCTGCCATTTGCAGTGCTGCAACTTACATTCTTTATGGCTCTGCGCAAGGGGTGTCTTCTGCTCCAGAGTCAAAGTTAATAAAGTACGATGATCGAAAGGTGTCTGAAGATACGATTCGGGCCGCGAAAAAGTTTCTGATGACTACTGCGGCTTTTCACCAGAATACTTCCACACGGGCCATGGCATGTATGACCATTGCATTTGCTTTTCCGAATGATAAGAAAGTGTCGGAGTGGATGTATGAACGTTATTTCTTTACTGAGATCTCGGAGGAATCAGGGAGTGCTATTCTAGGGATTATCAGGACAGGGAATTTCACAACACCGGAAGCGGATTTGATCGTGAAAGCAGGTTTGATGGGTTTGCGGGCCTCACTGGTTGTGAATGCTGCATCATGTGTAAAAAAGAATCCTGATCATTATAGATCTTTTGTTCCGGATCTCGTGGCTTCATTACTTACGCTTGAAAAGCGAAATGATGCTGTAGATGAGTTCGACAACAGGACCAAACTCAACGTGAGTTATCTGTTTCTGACTCAGGCCCTTGAGCAATATAAAAATGATGCGTCTCATTATGTTGGTTGTCTGGAGCGGTTAGAGAAAGCAAGTGGTGATAATGCTGTCCGATTGCTGGTCCTGAAGATGCGTAATCTCTGAGGAATTGTTATTTTCATTGGCAATGAAGAAAATGGTCCTGTCATTTAATCGTCCTGTCATTCCTGCGTTGGTCTTGTGCCTTTTCGTGGCCAACACGCTCTTTGCAGCACCAATCATTGAGTGCGGGCAGCCAAAGCATGACTTTGGTGCGGTGATCGGCCAGGAGCCGATTACCCATGAATTCATCATCTGGAACAAGGGCGATGAGCCACTGGTTATCTCGAAAATAAAGAACTGCTGCGGGGTGGAGACCACGGTGGTTCCCATGACCATCCCGCCGGGTACCAATGCCGTCTGCACATCGGTCTTTACTACAAAGAACCGGAACGGGAAACAGGACAAACAGATCCTGCTGGTGACCAACGATAAGCAGCACCTGTATTATGATCTGCGCCTGACCGGAACGCTCCTGAAACCCATCGAATTTGCTCCCCGATATATTCGACTGAAAAACCTGTTTCCCGACAGCAGGATTTCGGAAACGATTACCGCCACCAATCTGCTGGAGCAGGCAGTAACCCTGGAATCGGTCTCTTCATCGGTTGCCGGGCTGGAGGCCCATATTGCCGAGTCCGGAGAGCGCAGTTGGTCGGTTCTGCTGCAATCAACGGAATCGATGAAGGCCGGAAAGCTGAACGGTCAGATTCAACTCCGTTTTTCCACCGGCACCGTCAATGTTCCGGTGAAGGGCCAGCCAGCCGCCGGTTGCATGCACTACGGAAGAGCCGGCAAAGTCGTGGAATTCGGAAAAGACCTTCGGCAGCCATTCGGCCTTGAATCCCAGAAAGGTCGGAACATCGCCGGACCACCAGGATATCCACTCGATCAGGGGATAAACCAGTCCGACAAAAATGGCGCCGGCCAGCGAGTTGGTCCAGAACTTGGCGCGTTCGGCAACCCCGCCGGAAATGATGGCGGGAATGCAGGCCGCAAAGCCCAGGAAGAAGAAAAACTTCACAAACTCAATCCCGTTATCGGCATCCAGCTCGGAAATGGGTCGCAGGAAATGAATTCCGCGGGCAATCGGGTAGCCGATTAAAAAGTAAATGATGGTCGAAAAGCCCCACTCACAGATAATTTTATTCAGCGCATTCACCTGGTTTTTCCGGCGGACCGAGCCGACTTCCAGAAAAGCAAAGCCGCCATGCATGGCCAGAATCATTACCGCTCCTAATAGCAGGAACAGGGTGTTTGATGAACTTGATATAGTTTCTACGGCACTCGCTTCATCCGCAGCCATCGCAGTTCCCGACAGGCACAGGCCCGCCAGGAAAGTGACCGTAGCAGCCACTTTCTTGTATTTTAGCATTCTCTCTCTCCTGTCTGTTGCATCCTCAAACCATGCATCACGGCCTCCCAACCGCGGAATAGCATGGCTATACAAAACAAGTCTGCCAGTGAATGCATGGATCGTGCCATTTGGCGTGTGTTAAAAATATATACAATTGTGTAAGTGCAAGCACAGAAAGGTTATACAATAATGAATGATAAGTCGGTGAAAATGCGATATGGCTCACGACGGCACATATATGTATTTTAATGGGCTAAAATGATTCAAATATGAAATAAAAAGGGCCGCACATGGCGTCCCTTGTCATTTGATCCTGCTCTGCCTTCAGAGAGTGTATTGATGGCGAGATTAAATCGCTGCTCCGCCTCGCTCTCCATTGCTGATGCGGATGCACTCTTCAAGCGGCGTGATGAAGATTTTTCCATCGCCGATTTTTCCATCGTCACCGTGGCGCGCGGATTTCAGGATGGCGTTGACCGTGGTGTCAACAAACTCGTCATTAACAGCAATCTTGATCTCAATCTTTGAGATCAGGTTGGGGACAACCACCTGGCCGCGATAGATTTCCCGCTCCTCCTGACGCCCGTGGCCGGCTACGCGGCTGACGGTAATCCGTTCGATCTCCTCGGCGATGAGGGCTTCGCGTACTTCGTCGAGCTTGCTTTCCTGAATAATAGCTGTGATCAGTTTCATAATGGTTCCTCCGGAACAGTTTAAAGTGTTTCGTTATGAAGATTTAAGTGGTCAAGCATTGGGTGGCTGCTTTTTTGGGGGAACTGCAGCTTAATACCCAAAGCGTAACCCTTAAAACTCTCCTATGAGTTGAGGTTCAGCATTCCGTAGCCATGCTCGGAGTGGAGGCTGTGGTCCATTCCGGCGCGCTCTGCATCGGGTGTAAGGCGGAATCCGAACAGTTTCTCAACCACCACCAGCAGGATGAGCGTCATGACGGCGGAGTAGCCCAAGCTGACCAGACAGCCTTCGGTCTGAACCCACAGCTGGTGGAGCATGCTGACTTCGATGGTTCCGGGCCGGAGAACAAAGGTCAGTCCGATGGCGCCCCAGAGCGCGGCCACGCCGTGAATGCCGAATACGTCGAGTGTATCATCGTATCCCAGCTTGTTTTTCATTTCGATGGCAAGATAGCAGAGAACAGACGCTACCGCGCCGAGCACGAGGGCGCCCCAGGGCTGAACTGCGCCGGCCGCCGGCGTGATAGCCACGAGTCCGGCCAGTACTCCGGAAACAAAGCCGAGGGTTGTGGCTTTTTTATGCAGGATGCCTTCAAGGATCATCCAGGAAAGGGCACCGGCCGCAGCGGCCACCTGTGTAACGGTCAGGGCCTGCGCAGTAACCAGTCCGCTGTCGACAGAGGAACCTGCGTTAAAGCCGAACCAGCCGACCCAGAGAATGCCGGCACCCATAAGCGTCATAACCAGATTGTTCGGATGCATGGCGGTTTTAGGATAGCCGCGGCGTGCGCCGACATAAAAGGCGGCCACCAGTGCGGCGGCGCCTGCGGAGATGTGAATAACCGTTCCGCCGGCAAAGTCGATGGCCCCCTTCTCGAAGAGGAAGCCGTCTTCGGCCCAGACCCAATGGCAGAGCGGATTATAAACCAGAAGGCTCCATAGTGCGATAAAGATGCAGTAGCCGCGGAATCTGACGCGCTCCGCAAAGGCACCGGCAATCAATGCCGGAGTAATGATGGCAAACTTGCCCTGAAACATGGCAAAGACATATTCTGGAATACCGGAATCCAGAATGGTCGTATCGATGCCCTTGAGCATGAAATAGTCTTTGTTCCATCCGCACCATCCGCCCAGTACATTTGATCCAAAGCTCATGGCATAACCGCAGATCATCCAAAGAACGCCGACAACCGCCATGGCGGCAAACGAGTGCATCATGGTTCCCAGGACGTTTTTGGTGCGGACCAGTCCGCCGTAAAACATGGCAAGACCCGGCACCATCAGAAGAACCAGTCCGGTGGAAGTCAGCATCCACGCCGTGGTTCCGGTATCAACCTGAGGTCCTTCTCCTTCGGCAAAAGCTGTTCCGGAAAGGCACAACAGCCCGACAAAGGCAGCCGTAAAAGCTGCCCGCTTTGACATTTTCATCTCTCTCTCCTATTTGCTGCATCCTCCGGCTTCATGATGAAGCCAGCAAAACTAGAACGGGCCGAACGTTAACGCAAAAGGCGTGCCATTATTTTTAATGCATTATGTAAGTGTTAGCAGGATAGCGGTTAATGGCACGAATGGAAAGGTGTTGAATTTGCTGTAAACCGGATTTTATCCACAACAATGTAACAACGTGAACGAAATTGTCATATTTGTTGTAGTTCTGTGCGGGCGCATCGATGCCGAAGCCAGGCTTTTACGAGTCGGGCAAGCAGTATGGCGGGCAGCAGCACCAGATAGAGGCGGAGTAGAAGAAAGAAGAAGATCAGGGCCGGATAGTAGCCGGGGAGGTGGGATCCGGGGCAGAAGACGCCCGCAACGATATTTGTTCCGGCCAATATGCCCAGCAGCACGCGATAGATGCCCAGCAGCAGTGTGGTTTCAATGAGCAGTTTCAGAATGGCTTTCTTCATGGTGTTACTCCGTCTATTCCCTCGTGCGGCGCCGTGAGCATGGCAAAAAGGATTGCATCGCCCAGCGATGCCCCGGTCACAAAGTGAAAGGTGTCGTCATGCTGCAGCGGAGCACCTGCGGCATGCGCAGAGGCATAGAGCGCTCTGAATGTGGCGGGAGAGCCGTGTATGCGGGCGCCGCTGATCGCAAAGCCGGTAGGAGAAAGGCCGAGTCCGAAGATCACCGGGCCGGAATCGATATCTCCGGCGCCGGACTGACCAAACGGATACTCCCTCATGAATCCGAAGCCGCAAATTTTTTGAAAGAGCTGTTTTTCGACGGCTTCATACAGGTCCCGGGAAAGATTCATGTCCATATAGGAGAGCATGTACAGGCCCAGAGTGGTGCCTGATCCCCGCGGGGTATCGTACGGTTCGTCGGTGCGGCTGTTGAACGCCTGATATAGAAGCCCAGATTGCGGATCAATGTATTTCCTCCGGCAACGCCCGGCCCATTGATGGGCAAGCATGTCATGCGGTTCTCCCCGGGCGCGACTGTTGAGGGCGATGGAGGCGATCACGGCGCAGTTATCCACCGGATAGATTTCATAGGGATAGGATTCGATCAGCAGCGAAGGGCTGCTTTCAACCCGCCGGCGCAATGCTTCGGAAATCCGGTTGTTGATTTCGGCAAACCGGGAGTCGGGATCCAGCACCTGATGAAAGCTCATCGCCAGATTCATGTAGCCGAGATACGCGGCATGCCCTGCATCAGAGTCGAGAGATTCCAGCGGATCACTGTTCCAGCTTTCGGTATCAAACGCGCGAACCCGATCGGACAGCAGTTCATCGATTGCCCGCTCCATCAGTGCCAGATAGTGGTCGCGCCGTTCCGGCTGTTGCACTGCGCATTGGCCGAAACCCATGGCCGCCATGGAATAGGTACCGTACAGCCATTCGCCATCAAACTGATTTGAGCCGGTGGTAAAGTCGTCGCGGTCCAGTTCCCTATCAAGCCATTGGGCCACGCCGTTGGCCAGCTGTTCCTGCAATCGGGTATCACCGTCATACCATCGCTCGGCAAGTCGCCCGTTCCATGCGGCCGGAATCCAGGCCGTCGTCGCGAAGAAAACAGCGATTGCAGCACACCGCCGCCCGAATCGGGAAACTTTATTGACCGGAATCATCACGCCCTCCTTTCCGGAGCTTTCGGGATGGAATCCTCTCCGCATTTCAACATGTGATGCCGCAACTTCATCCATTTCGAGCAGAGGAACTGACCCAAAAAGGCAATGCCCGCATAATCAGCAAAAAGGTCGGATAGCGAAAACGTGCGTGTTGGCAGCAGCCGCTGAGAAAACTCCTCGGCCGTCACAAACACCAGTGTGACGGCGCACCCCAGAAAAAGCGGCCGGAAAAAGTGCATCTGCTTAAACCGGGTCGCGACCGTGCAAACCATCGACAACCCTCCGAACAGAATGAAGTGACCGACGTTATCACCGTACGGGAACTCCGCGCAACCCGTCATCCAACCCGGAAGCATCCCGCGGTCCGCCAACACAATCAGTGCAATAATAAACACACTATAGAAACCCGCTGAAAGTTTGATCATGCGCTGTTTCTCACTTCCCGGAAGACACCTATGCATTTTTCTGCCTCTCGCGATGTTTGTGCATGCCGTGCAGGATCGGGAGAAACAGAACGATAAGGATCAGCAGTCCCGGTTCGGGCGTCCCCACTTTTTCCTCGGAATCATCAAATTCATCAAAGGCAAGACTCTTGTGGCTTTCGAGCGACTTGGCCTCGGCCTCTTCAAGCGCCTTCTTCTGGGGCGAACTCTCGACGGCGAGGAACGCGGCTGAAGGGATCAGGATGTTGATTTCGCGCGCGGCCAGCAGCAGTTCGCGGCGCAGCTCGTCCTCGCTTTCAGGATGCAGCTGGCTTTTCCACCACGCCTGCCAGACGTCAACGGCGCGGGCATAGCGCGTATCCGGAGCAATCTGCACTTCTGCCTCAAAGGGTATGAGCCGCGTCCCGTCGTACCGTTCAACCGACGCCGTTGAATTGAAGAAAATGATGCCGCCGCCTTCCGCCGGAATAACGCGGACCTGCCCGCCGCATTTTAACGGCAGGACATTTTGCGGGGCCGGTTTGTTGCTGTTCCATCCGCTGTCCGGGATAAGCGGCATCCAGTAGATGGCCGAATCCATTTTCACAATCGGCTGTTCCGTGGCCGTGGCAAACCAGGGCACATGGTCCAGCTGTTCATCACCGGAATCCCAGTAGGCCGTCAGGCTCTTCTTTACATCCCATTCGGGACAGTAGCCGACGGTTTCATCGGTGCCGCTGAGCGATACCTGTTCCAGCTTACGCTGTACGGCAGGCAATCGTTGCGCTTTTTCCGACGGGATGCCGACGGCCTGGTAACCGTTGGGTGTGGTGACGAGAACCGTCGCCGGTGTGCCGCCCGGCAGGGACACGGTTCGGTCGCCGATGCGGATTTCGGGGCGGGCGTTTTCTGGATAGAGGAGTTTGAGTGCACATTGCCGCTCTTCTTCGCGGACGAAAGGAAAGACGGAAAGGTGCAGGGTGTTGGGTCCGGTGTAGAAGACAAGCCCGGGATCGCGCCGGGCCTGATCGCGAATCATGTGATAGACCCACAGTGCGGCGCGGCGATCGGATAGACGCGCCGAAACCATCGCATCGTCAATCTTCAGCTCATATCCGGATACAAAGACGCCGTCGGGCAGCGTAATGTCCGCAACATATTCCGCCTGCCGGTCATCATCGCTTTTGAGGGTCATCAGGACCGTTGCTTCCGTGACGCCGTTTGAAGTGGTTGATGAGCATTCAACTCCGGTCAGTGCAACATCATGCGAGATGGACGTTACATTGCGTCCCGAGGTGCGCGTGGATTCTCCGGTGAAAAAGGAATAAAAGGCAAGATCGTTGAAGGGGCGCACATCGCCGAATTCACCGCCCAGCAGGAGCTGGTCGAGTTGCTCGATTTTATTGTCGGGCAGGACCATGCCGCCGAATACGATCCGGTTGTAGGTTTCTGAAAGGATCGGGACATATTCGCCGGATTTCAAGGCATGCAGTCGCCGGAGGGCATATCCGGCCACGCGCGGCGACGGCATCGGTTCCGAGGTGTCCAGCGGCGCGGCGTAGACCCGGTCGAGCGTTTTGAAAAAGATGTGGCGATGATAAAGCGCGCGGCCGACATACCCGGTTGGCACCAGCAGGAAGGCGACGATGAAGCCGATCAGAATGCGGCGGGCTCCGTATGGTTCGCG
>JAFGVP010000093.1 GCA_016937945.1 Pontiellaceae bacterium | reverse complement strand
GATCTCTCCTTAGGTTAAGTTTTGTTTGGTCACAAAAATCTAACCTGAGATCCCCTTCTTTTTAATTCTATTTTGGACACGAGTGAGATCGACTGAAGTAGCTGATAGGCTTCGATAATCATTTGAATTGCCTTCCACGTCGCGAAACAAAGTCCCCAGGTTAAAAGGAGAACCAACAGGGTAATTCCCGCCTTGCGGCGTTTTTTCATTTCCGGTTTCAGCCAGATAAGCGGCAATGCAAAAGGTCCGATGCAGCAGAGTGCCACAACGATGGATGTCGTTCGGAAATACCAGCGTGTTTTTTCGGGGGCGTCCCTGCCGGTATTCATTTCTTTCGGGTTTTCCGGGTGATGCGTCATTTGATGAATAAAGTCTAGTCTCCCCCGAAATACCAGCCTCTCTCAATCAGATCCTGTTTTGCCTGTTCGCGATCAGGCCCGTCCGATATCTCCTGCTCGAAAAGCTGCTCTATGGCTGCGGTGGCCATATGCTCATCATCGCCGACGGCTTCAATCTCAAGCAGGGTGCCGACCGTTGCACAAAGAAGCATCACACTCATGATACTTTTGGCATCGGCCACTTTACCTTTGGTATGAATGAGGATGGTTGAATGATAGTTCCGGGCGAGTTGTACGAGGCGCGTTGCCGGGCGGGCATGAAGCCCCTGATCCCATTGAACGGTAACTTGTGTTTTTCTCATGTTCCCTATGACAGACGACGTTAAAAAGCGTTGCAAAAAAAATCCGATGACGTTGGGTGTTTGACTCGTTTCGATCGTTCCTTATTGTAAACGACAGATTTGAGTTTTCGGCCATTTCAGGAGATGCGATGCAACAGAAAACCGTTTATGACTTTGATTCCATAATTTCTCGTGACGAAACGCATGCGGAAAAATATGCGGCCCGAGAGCGTTTTTTCGGAAAGTCGGATGTGGAACCTTTCTGGGTGGCGGACATGGATCTTCCATCCCCTGAATTTCTGTCGCGCGCGCTTCATGCCCGCGTGAACCATCCGATGTATGGATATACCGAGCAGTATCCGGCCGTTTTTGAATCGATCCGGTGGTGGATGTCTGAGCAGCACGACGTGAATATAGTTTCCGATGACCGGATACTGCTTTCTCCCTCGGTGGTAACCAGTATTTCCCTGGCCATTCAGGCCTTTACCAATGAGGGCGATGCCGTAGCGGTGCTTTCTCCGGTATATGGGCCGTTTTTTTCGTGTACCACGGCAAACGGACGAAAAGTCGCGGATTGTCCGCTTCTGGTTCAGGATGGAAGGTTTGCTGTCGATTTTTCGGCTTTCGAGCAGATGGTCTCCCGGTCTGATGTGAAACTTATGCTGCTGTGTAATCCGCATAATCCCGGCGGCCGCTCGTGGAATCGTGACGAGTTGGAATGCATCGCCGATATCTGTCAGCGAAACGGGGTGGTCATCTTCAGCGATGAAATCCATTCGGATATCGTTTATTCTCCGTCGTCACATGTATCAATGCTGGGCATTGATGCGGCCCGATCCAATGTCATCATGGCACACTCGATTGGGAAAACCTTCAATTGCAGCGGCCTGCAGGCCTCGTATCTGGTGATTCCCGATGCCGGACTGCGCGGACGGTTGAGGATTGCGCAGAACCGCGTTCATGCAGGCGATATCAACCTGTTGGGAAAAACGGCGATTGCAACATGTTTTTCAGAAGCCGGCGCCGAATATAAACGGCAGTTGGTGGCCTATCTGCATGAAAACATAAAGCAGGTTTGCGGGCTGCTCCGAACGTCCGGCTCCATCCGTGTCATGGAGCCGGAGGCAACGTTTCTTGTGTGGTGCGATTTCAGTTCGCATGGCGCGTGGGACGGGGTTTTCAGGCGGCTCGTTCATGATGCCAATGTAGCGCTTTCCGGCGGCAGTTTTTTCGGACCGGCCGGAGAAGGATGGTTTCGCATAAATTGCGGTCATCCCCGCCGTCTGCTGCTGCCTGCTGTTGAACGTATTGTTCGGCTCTTTGGGTAATCGATTACGTTTTCTGTTTGTGCGGTTTTTTGATAGTGGCCCCTGTCATAAATACTAGGAGAATAAACGAGTTGTTCCGGCTGATGAGACCGCTAGAATGGAGCTTCATAAAAATGAGAGTCGTATATCGTATGACGGTTCTCCCGTAAGCAGATACAGGAGGTCAATACATGTATAGAATCGATAAATGCAAAGAGTATTTGCTCGTCCGATTTCATGAGGATTTCGACTATCACTGTGTTCAGACCATTATTCAGCACCTGACCTCTATCAAGGAATATCCCTTTACCAATGACCTTTGGCTGATAGGTTCGCGTCGGGCTGATATTCATCTGCGCGACATTGATGAGATGGTTTCCGAGTTCCACTGCAATTGTCCGGTTGGCGCCGGACGGAGCAAGACCGCGATTGTGGTTGATTCAGGCATGACGGAGTCGGTCATGCGGATCTGGATCAGTGCGGTTCGAAAGCGCGTTGCTTTTGATATCCGGATGTTTAAATCGTTGCCGGATGCCTGTTCCTGGCTGGATGTTGCAGTTCCGAAACTGACCCCGCCGGCGCGGACCGCCCGGACGAGTCATTCGGCTAATCAGGAGGTTGCATAACGATCATGGATCGTTGTGTGGTGATCTCATACTTGTTCTGCGATGTGCCGGATCCCATGAGAAGATGAACTTTCGTGCCCGCCTCTCCTCTGAGGTATTGGATTATTTCTTTCATGGGCATGTTCTGGAAGGATGTCCATTGTCCATCGGAATCTTCCATGCCGAGAATATAATCGCCGACCCGGGCGATTTCAGATGTTTCCATTGCACCCAGCAGGGTCATTTCATGGATCAGCGGATATCCGGTTTCATCCGGTAATATGCGCGCCCCAATGCCGATCAGGGCATTCCTGTTCAAAGCTTCAAGTGCCTGTATTCGCTCTTCAGGGTCTGTCAGCGACATTGCCCATTCGATGGTGCTCAGCGTATCAAAGCGTACATGGTGCGACATGCGGGCGATGAGTTTACTTCGTCTGTTCGAATCTGATTCATTCAGAAGCTCATTTTTCTGTCGTTGAAAACCTTTTTCAATCTGTTTCCAGCGCGCGGAGGCGGAAGTCGGATTGACAGTCGTCTTTGTCTTAGGTGTTTCTTTTCGGAGGGCGGCCTTGTTTTTCTGTTTATCGGCTGCTGTGAGGGGCGGAGTCTGGGAAGGAAATTTCGCGGCTGCAATTTGAGGGCATGGCGGTTTTTCCGCCTTGCATGCTGTTGCAGCAATTTTAATCATGTGTTGAGTGACGGGTTTTTGCAGGACGGCCCAATAGGCCGCCATTGCAGTCAGGATACCACATACAATCAACGTGAAATGGATTCTTCTCCTGTTCATCAGATCGCCGGCCAGTATGCCACGCCATGACCATTCAGGGAAGGGCAGGTATTCTGAATCATCATCAGCACCGGCTCACTCTGCCGTATCAAACCATTCGAGTGCGGCGTTTTCGTCCGGAAAATACCTGAGGTTCCATCCATCAAAGCGCGCGGCGCTTTCAAAATATTGTTGATGTTCATTAACGGAAGAATGGATCAGTGCCAGTTGGGTGTCCTGGGAAATCTCAAGCATGCGGAAGCAGTTTATCAGTTCGAGCGCGCTGGTCATGGGCTCTGCATCTGAGAAGGTGCTTTTGTTCAGGTCAAGCAGTGCGCGGGAATACCGGTTCATTTTAAGTTGAGTGGAGACTTCAAGAATCAGGGAAATTCGAGCGCTTTGGGAGAGCTTCTCTATGGCTTTTGCGCGTACAGCTTTCGCATCTTTATCGATTTCCAATATATAAGGCATGATTGATCCTGTTTAAAGAATTCCATCGAAATGTATATACATCTAGAAATTTTAGTCAATAACTCTTTGTGGTCAATGTTTTAGAGAAAGTTGCTGGGCGGATTCGGAGGTGCTGGACCGCTTCGGTTCTCTTTCCTTTGAGGACGGGAATCGACCTTTACTGACGGGCCTTTCGCGAGAAGATTCTTCTGCTTAATCACTGTTATTTCGAGCAGTGTGCAGCGCGGCAATGCAATTGCCGTCCTGTCTCGTTGTCCTCCATTTGAAGGAATGAGTAGTGCATATGATAGGAATACCCGAGTTTATTATACGGTATTGTTATCCCGGACGGCCTCTCTTTCGGTGGTGAAACGGTTCTGAAATGGGGGATGAATTTGTCGGATTACAGTCTTTTCGACATCTTCGATTTCGTGTCTACTGCGCGGCCATTTAAGGGAGTGATCAATGGAATGGATTGGATTTGCCGCGGCGTTATGCACCACATTTGCTTTTGTGCCTCAGGTGATACATACGTGGAAAACAAAAGATACCTCGGGGATTTCACTGGCCATGTATATTATTTTTGTGGTGGGTGTGAGCCTGTGGGCGGTTTACGGCCTGCTGGTTCATGATTGGCCGATCGCATCCGCCAACTGTACGGTTCTGTTTCTTGCCGGATCCGTGTTAGTGCTTAAGCTGAAATCGCTGAGGTCCTGATAAGCGTCTGCACTTCAGGCAACTTATGTTTTACGGAGTTGCATCAAGTGCGCATCTCACTTTTCCGGCCAGATCGCGAATGCTGAAGGGTTTCTGGAGAAATTGCGTCACCCGATCGATTTCCCCGTTGGTGATAGCCGGGTGATCGGTATAGCCAGACATAAACATCTGTTTCAGATCAGGTCGTATTTCTGCAATTTTTCGGGCCATGGCGATGCCGTTCATCTGAGGCATGACCAGATCGGTAAGAAGAAGGTCCACGGAACCTTTGTAGGACTCGATATTTGATATTGCGTCCACCGGATTCTGTTCGGCAATCACCGTGTATCCAAGCCGCGTCAGGGCGCGCTCTGTCATTTTCAGCAGATTGGTTTCATCTTCGACCAGCAGGATTGTTTCGTTTCCGGTTTCCAGCGACTGGCTCTTTTGAGAGTCCACCGGCTGCATGATTTCCCGTTCCACTAACGGAATGTGAACGTGGAAGGTTGTCCCTATTCCCTTTGTGCTTTCGACTGTTACAAAGCCGCCGTTCTGTTTGGCAATGCCGTATACTGTTGAGAGCCCCAGACCGGTTCCTTTGCCCATTTCCTTCGTGGTAAAAAACGGTTCAAATATCTGGTCGATAATCTCCTTTTCAATGCCTGATCCGTCGTCCTTTACGGAGACCTGCGCAAACCGTCCCTTCAGGCCGTCCTGCTGGCAGGTTGCGTTGTCCACGCTGATTACGTGGGTGGAAATCATGAGATGGCCGGTATCCGCAATCGCATCGCGGGCGTTGATGCAGAGGTTGACGAGGATCTGATCCACCTGCGACGGATCCATTTTAACGATCACATCCTGCTTGGACGGTTTCCATTCCAGCTCAATATTTTCTCCCAGCAGTCGATTAATCATTTTCAGCAGGCTGGCAATGGTTTCATTCAGGCTGATCATTTTGGGATTGATGGCCTGCTTGCGCGCGAATGCCAGAAGTTGGCGGGTCAGTACGCTGGCGCGCTCTGCGGTTTTCAGAATTTCCTGAATGTCCCCATAGGTCTGGCTCTCTTTCGGGACCGTGTCGAGCGTCAGCTCTGCGTTACCCATGATGACGCCCAATAGGTTGTTAAAATCGTGTGCGACGCCGCCGGCCAATCGGCCGATGGATTCCATTTTTATGGTCTGGGCCAGCTGGTCTCTGAGTTTTTTTCGTTCGATTTCGCCCAGTTTAAGCGCGGTAATATCACTGAGCACGCCGGTAATGCCGATTGGTTTTTCCCGGGCAAACCGAAAGGAAAACCGAACATGGCGGTACTCTTCGTTCCGGCCCTGAAGGCGGAATTCCGTCACTCCGCTGTGTACGTTTGGTTTCCCGGTCTCTTCGAGGAAGGAAATGCGGTCATCTCCGTGAATCAGGTCAATAAACGGGGTGCCGATAACTTCATCCGGCACAATCCCTCCCAGATTAAGACATGCCGGACTGATATAGCTGACCACGCCGTCCGGTCTGAGTGTCAGGATGACATCGTTAATGTTCTCGACCAGATATCGATAGCGGGCTTCACTTTCGGCTATTTCACGCCGAGCATGATCGACCTCCTCCAGCTGTTGCTGAAGCTGAGGGTAATAGCTTTTTCGAATGGAATGCTCCCCGAGCCCGATTATTTTATCGCGCAGAAATTGCTGTTTTTTCGATATTTGGTCAGAGGGATTTTTCATAAATAATACAGATATCCTCTTCCGTCGCTTCGCGAGGATTGGTCACGGCGCAGGCATCGTGAAATGCGTTTGCCGCCAGTTGCGGGATGGTATCCGGCGATATTCCCATGTTGCGGATTCCGGCTTCTATTCCAACGCTTTCGCGCAGGGCGTCGAGTTGTTCAAGAATGGTTTCGCTACCGGTTGATACCGCAGCACCCATGACCTCGGCAATGCGGTTATATCTTTCGCTGGCAGCGGGATAGTTAAATTCAACCACCTTCTCAAGCAAGAGGGCATTGCAGCGTCCGTGCGGCGAATCGAGGAGGCCGCCCATGGCATGGGCCATAGCATGAACCAGACCCAGGCTTGCATTTGAAAATGCGAGTCCGGCCAGCAGGCTGGCCGTCATGAGTTGTCCTCTGGTGTACAGATCTTCCGGATGGGTAATCGCGTTTTTCAGGTTGCGACTGATCAGGCGTATGGCTTCCAGGGCATTCAGGTCGGTTATGGGCGAACTGGCGTTGGAAACATAAGACTCGATCGCATGAACCAGGGCGTCCATTCCGGTGCAGGCTGTCAGGTCTGCCGGCATGCTCAAGGTGGTTTGGGGATCAATCAGTGCAACGTCGGGAACAACGGTTTTGCTGACGATCGCCATTTTGATGTGACGATCGGTGTCGGTAATGATCGCAAACTGGGAAACATCTGCAGAGGTTCCGGCCGTGGTCGGTATACAGATCAGCGGAGGGCCGGGCATGGGAACTTCATCCACGCCTTCAAAGCGCCGGACATTGCAACGGTTCGCCTGCGACACGCCGATTCCTTTCGCGCAGTCCATAGGGCTTCCGCCTCCGACGGCAATAATGATGTCGCAGTCATTTTCGTCATAGCAGCGGCATCCGTTTTCGACTTCGTAATCTTTCGGGTTGGGCGTCAGTTCATCAAAGACGGCGGTCTTGATATCCTCGTCAAGAAGCGAGTTGCGGACCTGATCCATCCAACCGGCTTCAATAATACCCGGATCGGTTACGATCAGTGCGCGCCTGGCTCCGTAATGGCGTGCATAGCGTCCCGTCAGATCCAGCGCGCCAACGCCATATATGAACTCCGGCGCAACAAACTTTCTGAGTTCGCTGTGACTTTTTGTCATGTCTGTCTCCCCTGATTCCGGAACAAAATTCTTTTTCACGCGTGAACATGAAAGTAGCAGTCCGTAAAGAGGGCGTCAACGGGATGACGCGAAACAGAGATCATTCATTTTATTAGATAAATAGGTAAAATATGGGTGGCATGCTCTGTATTTAAATGGCTGGATTTTATGTCGGATTCCGGGGCTATTCACTTCTCCACCGCTTAAGACGGGGCAGGGTTTTTTCCATGATTCGGTGGGCCCGCTCCTCGGGCATATGGGTGTTTTGAACCATCGGGAGAATGCTCTTTTCCAGCATTTCTTCCATCGTGATATCCGGGGCTGTAAACGCTCCGTACTGATAACAGTAGCAACAATAATCCGCTGACGGGGAGCCGTCGGTTTCGGTTCCGAACAGCGCTGCGTTTTCCATCGGCATGGCGCAGCTCTGGCAGAACGGGCCTTTCGGCATCATGATCCAGAACACCGCAATTCCCGCAAGAAGGAGGATGAAAACCGCGAGAATAATCTTTTTCATCATTTACCCTTCAGGATATCGGCGAAGAAATCGTTGCCTTTATCATCAACGATGATGACGGCCGGGAAGTCGACCACGTCGATCTTCCGGACGGCTTCCATGCCGAGTTCCTCCATGTCGACGATTTCGACGGACTTAATGTTTTTTTCGGCCAGAAGTGCGGCCGGTCCACCGACGGAGCCGAGATAAAAACCGCCGTGCTTTGCGCACGCATCGGTGACGTTTTGCGAGCGGTTGCCTTTTGCGAGCATCACCATGGAGCCGCGGTGGCTCTGGAATTCATCAACGTAGGGATCCATGCGCTGGGCGGTGGTGGGGCCGAAAGAACCGGAGGGTTTGCCCTTCGGGGTTTTGGCCGGTCCGGCGTAATAGACCGGGTGGTTTTTGAAATATTCCGGCATCGGTTCGCCGCGATCGAGCATCTCCTTGATTTTTGCGTGGGCGATGTCGCGCGCCACGATGAGCGGTCCGTTGAGGCGGACGCGGGTCGTGACCGGATACTGCGAAAGGTCGGACAGGATTTTCTCCATCGGGCGGTTGAGATCAACAATGGGCGCATCATCCGGTTCGGTTCCGAGGTTGGCCGGCGCATATTTTGCAGGATCGTGTTCGAGCTGCTCGATGAAGGCGCCGTCGCGCGTGATTATGGCTTTGATGTTGCGGTCGGCGGAGCAGGAGACGCCGATGCCGACCGGACACGATGCGGCGTGGCGGGGCATGCGGATGATGCGGACATCGTGGCAGAAATATTTGCCGCCGAACTGGGCCCCGATTTTTGTGTCCTGGCTCCATGCGAGCACCTTCTGTTCCCACTCAATATCGCGGAAGGCACGGCCGGATTCGTCGCCGCTGGTCGGCAGATCGTCGAGTTCGCCGCAGGAAGCCAGTTTGACATATTTCATGGTGGCTTCCGCGGAAGTTCCTCCGATGACGACGGCCAGATGGTAGGGCGGGCAGGCGGCGGTGCCGATGTTGAAGAGTTCCGCCTTCAGGAAGTCTTCAAGGTTGTCTTCCGTCAGCAGGGATTTGGTCTTCTGGAAGAGGTAGGATTTATTGGCGGAGCCGCCGCCTTTGGCTACGAAAAGCAGTTCGTATTCAGCGCCTTTTGTGGAGTAGAGATCAATCTGGGCCGGCAGGTTGTTGCCGGTATTTTTTTCCTGGAACATGGAGAGCGGCGCAATCTGGGAATAGCGCAGGTTATATTCCTGGAAGCAGCGGAAGATGCCGTTCGAAAGGGCCTCTTTTTCGTCAAAATCGCTCCAGACCCGGGCACCGCGGTTTCCGACCACAATGGCGGTTCCGGTATCCTGACAGGTCGGCAGCTCGCCGATGGCGGAAATGATGGAATTCTCGAGGAAGCATCGGGCCACGAACCGGTCGTTTTCGCTGGCGTCAGGGTCTTCGAGAATAGCGGCCACCTGCTGCATGTGGCCCGGGCGCAGGAAGAAGGAGATTTCGTAGAAGGCTTCGTAGGCCAGCCGCTCAAGCACCTGCGGCTCAATCAACAGGATATCCTGTCCGTTGAACTGTTCGGCCCGGATACCTTCGGCCGTCACGAGCCGGTAAGGTGTTTCCTTTGTTCCTCCGTGTTGAAGGGTAGGGGTATAGTTATAGTCGCTCATGGTCAGACCTCTCCATTTATCACTGGTTTTAAGTCCCTCGATTTTGATGAATGCATGTCTGGTTGCAAGATTCAAGTATAAGCATTGTCGCCTGATTCAATTCGAGGGTCCGGCCGCTCTTCGGCGGGATAAAGAGATTGAATGTCTGCAGGGCCTTTACTAGTTTTGCGGCACATTAATTGAAGGAGATGTGTGATGAGGATGATGAATGGAATTATTGCAGGTGTGGTGCTGGCACTGCCGCTGATGGGAATGGCGGAAGGCGAAGCCCCGGAAGTAACCTGGAAGAGCAGCGTGTCGCTGGGTGCCACCTACAAGGCGGGTAACACGGATAAAACCCTCTACACGGTGGATTTCAAGGCAGACCGTTTTGCGCCGGAAAACGACTGGATCAACAGCCTGCATGGCGAGCAGGGCAAAACCGAGGGCGAGCAGACGGAAGGCCAGCTGCGTGCGCAGTCCGATTATCGGCATAAGTTTGCCGGTAAAAACCTGTATGGCGGCGTCTTTTCCGAGGGTTACCATGATGCGATCAAAGAGATCAATGCCCGTATCAAGGTCGGTCCTAATCTCGGTTACTATTTCATCAATAAGGATAAGATGAAGCTCGATACCAGCGTGGGCTTGAACGAAGTGTACGAACGCACGCAGAATGACGAGCGTACCTTTGGTGAGTGGCGCGCGGCTGCTAATTTCCTTTGGGATATCAGCGATACGGCGAGCTACTACCTTAATATGGAATACAGTGCCGATCTGGAGAATGAACAGGACGGAAACGGCCTGCTGGTGACCGGAGTGAAGAGCAAACTGAACGCCAAGCTTTCACTCTTCGTCGAGCTGCGCGAGGAGTATGACAATATTCCGGATACCGCTACGACCCAGCATACCGATACCACCGTGATTGCAGGCCTGAGTTATTCGATTCTGTAATTCGGGGTCACATGACCGGTCCGTATTGCCGCCTTGCGAAAGCAGGGCGGTTTTTTCATGCTCCGGGAAACCAATTGAAGGAGATGTCGAATGAACAATGACCCATATCCCATGGCGATGCCGCCGCTTTCACCGGGCGTCAACGTGCTGGATGAAAAACTGCTGGAAGCCGTAACCCGGGCGTCACGGGAGAGTCCGCGTAAACGCATGATTCAGTCGATTCATTACACGCCGGAAGACGTGCTTCAGCGCATGCTTAACTGCCTGCAGCCGGGGACCTATATCCGTCCGCACCGCCACGCGCCGGACCGTGCAGAAAGCATCATCGTGCTGCGCGGGTCTATTCTCTATCTCACCTTTAGTGAGTCCGGCGCCGTGCTTGACCGCGTACGCCTTGGAACCGAATACGGCCGGCCGGGAATCGATTCGGCCGGCGGAATTTTTCACAGCTTTATTGCGATGGAGCCGGATACGGTATTGTTTGAGGTCAAGCCTGGTCCATATGATCCGGCTGCCGATAAGGAGTTTGCCGTCTGGGCGCCGGAGGAGTGCAGCGTCGATGCCGAAGCCTATCTGGAATCGCTGCTGCTGCTGCAGTAGTCGACGACTTCGCGGTAGGACATGCTTCCGCCAAACAGGTCGAGAGCCGATCCAATGGTGACGTCGATCCGTCCGGCACCGGCTTGATCCAGCTTTTCGAGATCCTCAAAGCAGCGGACGCCGCCGGCATAAACACAGGGAATCGGCGAATGTTCGGCCAATAGCGCAATGAGCGCCTCGTCCATTCCCTGTTGCTTCCCTTCCACGTCCACCCCGTGAATCAGGAATTCAGCGCAGTAAGCCGAAAGCTTTTTCAACGAATGCTCGTTGACGATCATATTGGTAAAAGTCTGCCATCGATCGACGACCACATAGTATTCGCCATCCCTTTTCCGGCAGCTCAGGTCGAGCACCAGGCGTTCCTTGCCGACGGCCTTGAGCAGCATGTCGAGCCGGATGGGATCGAGCTGGCGGTCACGGAAAAGGTAGGAGGTGACGATTACGTGCGAGGCACCGGCATCCAGCCATTTCGCGGCGTTTTCGGCGGTTATGCCTCCTCCGACCTGCAGGCCGCCGGGCCAGGCCGCCAGCGCTTCACGCGCGGCGGCATCATTGTCCGGCCCCAGTTTAATCACGTGGCCGCCGGTCAGGTTGTCCGCCCGGTATAGATCGGCATACCAGGCCGGTGTGTTCTCGGAAACAAAATTGGTTTCCGGATCCTTGCCGTCCTGAAGGGAGCCGCCGACAATCTGTTTCACTTTTCCGTTGTGCAGGTCTATGCAGGGTCTGAATTTCATGACGCAGGTTTTACATCAGGAGTGGCAGGCAATTCAACGCTTGTATCTTGCGGGGTTCTGCCTATCATCCCTGCTTCGATTTTCAAAACGGAAGAAGAGATGTTCCCATGAGTGAAAAACCATCTAAATACTATGTAACAACGCCGATTTATTATGTGAACGACAAGCCGCATATCGGCCATTCCTACACGACCATTCTGGCGGATGTACTGGCCAACTATCACCGTTTGCTCGATGTGCCGACCCATTTCCTGACGGGGACCGACGAGCACGGACAGAAGGTGCAGCAGGCGGCTGATGCCAATGGGATTACGCCGCAGGAACAGTGCGACCAGACGGTGGTCCGTTTTCAGGAGCTGTGGAAGCGCCTCGAAATCACGCACGACGATTTTATCCGGACCACCGAGCCGCGCCATAAAACCGTGGTGCAGGAAACCCTGCAGGACCTGTTTGATCGCGATGAAATCTACAGGGCCGAGTATGAAGGCTGGTACTGCGTCGGCTGCGAACGCTTCTTTACGGAAAAGGATCTGTTGGACGGCAACTGCCCCGAGTGCGGCCGCAAGGTGGATTCGATCGTCGAATCCAACTATTTCTTCCGCATGAGCAAGTATCAGGATTGGCTTATCAAATATATCGAAGATCATCCCGGTTTTATTCAGCCGTCGTTCCGGGCGAACGAAACGCTCGGCTTTCTGAAGAACAAGGAGTTGCAGGATCTCTGTATTTCGCGTCCGAAGTCGCGGCTGGCGTGGGGAATTGAGCTGCCGTTCGATCAGGATTTCGTGACTTATGTCTGGTTCGATGCACTGATCAACTATATTTCCGCCGTCGGCTACCGCTCCAATGAGGAGCAGTTTAAGCAGTGGTGGCCCTGTTCCTGCCACCTGATCGGAAAAGATATCCTGACGACGCATACGGTTTACTGGCCGACCATGCTCAAGGCCATGGGCGTGGAAATGCCGCAGTCCATCTTTGCGCATGGCTGGTGGCTGACGGGCCGGACCAAAATGAGCAAGTCGCTCGGCAACGTCGTGAATCCCATGGACATGATCGATCGCTGCGGCGTCGACGCGTTCCGTTATTTCCTGATTGCCGAGATGACGCTGGGGCAGGACGCCTCCTTTACCGAAGAGTCGTTCGTCAAGCGCTACAACTCCGACCTTGCGAACGACCTTGGTAATGTGACCAGCCGAGTGCTGAGCATGATTTCCCGCTATTGCGATGGAAAAATGCCGACTCCGGCGCCGGAAGGGATCGATACTTCGATGGAAGACGCACTCTGGAAAGATGTGGTTGCGGCTGCGGAATCCATGGGACCGATGATCAGCGATATGAAGCTGGACGGTTCTGTGGCAGCTGTCATGGCCGGCGTCCGCAAGATTAATGTCTATCTGCAGGAACGCGCTCCCTGGAGTCTTGCCAAGGAAGAGGGGACGGAAGCGCAGATTGCCCATTGCCTCTACACGGCGGCGGAATGCCTGCGGGTCTGTGCGGCGCTGCTCTATCCGGTCATGCCGGCCAAGATGCTGGAGCTCCGTACGGCACTCGGCATGAGCGATGCGCGTCCGCATCTGGGCCGCCTGATCGAATTCGGTGTGCTGGTTCCCGGTTCAGAAATTTCCCAGCCGGGCGCCCTGTTCCCGCGCATCGAGCTGGAAAAGAAGGAAGAGGCGCCGGCGGCACCAAAGCCGGAGAAAAAGAAACAGGAAAAGAAAAAAACGGAACCCCAAAAGCCTGAGCAACCGGTTGGCGACGGGCTGATTACTTTTGATCAGGTGATGGCGGTCAGTATGAAGACGGCGGTGATTCTGGAGGCGGAACGCATCGAGGGAGCCGACAAACTGCTGAAACTGCAGGTCGATCTTGGCAGCGAGAAGCGGCAGATCGTTGCCGGCATTGCGCTGCACTATGCGCCGGAGTCATTGATCGGAAAAACGATCGTTGTGGTGGCCAACCTGAAGCCTGCCAAATTGCGCGGGGTTGAGTCGCAGGGAATGCTGCTTGCAGCCTCCTGCGGAGAGACCCTTAAACTGGTGACGGTGGATGGCGAAATCGGGCCGGGTGCGGCGGTGAAATAAGGACATCTGTTCCGCTGTTATATTGCCTTAAAAAGGGGTTGCAACGTGCAGGTGCACGTGTATCGTAAGCGGATCTTTTTCAAATGCCGCGATGGGCGCGGTATGGAATATTGAGGTTAACTGGAGGAGTGCGTCTAATGAATAAATTGATGACAGTTGGTTTTGCTGCTGTAATGGCTGCAGGTATTGCAGGTGCTCAGGGAGAGATGAGCGTTACGGGGCTGCCTCCGGCCGGCAACACGCCTGAACCCGAAGTTACGGCTGAAGCTGCACTTCTTTCCTCATATGTATGGCGTGGTCAGGTTTATAATAACGACGCCGTTCTGCAGCCGCAGATCACGGTTTCCCATATGGGCTTCAGCCTGAACGTCTGGGGTAACTACAATCTGGCAGGAAAAGACTGCGGTGGCGTATCGAGCGATTTTTCTGAAATCGATTTCTCGCTGGCCTACAATGTTCCTTTCAACCTGAGCGACATGGAAATCGTTGTCGGTGCCACGCACTACACGTTCCCGAACACCGGTGTTGAGTCGACTTCCGAAGTGTTTGTTAACGGTGCGATCACTACCTTCGAAGACCTCGTTGTTCCGGTCATTCCGTCCGTTACGCTTTTCGGTGATGTGGATGAAGCTCGTGGAACGTATGTCCTGATCGACGTTTGTGCTCCGTACGAAGTCAGCGAATACCTGAAGGTTTCCGGTGGTGTTTCCATGGGTTACGGCAACACGTCCTACAACGACTTTTACTTCCCGAATGGTCCTGCTTCCTCGCAGGAAGCAGGATTCAACGACTATAACTTCTACGGTACGGTTGACTATGCTCTGACGGACAGCGTTACGGCGTCCTTCAACCTGACCTACACCATGCTCGAAGGCGGCGCGATTGAAGACGCGGCGCGCGGCATCTACGACGCCAAGGAAAAAATCTGGGGCGGCGTCAATGTGGCTTACGACTTCTAATTGAAGATTCCGGCCAAGATCAAACGCCCCGTCCTGCGGGGCGTTTTTTTTGATTTGGTCGGGGCCGTGCAAACCGCTAAACTCTATCGAATTTTTAACCTAAGGGGTAAACGTCATGAACGAACTGCTCGAACTGCTTAAACAGAATGCCCTCGAATCACCGGAAAACCTGTCCAAGATGCTGGGTCTTTCCATCGATGAGGTAAAACAGCAGATTGCTGCGTATGAAAAGGAAGGCGTCATTCGTGCCTATCAGGCCGTCGTAAATGAAGAAAAGCTGGATGCATCGCTGGTGACCACGGTAATAGAAGTTAAAGTAACGCCGGAGAGTGAAGGTGGTTTTGATCGTATTGCCGACCGGATCAGCCGATTTCCGGAGGTCGATTCTGTATTCCTGATGTCCGGAGGTTTTGACCTATTGCTGTTTATCAAGGGAAGAACCATGCAGGAGTCGTTCAGTTTCGTGAGCGAAAAGCTCTCCACGATGCAGGGCATCACCTCAACGGCCACGCATTTCATGATGAAGACCTATAAGCAAAGCGGCATTCTCATGCACACGGGGGAGGATGATGAACGACTCAAAGTCTCTCCGTAACCGGATTACAAAAACGGTTCGTGAAATCCCTCGGTCCGGTATCCGTGACTTTTTTGATATTGTAAGCTCCCGCGAGGATGTGATCAGTCTCGGCATTGGCGAGCCTGATTTTGTGACGCCTTGGCATATTCGCGACGCCGCCATGCTGGCGCTTGAGCGCGGTGTTACCAGCTATACCTCCAACATGGGGCTGCTTGCCCTGCGGCGGGGTATTGCCCAGTATGTCGAGAAGAAGACCGGCACCGCCTATAATCCGGTGGATGAGGTGCTGGTAACGGTCGGTGTCAGCGAGGGACTGGATCTGGCAATCCGTGCGCTGATTGAACCGGGCGATGAGGTGCTCTATCATGAGCCCAGTTATGTCTCGTATAATCCGCTGATTCAGTTTGCGCATGGTACGCCGGTGGCAATTCAGACGAAAAAGGAAAACGGATTTCGTCTGACGCGAGCTGAACTTGAGGCACACGTTACTCCGCGCACCAAGGTGCTGCTTCTGAATTATCCGAACAATCCGACCGGTGCCGCCCTTTCGCAACAGGATGTCGAGGATATTGCCGCCTTTGCCATTGAGCACGACCTGATTGTTCTGACCGACGAAATCTATGACGAACTGACCTACGATCGCCAGCACTTCAGCTTTATTTCAGTGCAGGGAATGAAGGAGCGCACCATTTACCTGCACGGTTTTTCCAAGGCGTGGGCCATGACCGGGTTCCGCATGGGATTCACCTGTGCTCCGCCGGAACTGACCGAAGCCATGATGAAGATTCATCAGTATACGATGCTGTGCGCGCCGATTCTCAGTCAGGAAGCCTCAATCGAGGCGCTGAAAAAGGCGGACTCGGATATTGCCTACATGAAGGCGGAATATAAGAAGCGCCGGAATTTTATTCATGCGTCCTTCGAGCAGATGGGCATTCCGTGCATTTATCCTGACGGGGCATTCTATGCGTTTGCCGATGTCAGTAAATTCGGCATGACCTCCAGAGAGTTTGCCCTCAAGCTGCTGGACGATCAGAATGTGGCATGTGTTCCCGGTACGGCGTTCGGTGCCTGCGGGGAAGGATTTATTCGTTGCTCCTATGCCACCGCGATGGACGACATCAAGGAAGCCATGGAGCGGATCGCGCGTTTTATCGAAAACCTATAGGATCGAACCGCAGAATACACAAAGAACGCAAAATGGAGATGATCCGGATGCTGCGTATTCTGTGGTTAATTAAAAATGCCTGACCGTGTTCAAGAGCTGATGGTATTTCCGACGGAGCTGGCCATGCGCCGGCATCAGCAGGAGCAGGCGATTGCAAATGGTTTCGTGGATGCGTCCGGCCATCTGACTTTTGCCCGGCTGCGCAACCTGTGCATGCCGTATGTCCGGCTCAAGGGACAACGTATGTCTCCGGTCCGGCAGGTGCTGATGCGTAATCAGGTGGTCGAGGTGGCCCGCGGTCATTTTGCTGGGCAGGGGACGCTGGGCGAGGTTTCGGATGCCGCACTGGGCGATGTCCTTGAACAGCTTCTCAAGGAGATGGCTTCAATTCCCGGAGAGGTTGCGCACGTCATCGACTGGATGCTGGATCGTCCGCGTCGACATAAACTCTATCAGCTTGGAACGCTTTTCAGTGTGTGGCGCGCCATCATCAAACAGGAGGGCTATGTCGACGCGCTCGATGTTAATGCGGCTATTCTGAAGCTGTTGCGCGGTAACCGCGATGCCTGGCCGCCGCTATTGCGGGGTGCCCGAAGGATAACCTTCCGCTCCGTGCGCTGGCTGAATCCCTTTGAGGAATCCTGTGTGTTGGCCCTGAACCACACCATGAAGGTCCGGGTGGAATCGGCCCTTCCGCAGGCGCATTCCGAGTCATCAGCCGATCGGCTGGGACAGCGTATTCAGATGCAGATCATGGCCGAACCGTGGGCGGCTTGGACAGAGGATCTGGGCGATGCGATGGCCGTCGACTGCGCCGGACTCATACCGTTGGAGCAGGGAGACCGAATCGCTTTTTCACGCTCATCCGGCATCTATGGTGAGGTGGAAGACCTGGCGCGGCGTATTGCGTGGCATCTTCAGGAAGAGGGGTTGGCACCCAATCGTATTGCATTGGTGGTTCCGAATATCAGCGTGCTGCAGGATATTATTCCGCATGTATTCGGTCGCTTTGGAATACCCTACTTTTTCCGGCGCGGCCGTCCGGTGCTCTCCTCTCCCTGTGTAAAAGCATTTCTTGCATGGCTGGCCTTTCCGATTCGTCCGGAACGCGATGAGCTGATCGATCTGCTGCGTAATCCGGCGATCCATTTTTCGCAGTCTGACAGCGTGGTGGATGGTCTGCTTAAGGCGCCGCCGCGGATCAATCCCGAATCCTATGCCTGGCTTCATTCGTCCGGTACCTGTTCCGGGTTTGTCGCCTCGGAAGTGCTCAATGAGCGGATGACGGAGCCGGAAGATCATTTTAACCGTGAAGCACTGCAGTGTGTCCGGGGCTTGCTGGAAAGCCTGGGGGAACATGCCGTTCCGCTGAATGACCTGATTGATCTGGTGGAGGAGCTGCTTGAAAATGCGACAGTCCACCCTCGTGAAAGTCATGAGCAGGGCGTCTGGGTGCTGAATCCCCACGATGCAGTCGGGCTCGAATTTGATCTCGTCCTTTTTGCCGGGCTGAATGAGGGAGAGTTTCCGTCGGTTCCCGGTCAGGATGCTTTGCTCTGTGATGACGAACGGGCGTGGCTGCGCCGTCATCTTGAGGAGATGGGGCGGCATCTTCCGGTACTGGCGTTGCCGAAGGCGGATGTGCTTTTTGAACAGCAGTCGGTCCTGTTCCTTTCAGCGTTGGGGATGACACGGAAGCGCTTGGTGCTCTCCTACCAATCGGCGGATCAGGATGGAAATGAAAAAAGTCCGGGCGAATATTTTCGAAAGGTCTGGGAGCTGGCCGGCTGGCCGGCGCAGGAAACGCTCAATCCCTGTCCGTATGACCAATGGCGCATGCAGCGGCTGGATGATGATAACCTGTTTCTGCGACACCTGAATGTCCAGCAGCAGACGGCGCCGGAAGACCGGATGCCGATGCCGGGCGAGTCCTACCTGACCATCGTTCCGCTTGCGCTATGCCGGGCGCGGGATGAAGCCCTGCAGTCGGCGGTTGCCCTTGGAGACGCCGCGGTCCCGCCATCCGGGAGCAATGAAGGAACCCAGCCAGCGGCTGCGCTTGAACATCTGGTTTCCATGTTAAGGATTGAAGCGGAGCGGGAGGGTTTTCTGGATGCTCCGGCCGATGAGCGTGTGGCTTCTGTTTACTGCGGCCACATTCCGGCACTTCAGAACAGGATTGCCGATTGGCTGGAGTCAAAAAATGAACTGAGTCCGACGGCGCTGGAAAAGCTGGCGCAGTGTCGCTATCTCTTCCTGATTGAGCAGGTGCTTGGCCTTCGGGATGAGTCGATGGCGGATGACACGCCCGATCCTATGGAGCGCGGTTCTTTGATACACGTTCTCCTGAAAAAGATCTATACCGCGTTTGCCGATGGATCCGCCGGTCTGGATGTCACGCCGCAATGGGCGGTGTGGACGCAAAACGGCTGGCGCCGCCGGACGGAAGGCGGTCCCGGGGCGATTCCGTTGGCGGTTTTTGATGCTGCCCTGACGCAGGAATATGTCGAATTTGCGGAAGCATTGGTCCGGCGCGAATTTGATCAGGTGGCGCTGGGATATCCCGGGATCTGGGTTGCTGAGCGGGAAAAAATCCTGACGCAGATTCTTAACTTTGTTCGCTACGATGCGCAGAGCTGTGCAGCAGAAGGGCGTTATCCGGCGCTTTTTGAGCATCGGTTTTTCGGAGAATCGGCGGTTGGGCTTGCGGGACTTCGGATTCGGGGAACCATCGACCGGGTTGATCTGTTGTTTGATGCGGGTGGCGCGCTCTCAAGGGTGCGGGTGCTTGATTACAAAGGATCGAGTCGGGCCCGGCGCGATCAGGATGCATACATCGATGAAATCCGGCGCAACCTCGATTGTCAGCTTCCGGTCTATGCGCTGGCGGCCCAACAGCACTTTTTCGGTAAAATGAATACCGATTGCAGCAACGCAATGACTGAAGCCGGCTACCTTTTTTATGAGCGTGATTTCTCAAAAATCAGCGGTGCGTTGAAGAAGAGCCTGGTGTCGCTGGACGCGCCGGACCTGCTCCCCGCTTTTCTGGAAACCCTGAATAAGAATGTACAGCGGTTGAAAGATGGCGATTTTGCTGTCGATCCCCTCATCGCCTCCTATAATGATTATGAGTCGATTTGTCGGACCACGGCAGTGAACCGGGAAGAGTTGGATTAAATATCATCTGTTCCGGGCTGTCGGAAAACCCATAAGAAGGAGCAGAGGATGGAAATTAAACTCAAATTTTTCGGAGCCGCAAAAAACGTAACGGGATCCTGTTATTTTCTCGAAGCCAACGGAGTCCGCTTGTTGGTTGACTGCGGGCTTTATCAGGAACGCGATCTCAAGTCCCGCAACTGGGCCGATTTTCCCGTTCCGGCGGATACGATTGATGCTGTTCTGTTGACGCATGCGCATCTTGACCACTGCGGCCGCCTGCCCAAGCTGGTGAAGGAAGGATTCCGCGGGACGGTTTTTGCGACGGCGGCCACGGCTGAAATCGCCAATATCATTATGCTCGATTCGGCGCATATTCAGGAAGAAGACATCAAGCATAAGCTGATGCGTCATGAGCGGTCCGGGAAAACGAGTCCGTTCCCTTATGAGCCGCTCTACACCATGGAGGATGCGCAGAAGGTAAACGGGCTGTTCAACAAGGTTCGGTACAATACCAAGGTCGCGATCGGTGCGGGCATTACGGCGGAATTCCGCGAAGCCGGTCATGTGTTCGGTTCATCTTCCATTCGTCTTGAGGTTGAGCAGGGAGGCGAAACCCGTTCGATTATCTTTTCCGGCGATGTCGGGCGCTGGGATCTGCCGATTATGCGCGACCCTTTCCAGTTTGAGCATGCGGACTATGTACTGATCGAGTCGACATATGGTGATCGCACGCATGGCGAAGTTGCGGATATCCCCGGCGAGCTCGAACGCATTATTAATGAAACCCACAAGGCCGGCGGCAATGTGGTGATTCCCAGTTTTGCTCTGGAGCGGACGCAGGAGCTGCTTTATCACCTCAATAACCTGCTGAAGGAAGACCGCATTCCGCATCTGATGGCCTTTGTCGACAGTCCGATGGCCGTGAAAATCACGGAAGTGTTCAAGAAGCATGAGGAGCTGTTCGATGAAGAAACCATGGAGCATGTACGCGCCGGCGACCAGCCGTGCGATTTTCCCGGACTGACCATGTCGCGCACGGTGGACCAGTCCAAGTCCATCAATCACATCAAGGGTACCGCGATTATTATCGCCGGATCGGGTATGTGTACCGGCGGTCGTATCAAGCACCATCTCAAGAACAACATTGACCGACCGGAGAGTACCATTCTGTTTGTCGGCTATCAGGCTGTCGGAACGCTGGGCCGCATTATTCTCGATAAGCCGGAAACGGTCCGCATCTTCGGGGAAGAGCATCCGGTGCTTGCCCGGATTGAGCGCATCAGCGGTTTTTCAGCGCATGCTGACCAGAATGAGCTGTATCGCTGGATCTCGTCTCTGCAGCAGGCGCCGCGCAAGGTTTTTGTGACGCACGGGGAAGAGTCTGCTGCCGCCGCCTTCAAGGATTTCCTCTCGGAAAAGACCGGTTGGAATTGCGTTGTTCCCGAATATGAGCAGGAAGTCGTGCTCGATTAAAGCCGATCTCCCAGAGCTTAAAAACAAAAAGGCGCCCCGGATGGAGCGCCTTTTATGCTATTCAGAGTAATGGTCAGTTGCCCAGACACTCCTTCATATCGGCTTCGACGGTGGTGGTCGGGGCGATGTTGAAGTTTTCGACCAGTACGTTGAGCACGGTCGGCGTGATGAATGCCGGCAGGCTGGGGCCGACCTTGATGTCCTTGATGCCGAGGTGCAGCAGGGTCAGTAGAATACAGACGGCCTTCTGTTCATACCACGAAAGAATCATGGAGAGCGGGAGGTCGTTGACGCCGCAGTCAAAGGCGCCGGCCAGCGCCACGGCGATCTGAATGGCGGAGTAGGCATCGTTGCACTGGCCGATGTCGAGCAGGCGCGGAATGCCGCCGATATCGCCGAAATCGAGCTTGTTGAAGCGGAACTTGCCGCAGGCCAGCGTCAGGATTGCGCAATCTTCCGGCACGGCTTCGGCAAAGTCGGTGTAATAGTTGCGGCCCGGCTTGGCTCCGTCGCATCCACCGATCAGGAAGAAGTGCTTGAGGGCGCCGGATTTGACGGCATCGATCACCTGCGGGGCCACGCCGAGAACGGCGTTGTGGCCGAAGCCGGTGAGGATCGTCTTTTCCGCTTCGGTTTCCGCAAATCCATCGGCTTCAAGGGCGGCCTCGATAACCTGCGAGAAATCGCCGTTATCGATGTGCTGCACGCCGGGCCACTGTACGAGGCCGGAGGTGAAGATGCGGGCCTTGTAGTTTTCCTTCGGCTTCTGGATGCAGTTGGTGGTCATCAGGATGGCGCCGGGGAAGGCTTCGAATTCAGCCCGCTGGTCCTGCCATGCGCCGCCATAGTTGCCGACGAGGTGAGGATATTTCTTCAGTTCCGGGTAGCCGTGGCACGGAAGCATTTCTCCGTGGGTGTAAATGTTGATTCCTTTGCCTTCGGTCTGCTTGAGCAGCAGTTCGAGATCCTTCAGGTCATGGCCGGAAACGAGAATCGCCTTGCCTTCAACGGGGGTGATGCGGACCGGGGTGGGGACGGGATGGCCGTAGGTTCCGGTGTTGGCGGCATCGAGCAGGCCCATGACGGTCAGGTTGACCTCGCCGGTTTTCAATGCATAGCCGACGAGCTCGTCGACGGTCGGCGCCGGATTAAGCAGAAAGGCCATGGCTTCGTGGAAGAAAGCAAATACAGAGTCATCTTCCTTGCCGAGTACAAAGGCGTGGTCGGCATAGGCGGCCGTTCCCTTCAGTCCGTAAAGAATCAGTTCCTGCAGGCCGGTAATATCGGCGCCAAGCGTGTTCATGCGGCTTTCGATGCCTACCTTTTCACCCTGGGAGATCAGTCCGTCAAGATCGGTGGGAAGTTCCCAGTTACCACCCAGTTCTTTCAGCAGGGACGCACCGCGGGAAATAATGCCCGCAATGTCGTTGGCGTCAAAATTCACGTTGGTGACGGTAGTGAAAAGTCCTTCCATGACAAAGAGGTCGGCTTCGCGGGTTGCGGCGCCGGACTGCCGTTTTGCATGGGCTTTTTCGGAAATCTTTTTGCAGATCTCTACGAGCAGATCCTGAAGGGCTGCGGTTTCCGGATCTTTTCCGCAGACGCCGAACGAGGTGCATCCGGTGCATTGGCTGGTCTGTTCACACTGGTAGCAAAACATACTCATGATTTATCTCCTTGATGGTTTCGTGTTCAATTGATGCGGTCACTATGCCCCTGCGCCGCGATTAAAACATTGACGCAGGTCAAGAAGATGAAAAAAACGATCATTACTTTTTCGTATACAGTCCGGGTGGCGGATGTTTGCTCGGCGGGACTCTATATATACTGACAAGCGGAACACTTGACCTTTGGATGGGCCTTCGTTAGCTTGTGCGCTCGATTTTTTACGGGGGAATCGGCCCCAACCATTTGCAGAATTTATGAATGATCTTAGTTTAATCCGGAATTTTTCCATTATCGCCCACATCGACCACGGAAAGTCGACGCTGGCCGACCGCATGCTTGAGCTCACCCAGACAGTGGAACAGCGCAAGATGAAAGAGCAACTGCTCGACTCCATGGATCTTGAGCGAGAGCGCGGCATCACGATCAAGGCGCATCCCGTGACGATGAAATATAAGGCGAAAAATGGGAAAACCTATACCTTTAACCTGATTGATACGCCCGGCCACGTGGACTTTGCCTATGAAGTTTCACGCAGTCTTCAGGCCTGCGAAGGGGCGATTCTTGTTGTGGATGCGGCCCAGGGTGTAGAGGCTCAGACCGTTTCCAATACCTATCTGGCGATCGAAAACGGACTCGATATTATTCCTGTGCTCAACAAGATTGAGATGCCCAATGCCGATGTGGATGAGGTTTCCCAGCAGATTGAGGATATTCTTGCCATCGAGGCTACGGATGCACTGCAGGTGAGCGCCAAAAAGGGAATTGGTATCGAAGAGGTTCTTGAAGCCGTGGTGGAACGCTTTCCTCCTCCGAAACCCGCCAAGGATGACTTTGCCCGGGCGCTGGTTTTTGACTCTAAGTATGATGCTTTTCGTGGCGTGGTCGTTTACATGCGGCTCTTTTCCGGCTCCTTGAAGGCCGGTGAGAAAATACGCGTCATGAGCACCGGTCAGGACTATGAAATCAAGGAAGTCGGCATTTTCACGCCTGAAATGAAGAAGTGTAAGACGCTGGATGAGGGTGCCGTTGGCTACCTGATTGCCAATATGAAGGATGCCTCCGAAATCCAGATCGGTGATACCCTGACGCTCGCCCGTAAGCCGGCCCAGGATCCGTTGCCGGGATTCAAAGAGATTCATCCGATGGTCTTTTCCGGAATCTATCCGGTGGAGACCAGCGATTATGAAAAACTGGGCGCCAGCATGGATAAGCTACGCCTGAACGATGCCTCATTCTCATTTCAGGCGGAGTCATCAATTGCTCTGGGATTCGGTTTTCGTTGCGGGTTTCTTGGACTGCTCCATATGGAAATCATCATGGAACGGCTCCGCCGCGAATTTAATCTGGATATTATCTCTTCCTATCCGAACGTAGTTTACCGAGTGATGCAGAAAAACGGCGAAGCCATAGAGATCGATAATCCGATGCGTCTGCCGGATCTTTCCCTGATCGAGTATGTCGAGGAACCGATGATCAATGCGACCATCATTACGCCGACGGATTACATGGGCGACATGCTGCAGCTGGTGATGGAACGCCGTGGTGAAGTGATTAAGACAGACAGCATTGATGCACATCGCGTTATGCTGACCTGCCACATGCCGTTAAACGAGGTGCTGATCGACTTCTATGACCGTCTCAAAACGATTTCTCGTGGTTATGCATCGATGGATTATGAATATGCCGATTATCAGCAGTCGGATCTTGTGAAGATGGATGTGATGATTCATGGCGAGGTCGTTGACGCGTTTTCCAGCATCGTGCATCGCTCAAAAGCGGAGTTTCGTGGACGGCAGATGTGTAAGTCGCTGCTGGACGTTATTCCCCGTCAAGCATTTGCCGTGGCATTGCAGGCGGCGGTGAACGGAAAGATTATTGCGCGCGAAACCATCCGGGCTTATCGCAAGGATGTAACGGCCAAATGTTACGGTGGTGATATTTCCCGTAAGCGCAAGCTGCTCGAACGCCAGAAGGAAGGGAAGAAAAAGCTGAAGGCGATCGGTAAAGTGAACATTCCGCAGGAGGCCTTTATCGCCGTTCTGAAAACGAATAACCAATAGGTGGGAATGAACGTAGGTAATAGGCATTCGAGGATCTTTCATTCCTTTGTGACTCATCCCTGCGCTCAAACCATCTCCAAAGGGACACCATGATAGATTTGCTGGCAAAACGGAAGCAGCGCAAGCTGGTCAAGGAGCATCTCAACGCGGCGCGCCACGCGCGAAATATGCGCGAGGATATTGCCGATCCAGCAGCCCTTTCCGCGCTGGTCGAGGCGGAGCAGGCCGTACGTGACGCAGTTGCTGCCGGAGGCGATAACCTGGAGAAGGCGCTGGAGACACTTTCGACGGCCACGGACAAGGTGTATCCTCTGGTTAATCGCACGGGAATGCGTGAAAACGTAGAGGTCATTATCGTGGCACTCGCCGCTGCAATGGCTATTCGCGCCTTTTTCTTTCAGCCGTTCAAGATTCCGACCGGCTCCATGCAGCCCACGCTGAACGGGATTACCACGGAAATGCAGGCGGAGGCCGGCGTTCTGGACCGACAGCCTCTCAGGTTTGTTAAGTGGCTGGTTACGGGGACGTCCTATAAGGAAGTGCGGGCAAAAGCATCGGGAGCGGTAGAGGATATTCGTTCCGATGGCCATTCCCTGATCGTCGTGATCGGAGGAGTTTCTCATAAAATTCCCGAATATATGAACAGCCTTGTGATCAAAAGGGACGGGAATGACTACCGATCTCAGCTTAAGCCGCAATATCGTCAGGGAGATGTCATTGTCGGTGCCAAGGTCATTGCCGGCGATCATATTCTTGTCAACAAGATGAAATATAATTTCATGAATCCGGAACGGGGTGACATTGCCGTCTTTGATACGCGGCATATCACGCACCCGCAAGTCCGGCAGGATTCCTTCTACATCAAGCGCCTGGTCGGTCTGCCGAATGAAAAAATTCAGATCCAGAACCGCCGGATTGTTGCAAACGGAACCATTGTAGAGGATCCGCCGATGTTTAAGAAAATCGATACCGACCCGATATATCACGGTGGACATGACGTGGCGCCGGGCAGTCGGCTGGAGACGGCGGATGATTTTATTCAGCTGGGTTCGGACGAATATCTGATGATGGGTGATAATACGCTGCCCGGAATGAGTCTGGACGGTCGGTTTTTCGGCGGAGTGCCGCGAAAGGATTTCCAGGGTCCGGCCATGTTTGTTTATTGGCCCTTCAGGGAACATTGGGGTGTGGTTCATTAACGGAGCGGATTTTTGCTGGATTTGCGGGTTGACTTAGCAAGCACCCTCGCTATTATCCGTCTCTTCTTTTCCAGAAACAGGAACGAATTTGATTAAACGGAGTGATTTAATATGCCGAATCTGAAAAGCGCCAAAAAGAGAATGCGTCAGAACGAAGTGCGCCGCGACCGCAATGTGCAGGTTCGTACCCGCATCAAGACGGCTCGCCGTGTCATGATGGAAGCCCTCGCGGCCAACGACGCCGAGAAGGGTGCCGAAGCACTGCGGACCTATAGCTCAGTTCTCGACAAGGCTGCCAAGGTAGGGGTCATCAAGAAAAATACGGCTGTCCGCCGTAAGACCAATGCTGCAAACGGCCTGCGCAAAATTGCTGCTGCCTAATTTTTAGTGCTGCAGTTTATATGCGAAAAGCCCGCCATTGAGCGGGCTTTTTTCGTGTCCAGATCTTTTCCCTAGATGAGGCGCCGGCGCCGTTTTTGCGGTTACCACTGTTCGAGCAGATCGTCGACCATGTAGGTGGCCAGCTCGGCTACGGCATCCGGAAGCGCGTCACGCTTGGCGGAGGTCAGGTCGGACTGGAACGGGAAGGTCGCTTCTCCATATGTTTCTGACCGGGCAATCACCTGATCGGTTTCAGCCCGCTTCAGCTCGGCATGTGCTGTGATGCGCATCCGGTAGAGGCGGGGGGTGGTCCGCTTTTCATCGGAATAGGCGCAGGGAACCAGATCATATTGTGTCAGCGTAACCTCGATGATTCCATCGGCCAGATCCGGTCGGTCGGCCAGCTTGATCCGGCCGTCAAACTGAATGCGATCGCGCAGGGCGTGGGTCATCTGCAGTTCCATCGCCGGCTCGCCGGTCCGGTTGATAATCGGGCTTACGGTAACACGTTCAATCCCGGCGGGATGCGTGCCGCTCAGTCGATAGCCCATGCAGCCGGAGAGGGTCAGGGCTACGCAGGCTCCTGCAAATAGGTAGGATGATCTTTTCATATTGCTGTTCCAAAGAAAGGACAGATTCTCCCAGAAAAATGGATTTGTCAAAGCTTGATTCCCACCGGCCCCCTGCTTAGTGTGGGCGCCTGATTTCAACACCCAAATGAGAGGAAACCATGAAAAAGGTACTGATCCCGACCAAGCTGCATCCCGTCGCGCGGGAAACACTCAACAAGCATGGAAACTATGAAGTCGTGCAGGATGATTCCGCCGAACTCAGTGCCCTGGCATCGCAGCATCCGGATACGTATGCCCTGATCGTCCGCTCGGAAAAGGTTACGGCGGAAATCATTGATGCCATGCCGTCCCTCAAGGTGATTATTCGTGCCGGCGCCGGATATAACACCATCGATATCAAGTATGCGCGTTCGAAGAACGTGGATGTGATGAACACCCCGGGTGCCAACGCCAACGCGGTGGCAGAAGAGGTGATTGCCCTGATGCTGGCGGATGCCCGCCACGTGGTTCCCGCCGATGCGTCCACCCGCGAAGGGAAGTGGGAAAAGAAAATCTTCATGGGCAGGGAAATTACCGGCAAGACCGTCGGTATCGTCGGATTCGGTGCCATCGGTCAGTTGGTGGCCAAGCGTCTGTCCGGCTTCGACGTCAAGGTGCTGGCGTTTGATCCGTTCCTCTCCGATGAACGCGCCCGCGATCTGAAAGCCGAGTCGGCTGAGCTGACCGAAATCTTTGAAAAGTGCGACTATGTTTCCCTGCATATGCCGGAAAACGATGAAACCCGCGGAATTATCAATAAGTCGCTGCTGGCCCGGATGAAGAATGGCGCCACGCTGATCAATTGCGCCCGTGCCGGCATCATTAATGAGGATGACCTGCGTGCTCTCAAGGCGGACAAGGGCCTGCGCTACCTGAACGATGTGTATCCGAAGGATGAAGCCGGTCCCAAGCCGATCGCTGATGTTGCGGACATTATGCTGCCGCATCTGGGTGCCAGTACCAACGAGGCCAACTATAATGCGGCGTTGCGCTCGGCCACTCAGCTGATCGGTTATGATGACAAGGGGATTGCTTCGTATGTGGTGAATCGCGATGTTCCGGAAGGACTCGACAAGGCCTACAGCGAACTGGCCTATGCGCTGGCTCATCTTTGCCGCGGCATCGCAGGCGGTAATAAGCAGATGAAGCTGATCGAAACGAGCTTCTATGGCGACCTCGCCAAGTTCGGCGACTGGCTGTTGGTGCAGATTGTTGCCGCGCTCAGCGATGATTTTGATCGTACGCTCGGCTATGACGCCGCCCTCGAATACCTCAAGGAGATGGGGGTTGAGTATTTCAATCGCGATACGGACGCCAGCAAGGGATATGGCAATTCCATCACCGTGGACATCACTACGTCGCTGGATGCCGCCCATTTTCAGCGCATCAGCGTGCGTGGTACCGTGGCGGAAGGCAATATGATGATTTCGCGCATCAACGACTTCGATAAGCTCTACTTCGAGCCGGTCGGGACCGCTGTGCTCTTTATCTACAAGGACCGTCCGGGCGTGATCGGCCAGATCGGCAAGGCGCTGGCGGAAGCGGATATCAATATTGCGGACATGCGCAATCCGCATGATCCTTCCGGTGCACACTCGCTGGCCCTGATGAAGATCAACCAGAAGGTGGATGCTGCGATAGTAGAAAAGATTGCTGCACAGATCGAAGCGCTGCACGCTTCGTGTGTGAACTTCTAGGCAGCCTCCTGCCTGCATGGCATGGGCCGCACCGTTGCCGGTGCGGCTTTTTTCATGTAGACAGGGCTTTTCGCCGTGCCGGTCATTGGCTTACGTTCTGCGCATGTCTAAATCACCCCCAGCTCCCGCACTTTTGGAAATCTACGGCGTATTCCTGCGGATCAGCGCCGTCACGATCGGTGGCGGCTATGTGATGTTCCCCATGCTGCGAAGCGAAGTGGTTGAAGGACGCTGCTGGATTTCGGACGAGGAGATGATCGACTATTATGCGCTCGGTCAATCCGTTCCAGGCATTATTGCGATGAATACGGTTACGCTGATCGGATATCGCAAGCGCGGTATTGCGGGGGCGTTTGTTGCGGCAGCCGGCATGGCCACGCCATCGCTGGTGGTCATTCTGTTCGTGGCCGCATTCCTGACGCCATACTTTGATCTGCCGCTGGTGCAGAAGGCATTTTCCGGTATTCGTGCCGCCGTTGTTGCGATGATCGCGATGGCTGTTGTGCAGGTGGCCCGTAAATCGGTGGATTCCGTGGCCAAGGTAATCATCACGATCGCGGTGTTCCTTGCGATTGTAGTGCTTCATCTGCATCCGGTTTTGATGATTTTATCCGGCTGCCTGCTGGGGCTCCTGCTTTTCCGGAAAGGGGCGGCGCAGTCATGAATGTGTTTTTCCAGCTGCTTACCTCGTTTTCAGCCATCGGGATCTTTGCCTTTGGCGGCGGATACGCGGTCCTTTCCTTCCTTCAGCACGAGGTTGAGCGACGAGGTTGGATGACCACGGAGCGGTTTGCTGATCTGATTGCAATTTCGCAGAGCACACCGGGGCCGATCGCGATCAATCTGGCGACTTTTGTTGGATTCGAGACCGGCGGCGTTGCGGGCGCGGTGCTGGCCACCGTGGCCGTCGCGCTTCCGGGAATGATTCTCATGATTCTCTTTGCCCGGTTTTTCTTCCATTTCTATGACCGGCCGAACGCGCAGGCGCTTTTTAAAGGGCTGCGGCCTGCCGTGCTCGGGCTGATTGCGGCTGCTGCATGGAATATCGGGGAAGTTGCGCTGGTCCGCCCGGCGACCATGGCGATTGCGCTCCTTTGCTGTCTGCTCATTGCCCGATGGAAGGTTCATCCTGTTTTTCTGGTGATCGGTTCCGCTGTGGCCGGCATGCTGTTTCTTTAATAATGTCCGATTACGGCACCTCGACTTGCAGGCGGTAATAGCCATGAGGCAGCGTTGCCGGCGCCGTCATGGTATCGTTGGTTCCTGCGCCGGACCGAGGACCTTCAATCGGCAGCCAGACGCCTTCCGGCAGGTTGGTGCTCATCAGCAGGAGATAGCTGCGGTTTTCGGATGAATCAAAAACCAGCTCTCCGTTGCTCAGTTCAAGTATCACGAACCGGGCCTCGGGATTTGTCGGGTCGATATCCGCGGTGTAGCACTCTCTGATGGTGTTGATTCCGTTGGCTGCCATCGCTGATGGAACCGCATTGGTGGCATTGCCGTAATATTCGCTTTCCCAACTGTCCGGCAAGCCATCGGCGTCGCTATCCGGCTCCCCGGAATACTCATATGCGCCCATGTCGGATCGGGCTCCGGCCAGTCGGGCATTTCCGTCGAGATCCAATACAACCATGAAGAGATTGGTTCCGGTATCAATGCAGGGCGAGCCGGCTGAGAGCCGGTAGTTTCCGATGTTCTGGCATGCAAACAATGGAGCATTGGTGATACAGCCGTATTCCCCGTGTTCCAGTTCGGAGCAACAGCTGTACATGCCGTCAGTGCCGTATGCGTTTGGATATCGATCTCCGTAATTGGTGGAGGTGTTGTTCCAGACAATGCAGTTGGTCATGTAGCCGTAGTAGGTTCCGCCTCCCTCGTATTCGGCGGCATTGGCGGCTACGGTGCAATAGGTCAATTCGCAGTCGCTGGCCCCTCCGCCATAGTAGGCGGAATTGTTGATGAAGAGGCAGTTATATGCCCGTCCATACATCAGGCCGCCGCCATATCCCTCCGGTGCCCGGTTGCCGTCGAAAATGCAATGGATGGCGATGCCGTAATACATGCCGCCTCCGTCGCTGTCCTCGTTGATGTTCCCGGTAATGATGCAGTTCGAAACCACCTGCTCATGGATGTCGTAGCAGAAAACTCCGGCGCCGTAGTCGTAACTCTCGTAGCCGTTGGTGATGGTAAAGCCTTCAAGGGAACAGAGGACGTCATCCAGATAGAAACAGCCGGTGACGCCGTTGCCGTCGACGATGGTTTGCGCCGGACCGCTCAGGCTTCGCACGGTTATGTCTTTGTTCACTTGAATGCGCTCACTCAGCACGTAGGTGCCGTTGGAGACAAGCACGCTCCCGCCGGGAAACGCCTGGGCATCAATGCCTGCCTGAATCGTGGCTTTGGCGAGAGCCCAGCTCGATCCGTCGTTGGCATCGTTGCCGGTTGGGGCAACGCGGATGGCTGCTTCTTCCATTGTGGACGTTTTAATTTCCCGGATGATGGAGATGCCCGAGGGAAAGTTATCGTTATAGGCGGTCAGTACGATCTGTTTCGTTCCGCTGGTCGCCCATGACCGACTGATTGGTCCGAGAGCGTTTGTCAGCACGGTGCCGTCATCCAGATCAAGGGTGATCCGGCTGCACTGCCCGATGATGACCGAAGTAATTGTGACATTCATGCCGGTCAGAATTTCCGTGGCCGATATGCTCAGGTTGAGATCAATCAGTCCATCATGAATGGAGTCCGGCTCGTCACAGCCCATGGGAGGCGGCGAACCCCATGGGTCTCCATCCAGATCACTTCCGGACAGGTAATTTACGCTGCCGGCTCCTATGCAGGGTGATCCAGTCTGCAGGTGGGAGTGGGACGCCATGAGCGGTTCGTTGGTGATGCATCCGTTGCTGCCGTGGCTGACCGCCGGGGAACAGGTGTAGTTTGCGCCCGCGCTTTGTATATTCGGGTAGTCGGGCGCGCTGTTGTACCAGGCGATGCTGTTGTTTAGCGTACCCTGATATGCTCCGCCTCCGGAGTATTCCGCCGAATTGGCGGTGATGGTACAGTTTGCCACGGTGGACTGATAGGTGCCTCCGCCCTGTTGGCGGGAGGTATTGCCGGATATCAGGCAGTTTTTTGCCGTGGTGCTGCGAATGCCGCCCCCTTGGTAGTAACAGGAGTTTTCGATAAAGTCGCAGTTATAGGCATCGCCGTTGTACATGCCGCCCCCGTAGCTGGCATTGTTTCCGCGGAAGGTGCAGTTGGTCGCATAATCGCCGGAATTTGCTGCCATGCCGCCGCCGTAATCCGAACAGCGGTTATTGATAATCAGGCAGCCGGACAGTTTTCCGTTGGCGGCGCCGCCCCCGGATTTGGCAGTGTTGTTGCTGATAATGCAGTCTGTCACGATTCCTTCGTATGTTCCCCCTCCATAGTAAGAGACCGTGTTGTTGATGAAGGTGCAGTCATAGGCCTGGCCATAATACTTTCCGCCGCCCGTGGCCGCCGAGTTGTGATCAAAGACGCAATCGTAGACGATGCCGTTAATCATGCCTCCGCCTGAATTAGCGTGGTTGGAGACGAAGGTGCAGCGATACATGGTTCCTGCGCTGGATCCTCCGCCGTATTGCGAGGCCGTGTTGTTGGTGAAAAGACAGTCGTATGCTGTCAGTGCCGCATTTGCTCCGCCTCCGTCTCCTGTGGCGGTGTTCTGGATGAATGAGCAGTCGTAGGCGGTGCCCCATCCGCTGAAGCCGCCACCGCTGTAGGCTTTGTTATGAATGAAAATACAGTTGCTGATAACGACGGATGAATAGTTATCCGCGCAGAGTCCGCCGCCGCAACTGTCGTGAAAGTTACCCGAAGCGGAGGTATATCCGTTGGTGAAGGTGAAGCCGATGATGTGGGCGTTTACGTTGCCGACAAACATGCCGCGGGTCGCATCAGTTCCCAGATCTCCACCGGTTGCCGGTGTGCCGGCAATCATCGTGAGTTCCGGGCCGTCAACGGCCTCGATGGTGATGGCTTTTGAAACATAGACCCGGTTGCTGACCGAATAACCGGGCGTAATGGTTGCGCCTTCGATGTAGGTTCCTGCCGCCACGTAGATCGTATCCGAGGAGGCGGCACTGTTGACTGCGGCCTGAATGGTTTTCTTGGCGGTCGACCAAGAGAGTCCGGATTCCGAGTCATCCGGCTGGTTGCTGTCGACGTAATAGTTCGTGGCTTCCACAGGAAGCGCTGCCATAATGCAGAAGAGTAGTGCGTCATGCAGTAAATGCTTCATTGTTACCCCCTATGCTGTGTTTTGTTAAAACACTTATACTTTTATCTGTGTATTCTGTCGAGCACTATCCGGTGCCGGCACGGCAGAAGATTCCGGGGGCAATTAATCAGCGACGTTGTTTTTGATTCATAAGTGCCGCATCGGCCGTCGCGAATAGATTTTCGCAGGGGAGGGCTGCGATACCTGCGGTTGCTGAAGGCAGTGCATTAACGGTGTTCGAGGTGGCGTGGAGGCGTTCAAAAAATATTCGGGCCTGCTTTTCGCCGGTTTCCGGCAGGATGACGGCAAATTCATCTCCGCCGATTCGGCAGACGATATCGGCGGCCCGGGCCGTGACTTTAAGTTTGTCGGCGAACTGGCGCAGTGCGGCGTCGCCGGCCTCGTGTCCCAGGGCATCGTTGATTCGCTTGAAATGATCGAGATCAAGCAGGATCAGAGAAAGCTCCCGATTATATCGTTTGGCGGCTTCGATGTGGTCTGTGAGGGTTTCATCAAAATAGCGGCGGTTATAAAGTCCGGTCAGCGGGTCACGCGTGGCCTGATCGGCCAGTGCAAGCAGAGTGATCCAAAAGGGCATGGGTATCTCAGGATCGCTCATGTTCATGGATGAAAAAAGAGTTTGGCATATATGTATGCAATCAGTTCGCCGACCACGGTTCGCACGCCCTCAGAGCAGCGGTACCAGTTTTTCTTGTCGTAGCTCCAGTCATCGAGACAGGTGACGCCGATGTGGTAGTCCGGGCCAAGGGCCTTCTGGAAAAGCATTCGGCTGCGCCGGCCGTGCGGTCCGACGCTGATCAGGTGAAGATCATGACCTTCCAGATTGAAGGCGATAATGGATTCTCGCAGCGCCTCTGCCGAGCGATAGGTCCGGTCTTTATCCATTTCGTCGGCAATGCTGATGATAATCTCCCCTTCCGGAATGCCGAGATGTCGCAGGCGGGTCGCCGTCATTTCCGGATAGGATTTGAACGATTGGATGTAGCTTCCGGTTTCAATCGGGGTTCCCGTACAGATAATGTACGAATATTTTCCGCTTTTATACAGGGCGGCTGCTTCATCAAGCGCGAAGTCGTGAATCCATCCCTCGACAACCATCATTCCCGAATGAGGTGCTTTTTCGGGGGCCAGAAAGGGGTAGAGATTAAGCAGAAAAGCACTGGAAAGTATGAGAAAAAGCAGTATAAACAACACCCATCCGGTTCCTGTAAGCCTCCGGCAGGTCTTCTCTTTGGTCAGCGCAAATCTCATGGTCGGCTTATAGCACGGGAAATGGTCGCGGAAAAACAATAAACTTCTTGCGCAGAGGGGTTGACACGCCTGCCCGGCTACTATAACTTCCCCGACCTTGTGTTTGTACCGAACCGAGCAAGAGGACGTTTTAATGAAAACTTTTATGCCCAAAGAGGCTGATATCAAACGTGAATGGTTTGTCGTCGACGCGACCGACAAGCCCGCAGGCCGCCTGGCGGTTCTGATTGCCGATGTACTGCGTGGCCGTGATAAGCCCACGTATACCCCGCATGTGGACACCGGCGCATTTGTTGTTGTTGTTAACGCTGATAAGATCAAGCTGACCGGCAACAAGGAAAACAATAAGATCTATCAGGATTTTTCCGGATATAACAGCGGCCTGACCGAAACCAAGGCCAAGGATATCCGTGAGAAAAATCCGGAGCGCATCATCGAGCAGGCTGTAAAGGGAATGCTTCCGGCAAACCGTCAGTCCCGCCAGACGCTGAAGCGCCTGAAGGTGTATGCCGGTGCAACCCACCCGCATGAAGCCCAGCAGGTCAAGCCCCTGGAACTCAACTTCTAAGCAGGATAAATTATCATGGCAAAAGATACTCTGACATTTGCAGCCACCGGCCGTCGTAAGACCTCCGTTGCCCGCGTGCGCGTTTCCGAAGGTTCCGGATCCATCATGGTGAACGGACTCGAAGCCAACAAGTACTTTGAAACCGCTCTGCAGCAGGAACTGCTCAAGAAGCCGTTCGAAACTGCCGGTGTGGTAGGCAAGTATGACATCGTCGCCATCGTCAAGGGCGGTGGTAAGTCCGGACAGTGCGGAGCAGTTGTGCATGCTGTTGCCCGTGCATTGGCTTCCTCTGACGAGGAACTGAAGTCCGTGCTCAAGAAGGGTGGATACCTCAGCCGCGATGCGCGTATGAAGGAACGTAAAAAACCGGGTCAGCCGGGTGCCCGCAAGCGGTTCCAGTTCTCCAAGCGTTAATCGCTGGAAGCTGCGATTCCAAAAGCCTCCCGGTGCCGGGGGGCTTTTTTTGTTTTCCAACCCTCTAAAAACCATTTTAATCCACGCTTTCACGACGTGTAAAAGGACGATGTTATGTATAAGGATGTAACGCTGCCGCAGGGGTTTCAGTGTGCCGGCATCTCCGCGGGAATTAAGGCCGGCGGGGTCAAGGATATGGCGCTTATTTTTTCCAGTGTGCCGGCTGTTTCTGCCGGAGTCTTTACAACCAACCAGGTCTGTGCAGCCCCCGTAAAGGTCTGTCGTCAGCATCTTCAGCACGGCGTGGCCCGCGCCATTGTGATGAACAGTGGAATCGCGAATGCCTGCACCGGTTCAGAAGGACTGGTTGCTGCGCGCGACATGGCCGCGGAGGCGGCGCGGGTTGTCGGCTGCGATCCGCAGGAAATTTTTGTCTGTTCGACCGGCAAGATCGGTCCGCAGCTTCCGCTCGATAAGATTATTTCCGGGATCAGCAAGCTTTTTGAAGAGGCTGTTCGGGCTGATGTGCAGCAGACCGCTGAAGCCATGATGACTACGGACACCCGCCCAAAAGTCTCCTTCTCTGCATTCGGGATCGATGGCAAGGCCGTTCGTATTGTCGGTTTCGCTAAAGGAGCCGGTATGATTGAGCCGAACATGGCGACCATGCTCTCCTACATTACAACCGATGCTTCCGTGGATCAGCATGCGTGGCAGAACGCGCTGAAAAAGGCGGTTGATGCCAGTTTTAACCGGATTTCCGTGGATGGCGACCAGAGCACCAATGATACGGTGCTGGCGCTGGCCAATGGCGAGGCCGGAAACAAGGTGCTGACGGAGGAGTCGCCGGAATGGACTGTTTTCTGCGCGGAACTGGAAAAAGTCTGTTTTGAGCTGGCCATGATGATTGTTCATGACGGCGAAGGAGCGGATAAGTTTGTCACGGTAAATGTGTCCGGCGCCGAATCGGCCGGAGATGCCGAACTTGCGGCGCGGGCGGTTGCCAATTCCATGCTCAATAAAACGGCGTGGGCCGGAACTTATCCGGACTGGGGCCGGATCATGGATGCCATTGGATATTCAAAGGCAAGGGTCGTCGAGGAGAAGGTAGACATCCATTATGATGACACACACGCGGTCTGCGGCGGCATGCGGTCGGATATTCCGCAGGAAGCACTGATTAAAGTGGTTTCCCAAACGGATTTTGCTATAAACATCAACCTGAATCTCGGTGAGGGGAGTGCCACGGTTTATACCTGCAACTGCACCGAGGAATACGTGCGGATCAATTATTAATCCTTCGACCAGGGGTTAATCCCGGAGATGCGTTTCAACTGGTAAGGGGAATCAATGGAAAAATATATCGAGAAAGCCTCTGCTCTTATTGAGGCACTGCCGTTCATTCAACAATTTCGCGGAGAAACCGTTGTCGTCAAGTTTGGCGGCAGCATCATGGAAAACGAAGACGGATACAGCCGCATTCTTCAGGATATCGCCTTCATGGAGTGCGTCGGATTGCGCCCTGTTGTGGTGCATGGAGGAGGCAAGGCGATCTCCCGTGCCATGAAGGAATCCAGTATCGCTCCGAATTTTGTGCAGGGCCTGCGCGTCACCGATGATGCGACCATCCGGGTGGTGGAACAGGTTCTCAATCACGAAGTGAATCCGCATCTGGTTGAAATTATTCAGCGGTGCCACGGCAAGGCGCGCGGGATTCATGGCGAAGATATTATCCGGGTCGAAAAAATGACGGGGATGAATCCGCAAACCAACGAGCCTATTGACTGGGGGTATGTCGGTCGGGTCAAGAGCGTGGATGTGGTTCCGATTCAGGCGTTCCTGAAAGCGGACATGGTTCCGGTTATTACGCCGTTAGGAAAAGGGCCGGACAACCATCTCTACAATATCAATGCGGACGATGCGGCCACGGCAGTGGCCTGTGCCCTGAATGCGCGCAAGCTGGTGTTCCTGACGGATGTTCCCGGCCTGCTGCTGGATCCGGAAGATAAGTCGACGCTGATCTCGTCCCTGCACCTGAGCGAAGTCGATGAGCTGATTGATCGCGGCGTGATTTCGGGCGGCATGCTGCCGAAAATCAAGGGTATGGTCGGTGCGGTGAAAGCCGGCATCAAGAAGGCCCACATTATTGATTCATCAATGCCGCATTCGCTGTTGCTGGAACTGTTCACCAGCGAAGGAGTCGGAACGGAAATTTCGGAATAGTTTTACCTTTAACCACTTAATTACGTGAAAATCATGAAAACAGCGGAAATTGCAGAAATGCAGAAGCAGTACCTCATGTCCACCTATGCGCCGGGTATCGCGCTGGTGGAAGGCGCCGGCGCAAATGTATGGGATGCGGACGGAAATGAATATCTCGATTTTGTTTCGGGAATTGCTGTAACGAATATCGGGCATTGCCATCCGAAGATGGTGCGAGCGGTTCAGGATCAGGTCGCCACGCTCGTGCACGTTTCAAACCTCTTTTTTAACGAAAAACAGCCCCTGCTGGCCAAGGCCATTGCGGAACGTTCCGGGCTGTCCGGCGCAAAGTGCTTTTTCTGCAACTCCGGCGCCGAGGCCAACGAGGGGTTGATCAAGCTTGCGCGGTTGTGGGGCAGTGAGCATGGTAAATATGAAGTGATCACCATGCGTCAGTCATTCCATGGCCGGACACTGGCCACGTTGACGGCCACCGGTCAGGAAAAGGTCCAGAAGGGATTCGGGCCGCTTCCGGAGGGATTTGTCTATGCCAACTTCAACGATCTGCAGTCCATCGAAGATGCAATTACTTCGAAAACGGCCGCCGTGCTGGTGGAAGCGCTGCAGGGCGAAGGCGGCGTGATTCCTGCCGAGCCGGAATTCATGAGCGGCCTGCGGGCGCTCTGCGATGAGAAGGGCATTCTTTTGCTGTGCGATGAAGTGCAGTGCGGCGTCGGCCGGACCGGTCAATGGTTCGGTTTCCAGAATTATGACGCGCTTCCGGATGCCTTCTCGTTGGCCAAGGGTTTAGGTAACGGTTTTCCGATCGGAGCCATTGTTGCCGGTGAAAAGCTGTCCGGTATTTTTCAGCCCGGACACCATGCCACAACCTTTGGCGGAACCCCGCTGGCCTGTGCGGCGGCGCTTTCGGTGATCAATGTGATCGAAGAAGACCAGCTGCTGGCCAATACCATGATGATGGGGGCCTATTTTATCGAAGGGCTCTGCGCGATTGCGCTCAAGCACAAGAAGTGGATTGCCCAGGTGCGCGGGCTGGGGCTGCTGCTGGGACTCGTGCTGGATGTGCCGTCGCTGGCGCTCCAGAAAAAGCTTCAGGAAAAAGGATTGCTGACCATTGCGACGGCAGGCAATGTCCTGCGGTTGCTTCCCCCGCTGAATGTGACTCAGGATGAGATTGATCAGGCGCTGAAGCTGATCGGCGAGGCCTGCGTGGAGCTTCACGACGAGATGGCGGCGCAGTCGCCCAATCCGTGCCAGTGCGGCATGGGGGAGTAGGTTTTGAACTAAAGGAGATGAGACATGGCATACGATTTGACCGGTAAGATAAAAACCATTATGGAGCCGAAAACGTTCGGCAGCGGATTCACGGTTCGCGAGTTCGTGGTGACGGTGGAGGATGGAAAATATCCTCAGGACATCGTGCTTCAGTTTGTGCAGGATAAAGTGAGCATGCTGGACTCGGTGCAATCGGGTCAGGAAGTGACCGTTTCTTTTGATATCCGCGGCCGCGAATATAACGGCCGTTATTTCAACAACCTGCAGGCCTGGAAAGTTGTTCCGGCCGATGGCGCAGCCGGTTCCGATGATAAGCCTCCGGTTTCGGATGCCGATGTCCCGGCGGATTTTGATGACTACGAAGATGACATTCCGTTTTAATCTGGAAAGGATCGAACAATGAAAGTGGTACTTGCTTATTCAGGTGGTCTGGATACCACCGTCCTGCTGACTTGGTTGCAGGAAAAGTATAATGCCGAGGTTATCTGCTACTGTGCCAATGTCGGACAGGAAGAGGAGCTTGACGGCCTGGAGGAAAAGGCCCTGAAGCACGGCGCAGTCAAATGCTACGTCGATAATGTGGAAGAGGAATTTGCCAGCGATTTCATCTATCCGATGATGCAGGCCAATGCCATCTATGAAGGAACTTATCTGTTGGGTACGTCCATCGCTCGACCGCTGATTGCCAAGCGTATGATCGATATCGCCAATGTGGAAGGCGCTGAAGCCATCTGCCACGGTGCTACCGGTAAGGGTAATGACCAGGTTCGTTTTGAGCTGACTGCATATGCCCTGAAGCCTGATATCAAAGTGATTGCGCCTTGGCGCATGCCGGCGGACTTCCCGTTCCAGGGCCGTTCGGACATGATTAAGTATCTGCAGGAAAAGGGAATTCCCTGTTCGGTATCAGCATCCAAGCCTTACAGCATGGACCGCAATATGCTCCATATCAGCTTTGAAGGCGGAATTCTGGAAGATCCGTGGAATGAGCCTGATGAAAACATGTGGTGCATGACCAAACCGCTCAGTCAGGCGAAGGATGATCCCGAATATGTTGAGATCGACTTTGAAAAGGGCCTTCCGGTTGCCGTAAACGGCGAAAAGCTGAGTCCGGCGGCGCTGCTGAAAAAGCTGAATGCACTGGGCTGCGAACATGCGGTCGGCCGGATCGACATTGTCGAAAACCGGTATACCGGCATGAAGGATCGCGGGGTCTATGAAACGCCCGGCGGAACGATTCTGCATCATGCGCACCGTGCGATGGAATCGATCACCATGGATCGTGAAACCATGCACCTGCGTGATTCGTTCATTCCGAAGTATGCCGAGCTGGTTTATAACGGCTACTGGTTTGCGCCGGAGCGTGAGATGCTGCAGGCCGCCATCACCAAGAGCCAGGAAACGGCAACGGGTACGGTTCGCGTGAAGCTCTTCAAGGGCGGAGTCCATGTGTGCGGTCGTAAATCGCCGTATTCGCTGTATGATCCCAGTATCGTCAGCTTCGACGAAGCAGGAGGATATGATCAGTCCGACGCCACCGGATTTATCAAGCTCAATGCCCTGCGTCTGCGCGTGTTGGCGAGCATGAAAGATAAGGCGTAGTCAGTTCCTGACTATCCGTGTGTAAAAGCAGTCACCGCAGTGCGGTGGCTGTTTTTTTGTGCGGACACATAAAGTCTTATGCAGCACGTATGGTCTATGCATCTGCTAATTGATTTTTCTGTTTTTGCAGGAAATAAATCCCTAAATTGAGACGTATCTGTCTTGGCTTTGGGGGACGCAATGGATTTGGGGAGAAAATTACTACTGATCGGGCTGGTCGCGGGATGTGCCGCAACTGTTTTTGCGGCTTCGGTTGAGCCGGCCGGAAAGACGGAGCAGTATTACCGGATTCTCGAAAAACGTCCACGTCCCGGGTACCTGTTTGAACGATTCTGCAACAGTTGGCTTGAAGAACATGAAATGCAGGAACTTGAAACGTTTCTTGAATCGCGGAAAGACGATAGCACCGGAAGTCTTCTGCTGGCATTCTATTATGACCGAACGGGACGACCGGTCCAGGCCATGGATATGTGCGGCCGTGCACTGGAGCTGGCGCCGGACGAGATGACTCCTCATTATTACCGCGCCCTGTTTGCTGTGCGGTTAGGGCAGTATGACGATGCGGTTGCTGACCTTGAAACCGTGGCAGCACAGAAGGGGGAACTGTGGTCCGATGCCATGAAGCTGTTGGCCCGTACCTATATTCGTCTGGATCGGGTGGATGATGGTTTGAAACTGCTGTCTTCTCTGCTGCTTGAAGAAGAGGGCGATACGGACCTTCAGGATGAAATCATCGAGCTGAAGATCGAGGAAGGGCTTTACGAAGAGGCGCTGAAGGACTGCAGCGAGCTGATGGTGTCTTCAAAAAATGCTCAGTATCGGATGATGCTCGCGTTACGCAAGGCCTCTATCCTGACTCGGCTGGACCGGACGGAACCCGCTTTGGAAACGCTGGATCAAGCCCTGAATTCGGCGGCATCCGGCAGCTGGATTGAGCGGGAGGTGCTGCGCCGCATCGCCCAGACCTACCGTCTTCAGCAAAACCTGACCGGTCTGAAGGATCATTATGCGCGCCTGCTGGAATCGCATCCGGGAAATCTTCTGCTCCTCAGAAGCCTGACCTCGGTTTCTGTTGAACTGAACGATCATGATGCGGCGGTGGTGCAGGGGCGGGCCCTCCTGCGTCTGGCTCCGCAGGATGAGGAGATTCGTGAGTTTTATGTGAAGCTTCTTGAGGAGTGCGGTCGGCATGAAGAAGCTATTGATCTGGTCCGCGTCATGCTCGACCAGCAGCCGGACCGTAATGAGCTTCGTCTCCGGCTGGCGGGACTCTATGGTGCCCTGAATCATTCGGATCAGGTACGGGAGCTGGTTCTTGAGTACCTTGAGCACAGTCCGAAAGAGGTGTTTGACTATTTCCGTGCCGCGCGTTCTCTGGTTCATCTGGGCGAGGCCAATGATGCTACACAGGTTTATCTGCAGTGTCTTGAAGCGTATCCGGAATCGCTCGAAGCCCGAGAAGAGCTGGTCTATCACATGATTCGCGAAGGCATGTATCATCTGGCCGCAAAACATCTCGATGCGCTGCAACTGCAGGGTGATGAGTCGATGCTGCTTCGCGTGGCTAATCTGCTTTGCGGTGCGCATAGAGGGATGCTGGCATATGATTTCCTGAAGGGCCGCATGGCGGATTTCGGGCGGAGTCCACGGTACATGGAGGGCGTCTATCAGACGCTGCTGGCTGTGCCGGAAGATGAACGGCCGGACGGAGGCCCGCTGGCGATGCAATGGATGCAGGTTTCAGCGACGCTCGATCAGATGCATCGGGCGGCCTTTGCCGTTTTGGACGAAGCGCGGCGCGCCGGACGAATGAATGAGCTTCGGGCCGATCTCGAGGCCGAAACGGTGGTGACCCTGCCGGAACTCTATCTGCTGACCCGCGTTTATGTGAAACAGGGGGATCTTGATTTGGCATGGAAGGCCATCGATGGAGCCCTTGCAAGGGATCCTGCCAGTGAGCTGCTGCTGGAAATGCGTCTTGAACAGGCGGAGTCTGTGCATGATCGGGCCCGTACCGTGGAATGCCTGCAGCGCCTGCGGAATGCGGCCCCGAAGCGCGGGACCATCTGGATTAAACAGCTGGCCGACCTGATGTTTGAGTCGGAGCAGTATGACGATGCTCTGGCTCTGCTGCAGCAGTGGAAACAGCTCTCCAGTTCCAATCCGCAGATTTATCTGCGCGAAAGCCGGATTCTGTTGGCGCAGGATAAAAACGAAGAGGCCGTGACGCTTCTGAGGCGTGCGGCCTATCGACTGCCGGAAGCTCCGGAACTTAAGGAGCGGCTGGCGGAGGTTTATATCGATCAGGGCAGGCTTTTGGAGGCGGAACAGGTGCATTGGTCGCTGGTGGATGGCCAGGAGGATCTTGACGGTCGCCTGACGGCATTTAACCGGATGCTGGAGCTGTTGCGCTGGACGGATCGCATGGATGCGGTCATGGAAGAGCTCAAGGAGCGTGCATCAGCCAACCGTGCGGATGTTTTTCCTCTGCTGGCACTGGCTGAATGCCACGCGTTGTTTGATGACTATGACGCCCGTACTGAGGCGTTGCTCAAGGTACTGGAATTGCGGCCGAACGATACGCAGACTATGCGGGTGGTCGCCCGGGCGGAATTGGCGTCAGGCTCATATGATCAGGCTCTGGCCCTGATACGCCAGGTGGCCCGGGAGGAAAAAGATCCCCGGACGCTGCTCGATATGGCGCGTTTATTGATTCTGCGCGGAGATCAGGAACGCGGTTTGCGGATGATTCGGGAAGAGTGTCGTTTTGATGATCCGGATATTCTGCTGGAAGCCGCCGAAACCTTGCTGGGATTCAATGCCTACGAAGACGTTGAGCAACTGCTGGCCGACCGTCTGGATGACTTTGCCGGAGATTACCGGATCTCATACCTGTATGCCGTTGCCCTTGAGGAGTCCGGAATGCCGCTGCCGGCGGTTGATCTGTTTCTCCGCCTCTTGAGCGTGCGCGAGGAACGCGCCGGCGTGGCTCCGATGACGCTCCAATCCGAAGCCGGCGAGTGGCTTCCACTTGACGAACTGCCCTCCATGAATCAGCTGATGACGATCATGGAATTTGAACAGCAGGCCTATTCATATCGGCAGAACATGCGTTCCCGGAACATGGGGGCCGACTTTGGTCCCCGGCATCTGTGTGAGCTGGTTCCCTTCGCGGTAAACCATCTTCGCAAATTACTCCCGATGCTTGAGCCCGATGCGCGGGAACGAGTGACCCTTGCAATGGAGCAGGCGGATCTGGCGTATATCGATATTCTGCTCGCCGAGGATGTCGATTATTTTTCATCCTCTCCCGACTGGTGGTTTGAGTGCATAGATGCCCATTCCGGTGATATGGAACTGGCGTATCTGCTGGCCGTGATTGCCGTGAGCGAAAGCGGAGATTATAACGGATTCCTGAGCGAAGAGCAACGGGACCGGCTCTATACGATGCTGCAGGATGAGTTCCCCGGGGGCGCGTTGTGCGCCCTGTTGTCCGCAGGACCGCCGGGGGATGACCAATGGACTCTGCTTCCCGACCTGTTGGTGCGTTGTTCGGATAGCGAGCAGGCCCTTCAGTCCACTCAGATGGCCATCGGAAAACTCTATGAACTGGCCAGTGAAAATGAGATGTCCGAAGAGTTGAAATCCGCGTTCATGGCGTATGCGCTCTCCCTCCCGGAAACCGCACTCAACCAGCGCTATGAAATGCTTCAGGAACTCAAGGCGTACGAGGTGCTCATAGACGATATGGAGACGCGTTATCGTGAGGAGATGCAAAAGTCGGCCTACAGTCGCTACAAACGCAGCTCGGGATATCCTTCCGGAGATAACTGGATCAAATCGATTTCCTTTCCGCCCGATGTCCTCCTGCCTTCATGGAGCTACCGGTTCCGGTACTCTTCCGATGAAGATCTGACGGCAGCGCTGAAGAGCATTGAAGATCCGGTCCTCCGCCTGAGTCTGCTGTATCGGGAGCTGGATCATGACGAGACGGCATCCCTGATTGAAACCATCGAGCAGGGGGCCGAGGCCGGTTTCGATAAAAACCTTTTGCTCGGGACGTGGTATGCCTCCGGGCAGGATGATAACCGGGCATTTTCCTATCTCATCCGCGCACGTCATGCTGCTCCGACCACGGAACTTCGACGGCGGATCGACGGAGCGTTGCTTGATCGCGCAACATACATGGATACTCTGGACGCCGAGCAACAGCGTGAATGCCGGGCAGCCGTATTGCGCCTCTCTTCCCTGTACCTTTCAGGTAAGGATTCCGTCATTATGGACGACCTGCGTCGGAAGCTCGGTATGGCCGAAAAGCCGGTTGCCAGGCCTAAGGCGGCGATGGCCGGCACCCCGGGTACGCAACGTGGTCCAACCGACCTCGAGCGCATGGGGCGCATGATTGCCCAGGGAAACCTTGAACGCGTTTTTCGCGAGTCCGGCGCCATTCTTCGACGCAGCCTGGTGTATCGAACCATGCTTGAAAGTTACGAACAAGTGCCTGAAGAGCTGACGGAGTGTATGGAGCTTCTTCGTAAAAACGGACTGGAAGATCGTTTTGTCGAGTTTATGCGCCCCGAGAGCGATGAGTCCACCCAGTCGGTGATGGCCTATGCGCTGGCCTGCGAGCTGACGGACCGCAAAGAGGAGGCACTGGAGCATTATCAGGCGGTGCTCAAGGCGCACTCCGGTTGGAGTGGCGTACGGTTCTGCGTAATTACCTTGATGGAAGATGAACCGGAATCCGCCCTCGAAATCATGAATGAAATGCCCGTATCCATGCTTCAGAATCTGATCTTTACCCTGTGTTCCGACATCGATCAGGTTTCGTTGGAGACGCGTGTGCATTATACGGAACTGATGCTCGCAGCCATTGATGCGACCCGTGAGCACGCCGAACCTTTTGCTCTGATGTATGTCATGGAACATATTGTCGATCCATGGAACAACGGAAATGCAGACTATGCTCCGCTTGAATCAGGGTTGCTCTCGCCCGTTTCCGCCGATGAAAAGAATGAATCGGCTGAACCGCCGGCGGAACGCATCATCGCCATCCAGCAGCGGCGGAATGAACAGTTTGTCCGGCTGTGTGATCTGTTTTTGACGAATCCCCGAATGGGCCGCATCGGGTTTTCCATGATGGAGCAGTATTGCCGGATTCATAAGATTCAGCGGGATGATCTTGAAGAGCTCGCTGAGCAGATCCTTCTTCAGCAGAAGAAGGGATACTATGCCGATGAGGATGACCTGTATGATCATACCTTTGCGATACGAACAACACCGGAGCGTTACTTTGCGTCTGTATGTATGCGTTCGAACGACCGGGCCCGCTTCGATCGCGTCATGGCCGCGGTTCAGGACCGTCGGCTGCATGATGAGATGGAGGCGCTTGCCCCGCTGTTTTTTGCTGATGAAGATGTGTTCCGCGAGCTTTTGTCAGCGTGTCTGACAAAGGATAACCTGCTGTCTTCCGGACAAAAGAATCTGGAACGAATCCTCAGTACATACCGAGACCGGAATGAAACCATCGATCTTACGCCCCTGATTCTTGAGTCGATCCATCTGGACGATCGCGATTCTCTGCGACTGAGAAACGAACTGCTTCAGAAGTGGTTTGAACTTTGTCTGGATATGGAGCGTCCGGAAGCGATTGCTCCGGCGGCTTTGGAATTTGCTGAAACACTCTTTTCCGATGAGGATATCGCAATCATCGGCAATCCGGAGACGACGCCCGAAAAAATAGAGCTGATATTTTCGGATACGGTGTATGTACGCCTTAATCTGATTTTCGGCATATTGGACAATTCGCAGATGGATGTCTCCAGCTGGAACCGGATCGTTGAGCGAATGGCCCCCGTGTTCCGTCACTTCAGTCGAGGTTCGAGCGGCATGGACCGCTTCTGGCGGAACCGGGACGAAGTCACAACCGACCTGTTGCTCGAGACGGTTTTTGTTGAGGACTGGAACCGGTTTTCATCGTACAGTTTTGATCAAGAATCCAGCCTGCTTGTGATGCTTCTGGGTCATTTGTCCTCGGACAAGACGCTCCGTTCAGAAGTTGCCGGAATTGCGCCGCCGACCTACGGCTCGCGATTGATAGAAATTCTGCTGAGTCATCAGGAGTTATCGCCCGAGGAAATGGTCTCGGAGCTGGCACAGCTGGCCGGCGATTATTATCCGGAAATCATGGCGTCCGAACAGTCGAAGCGCGAGGATCTGTTTAACCTGTGGGGCATTCTGCAGGATAAATATGGCTGGGATGCCGATCCGTCCCTTGTGCCGGAAGGTCCTGCCCGGAAGCTGTTCTCCCTGTGGGCGGATCGTCAGGCTGAGGATCTGAAAAGCGATGCCGCTGCCTTGCTCTCAGAGCGTTCGATTGAACAGGCTGAACAGATCTATTCCATCCGGGAGCGCGCAGGCAAGCTGGCTAGAAAACTGGCGTATTGTGACCCTGCGACTGCGGTATGCTTAATTGATCGTATACAGGAATCCGCCGGACTGGCGCGCCAGATAAAGAATTCGCCTTCACGCTATTATGAGAATCTCGCGGACCAGACCTTTGATTCCATAACGGATGGAGATTATCCGGGGCGTTCCACACTGAAGCTTTTACTGGATTATGCTTACCGACACGACCTGGCCGGTGGGTGGAAAAGCCTGAACGATCTGATGGAATCCGATGTCATTCGCCCGGCGATCAAGCGCCGTGTCAAGAGGGCCGAAGCCGCCGGACATTCTGTGAAAGAGGCCCGGGTTTATGCGGTGCAGGAAGGTATTCAGCTGCTCGATGAACTGACTGCAGGCTATGGATGTCCGCCGATCGTGGATGCGCTCGAATATCTCATCAATGAAGAGTGTATGGATCGTGATCAGCTGGCCCGATGGCTGGATTCTGAAGAGGGTCTGCGGCTTACGCATCATGATCTGTATCAACTCCTGCTTTCGGAAGAAACGGGGCCGGCGCATACGCAGGCATGGATCGATCAGTTGACGAACGGTGCCGTGTGCAGCGCCGTACGGGGTATATTTACACTCGCTCTTTATGAAATGTTTCCCTCTCTTGAAATCCTTCGGGAGCAGGCGGTGGTGGATGCGGCCTTCAACGAAGTAAAGAATCTGGAACCGGAGCTGTACCTGACAACCTCGGGATTTGAGCGGCTGATCTGGTATCGTCCGGCGGAACTCGATGCAAAGGCGTTGTATGATGATTGGCTGGAAACAACGCGGAACTATACCCAGTCGGCGTCGCGCCGTTCGGAGATTGCACTTGCACTGGCGGACCTGTTGATCGATTCCGGCCGGCAGCCGGAGGCCGGCATGGTCCTGATGACCTGCGGTGAAAAAAATATGTCTTCGGTGGTCCTGTGGAGTCGCATACACAATGTCGGCGAGATGATCGATTCTCTGCAACGGGTGCTCAGCGATCTGGACCGCAGCTATAACACCGTCGGGCAATCGCACTATGTCTGGTCTGCCGAAGATGCCGAATGGTTCTATCAACAGGTCAGTGCATGGGAAGGGGATGAAGGGCGCTTTGTCCGCATGGCGGCTTCTTCCATTCCCGTTGAGGGCGAAGAGGTCGATCTGGCCTCCTTCCGGAAAGAATTTCTCGAGCACCCCTTTGAGGAGCCTGAGGTGGGTCTTGTCCTGCTCGACATGATGCTCCCGCGTGTGACGTCTGGCTCTTTGGATTCCATTCTTATTGATGTCTACACCGATGATCTGCTCGAAAAGTTTATTGAAGATGCCCATGGTGCTGAGTTGCGCCGGGTGGAGGAATATGCGCGCATGCTGGTGCGGACAGCGAATCATGAACGAATGGCGAACCTGCTGCGCCTGCATGAAAAACAGAACAGCGACCCGGGATGTTCGCATGAAGTGGAGATGCGTTCCGTGGTGCTGAGATGCGCGGGGGAGCTCGGTATGACGCCGGAGCCGGAAGAATAGGGCGGTTCAATTGATGGTGAGGTTTTTGTATGAAGTTTAGATCGGTCCTTTGTCTCTGTGCTCTGGTGTTTACTGCTTTTGACGGCTGGTCCGACGAGGTGGTGAAACCGGAGGGGAAAACCGCGGATTATTATCGCCTGCTGCTCAAGCGGCCTCGGCCCGGATATCTGTTCGACCGGTTCTGTGACAGCTGGCTTGAGCTCTATGACGTGTCGGCGCTCAAGGAGTTCCTTGCCGCAGAGCCGGATCCATCAGCCCGCCGGTTACTGGCCTTTCTCCATGAGCGTATTCGCGAGCCGGTCGAGGCGGCGGCACTGTACGAAGACCTGTTGGCAGAGTTTCCCGATGCGCAGGATCTGCACTTTTATAAGGCGGCCGCCGAGGCGGATGCCGGTTGGTATGACAATGCCCGGACCGGGCTGCAGGAGCTGCTGGAAAACGAGAACCTTGATCGGGAACTGCGGATTAATTCGCTCAAGCTGCTCGGGCGCTGCCTGCTTCGGTTGAATCGGGTGGATGAGGGCGCCGCCGTCTGGGAACAGCTGCTGGAGGTTGCCGGACCGGATGAGGATGTTGCCGACGAACTGCTCGATCTTCAGCTGTCGGAAGGACTTTATGAAGAGGCGCTGGCAACCTGTGATCAATTGCTGAAGGAGACCAAGGATGCGTATCGCAAGGTGATGCTGATCATGCGTCGTGCATCCCTGCTGGTCCGGATGGATCGTCGCAGCGAAGCTGTTGACGGATTGATTGATGCGTTTCGCCTGACAGGGCAGGGCGGCTGGCTTCAGCGCGATGTACTCGACCGGATCGAAGTTCTTTTCCGCGGGGCAGACGATCTGGCGGGAATGTGCGGCTGTTACGAAGCAATGCGGAATACGTGGCCGGACAATCCGGTTCTGCTGCGAGCCTATACGGAAGCCCTGCTCGCCTGCGGTAAAAATACGGAAGCTTTGGAGAATGCGCGAAGGCTTATCCGGCTGGTTCCTGATTCGCGTGAAATCAAGGAATGGTATGTCGATATGCTGATGGGCCTCTATCGTTTCGATGATGCTGTCGAAATTGTTGAGGGTTTCCTTGAGCGCTATCCGGACGATAATGCGCTGCGCATGCAGCTGGCCATGATCCATCATCGGAATCGTGATAACGACCAGGTGCTCACCTGGGTAATGGATTATTTGGAGCACTCCGGAAAAACAGAAGCCGACTATCTGGAAACCGCCCGTGCGCTGGCGCGGTTTGATCTCAATAACGAGGCGACATCGGTCTTTCTCGAAATGCTGACCCAGTGGCCGGATTCCGCGGAGGGACTCGAAGCGGTGGCACTGCACATGTCGCGCAAAAGCTACCTGCATCTCAACCTGGCCTGGAAGCATTATGAAAAGCTGGGAGCCGCCTGCGATGATGAAACCCTGCTGCGTCTTGTTTCGGCCCTGATGGCGGCACGGAGTCCGGACCGTGCGCTGATACTGCTGGATATGCGGGCAGACGATTTTGCAAATGATTATCGGTTTGCCTCCGCCCGGTTCGACGCGATTGCAGCCACGAAAGAGAAGGAGGGGCTGGTTGATGCGGGGCTGGCCCGACTGGATCTGTCGCAAACGCTCGACCAGATAGAATCGGCGACAACCGCACTGGTGTATGAGCTGAAGGGAAATGAACTGCTTTCAGAGTGGATCGAACGTCTTTCGGCAGAAGAGCAGATTTCAGCGCCGCGCCGCTGGCTTTTGACGGCGCTCTATCTGCAGAACCGGCAGCAGGATATGGCCGAGGCTCTCTTACAGGAGGCGGTGGATAAAGATCCTGATAATGAGCAGCTGCTGCAGTGCCGGCTGATGCTGGCAAAGCGGATCAAGGATTGGACGGTTGCGGAGGCGGTGCTGGTTCGGTTGGCTGAGCGGGATCCGTCGATGCAGGCAATGTGGATCCGGGAGCTGGTTCCGGTGCTGCTGCGCCAGGATAAACACGACGAGGCGTTGGCGTGGATTGAAACATGGAAGAAAGCATCGCCGAATGCGGTTCGACCGTATGAACTTGAACGCGATTCACTGATGGCATCGGATCGGGAGGATGAAGCAGTTGAACGCCTGCGCCGTGCCTCGCTGCGTTTCCCTGAATCCAAAGACCTGAAGCTTTCGCTGGGCCGGCTCTATGAACAATGCGGACGCATCCTGGATGCGGAGCAGCTGTATTGGCGCCTGCTGAATGCCGAGGAGAGCCTGGCGGAACGCATGTCCTTGCTGGGGCATATCATCCGGATCAAAAGCGGTGCCGGCCAGCTTGAAGATCTTATCCGGGAGCTGGAGCGGCGCTCGGAGTCGGCGCGCACGGCGCCGTTTCCTCTGCTGGGGCTTGCCGAGTGCTATCGCCTGAACCACCGGATGAACGACCGCAATAGGGTGCTTGACCGTGTCTTGGAGCTGCGCCCGAATGATCTCACGGTTTTGCGCGCCAAGGCCTCGCTCGAAGAGGATCTGGGAAACTATGATGCCGAGCGAGCGCTGCTGCTGCGAATTGCCGAAGAGGATATAACCGGCGAAGCCTACCGCAGACTGGTTGAGTTTGAATATTTATATGGTGATCCGGCGGTTGCTGCCGAAATGATGGGCGACCCGCGCATATCAAACGATCCGGATGCGTTTCTGAAGCTGGGTGCGCGTATTGCGGATGTCGGCGGTCTGGACCCGATCCTCAAGCAGTCGGAACGGATGGCAGGGATCTATCCGGATGACTACCGCTTTGATTTCCTGCAGGGCCTGCTGTTGAAAAATCAGGGAAAGCTGGATGCCGCCTACGAACTGTTCAGTAAACTTTCCGAACTGGATCAGGAACGTCCGGGCTATGTCGATCCCACAAATACCGTATCCGGCACCTCGGGAATGTTTCAGAGTGGTATCTCGTCTTCCATGCAGAATCATTCCCGGCAGATGGAGCAATGGCAGCTCCAGTACGGGGCCTGCGTGCCGGAGGATCTGCTCAACATGTATTCGCTGGCAACCTACCGGAATTCGGTGCGTCAAATGCAACAGCGTTCTGGATCGTCGACGGCGCAGCCCGTCATCAGTATTCCGGAAAATATCGAAGAGCTGCAGAACATGTCCCGTCTGCAGTTGTTCACGGTGATACAGGACATGCCGGAGGATCGGCGGGAGGAACTGGAAGAAAAGATTCCCTATTCGGCCTTCTGCACGATTGATGAGTCGATTCAGTTCGGTTCCGATCCATGGTGGAATGCGGTTATGGAACGGTATCCTGATTCTGAAGATGTCCATGTTTTCCGCCTCCTCATTGCTCCGCATACCTTTAACAACGAGGAGGAAATCAAGCAAACGATCGAGAAGATCAGTGCGGAATATCCTGAACTTGTGTTCGGGGTCGTTACCCGGCTTGGCATGAACCATCCGGTTCTCTGGGAATATCTGCCCGGGCTGGTGGACCGCATCGGACTGGATAAAGATATCGCAAACAGTCTGACGCAGTCATCGATCAGTGCATTGGGTACCATGTCCCGCACCAACGCGGTCTATGCCAGCCTGAGCCGGCTGTTTGATAAGGTGGAGACATATTGGGCGGATAGCGACCAGGAGCCGGCCGAGTGGCTGCAAATGCAGATGATTCTCGCCCGCGCCCGGCTGGACGAAGATTATACCGGACTGATCCGGCGCATCGAACAGGATTTTCTTCATCCATCCAATCCGTTCTCGCTTGGCATCGGCCGAAGCAGCAGTTACGGCGGACGGAACATCTCGTATTACTATGGACTATCCCAGCTTTCTTTTCCGCCGAACACCCTTCCTGAAGCCAGCCTTCGGAGCCTTTCGTTCAACCTGAACACGCCCGATCTTGATCAGGATGTGCTGCTTGAGACGCTTGAGGCGTATGATCCCGACTCACTCTTCCGCTGGTTGATGCTGAATCGGCTCGGGGCCGATCAGTCGATTCAGGATGCCGCCCGCGAACAGATTGAAGCAAAACCGGAAAAGGATGCGAACGAGAACTTTGCCCTCGCATGCTGGTACGGCAGCCGCAATCAGTATGAAAAGGCGATGGAATATCTGTTGAAGCTGCGGGAGGATACGGCGGACGATGCGATTATGAGCATGACGATTGATCGGCTGCTCGCCAGTCTCTTTGCCAATAAGGACGAGATTCCCGAGTCGCTCTATCCGGTCTTGACCGAGCTGATGCCGGAGCTGAAAAAGACGCTCTGGATGGACCAGTCGTCCCGTATTCAACTGATCGACCTGATGGAGCAACTGGGATTGCCGCTGGGCGATCTGGTTACTCCGGCGCCGTTGGGCCGCAATGCCAACGTGCGAAACCGATCGGTCAACAGCTATCAGCGCACCCCTGATATTTACAGTCAGGTGCGAACGCAGGTGGAACAGGGCGACACCGGGACCGCGCTGTTGCGGGTGGCCGTGATGCTGCGTGCCGAAGCCATGAAATCCATCTATGGATCGACCCGGAATCAGCAGTATAACCACTATCTGGAAAACTGTCTTCAGTATATCCGGCAGCGTCGGCTTGAAGATGACTTTCTGGCCTTGATGATTCCTCATGGTGATGCCCCTTCACCCCGTCAGCAATATGAATACGCTTATGCCCTTGATCGCATGGGGCATATGGAAGAGGCCGTTGAACTGTACGAAAAAGTCTGCAAAGCGCGGCCTGACTGGATTGGTTCCAGCATCCGTTATTGCTGCGGCCTGATGAGTGAAGATCCCGAAAAAGCCCGGGATATGCTCGTTGGTTTTCCGCAGGGGCATCTCAACCAGCTGCTGCAGAGTTTTCAGGATTGGTGGAACAACCAGACCTCGACCTATGAGGAACGTCTGGCGCTCATTGAAGTCATCGTTTCCCTGCTTGAGGAAGATGGTCAAAGCGCCATCTCACAGTCCTATCTGCTCCAGAATCTGCAGAACTCGATGGATAACCGCTGGTATGAGCAATCCTCTTCCCAGAGCCGTTCGCAACTGCCGGAACTGTATGATGATTCCGAGGCCGGATCGCTCTCTGCGGACTGGGAACTCGATGCCTCCAAGGTTCCGGAGTATATGGAATACTGGCGGGATCCCGACCTTCTGGAAATTCAGCGGCAGCGCCGACTGAATTTTATCCGGTTGCTGAAAGCAACCTGCCGTCAGGGTACTCACTATGCCCCCGCCGCATTTCGTTCGCTTACGGCCTATTATGATTTTACGGGCGCCGAGGTGGATGAAGACGAACTGTTTGATCTGGCCCGCGGGGTGATCCGCAGTTCATATTACGGCAATAGTTATAATTCGTCGTCTTCCCGCAAGGGCGAGGAGCAGGACGCGCTCGAATATTACATCTTTACGCTGCGGGAGAAAAACGACTGGTCCGATGCGGAGGCCCTGCTTAAAGAGATGAATGCCGAGCCGATGCGGTCCATGTTAAAGACCCTGGTGGATATTCAGTCCGAAACCTCGGAAACCCGCTATCTCGAAATTCTTGAAGAAGCTTTGACAGAGCAGCGGCAGCAGTCCTCGTGGTTTGAAATGGTCTGTCGTCTGCACGTTCTCAGCGGTCGTCCGGGAGACTTGAGTGACTTGCTCTGGCAGGCGGTTGATAAGAAAAATGAGGCTCAGTCATGGAATGAGTGTGCCTTTCTGGTCAGCGCCTGGATCCGCGGCCGGATCAAGGCGGGAGAGTCCCTGGATGTAAAGTCGACTTATGAGCGTCTGCTCAATACCGTTCTGTCCGAAGAAGAGCGGCAGATGCTGGCGGATGCAGAAAAGGAAAGCATCAGTTATTACAATCGACAGCAGCTTTACAATAAACTGCAGCAACTGGCCGGCGCTTTTCGTAACGTGACGTTGTCGGCAACTGAGCTTTCAAATGTGTTGCGGGTGCTCGCTCCGATTGATGACAAACTGCAGTATCCTGTCTTCCAGCAGAATATTTCCAGTCGCTACGGGAACCATGTGCCGGAACTGGATTGGATCGACGAAGTCGGTTTGCTGTCGGAATTCGACGACTACCCGTTCCATCTTTTTTCCGGAGGACAGCAGTCGATGCTGTGGCAGATCATAAACCGCCTGCAGGGAAATAACGGCAAGCCCATGTTATCGGAACTGGAATCCCGAAGTGAACAGACCTTCGGGAATAAGTTGTTCCGGGCGCTGGTGGATACATCCAACTCATGGGAGAAGCGCCGTGTGAATGTGTTTGCTGCCATCGCGCCCTATTCGGAGCAGCTGCTGGAGGATCCGGCGTGCGCCGCCCTGCTGTTTGAGTGGTTGCATGATACGGTCCTGCAGAATCAGTCCGCGCCGCTGGCTGATGAATTTGAGAATGAGGAAGATACAACCCTGCTTGCTCCGTATGCCGAGTGGTTGGCGCGCCGGACCCGTACTTATCTGGATTCCTTTGATGAGATCCGCTTCTCCCGGTTTGTCCAGAATCAGTATGACATCATGCGCCGAACCGGTGAGTCGATCGCTACGCTGGCGGAAACCGATCCGGATCGGGCTGTCGAACTCTTCTTCAAACTGAAGGAGCGGATTCAGATGGGCCTGACCGTTAGCGGAAATTCAATGGATATGCGGAGTCTCCTTTATTCCGTGTTTAACTATCGGGGCGGATCCGCCGCTGAATGCCGCTTTATTCTCTCCATCGTCTCTCAACTGGATGATCCGGATGCCGATCAATGGTTTGCCGAAAGCTACAGCTCGCAATATTTCAACAAATGTATGCAGCGGTATCAGAATCCGGGTATGGACAGTCAGGTGGCCGCTCTTCGTGCAGTGAAGGAATGCATCACCCTGTTTGCCTCCGTGGATACCGCTCAGGATTCATTGGTCAGCTTTATCCGATGGTTTGACTATCTGAACCGGGATGATTATCCGATCCTTGCCGCATGGCTTCGAGAGCAGCCGTTTGCTGAAACCGCAGTGGTTAAGCTCACCTTCAGCCTGCTGGTTCCTGACGATCAAATGGATCAGATCCATGCCTATCTTGAGGATGAAAACCGTTCCGCAGAGGAGCGTCTGAGAATCTATACCTGGCTGGAGAACCGACATGGAAACAACCTCAAGGAGTTGAACCAACCGGAATTCACGATCGCCATGCTGGATCTGGTCGATGAATCCTCTTCCGTCCGCATTCCGCGGCAGGCCTACCTCAATCTGCTTGATCATATTACCGGGCTTGAGGAGGGCGACGAGCGGACACATCTTGTCAACCGGGTGCTGCAGCTATGGCGTGACCAGAAGGTGTCCGGCGCCCCTTCCGACCGCAATACACTCTATCGTCTGGTAGAGTTTTCCCATGCGCTCGGGCGGGATCAGGATGCCGTCGGAATGCTGAGTTCCGCCAGCCTGAACCGGCTTCCGCAAACCTATGCCAAGGCCGTTCAGTTGGGCTATGATGAGTATGTCGCCCAGCAGCTTCCCCGCATGGTGCTGAATATGGAAAACCGGTTTAATGACAACGAAACCTGGATTCCGGTCGAGCGCCTGCCCATGTGCGATTCCATTGCTGAAAAAATTACCGACGATCAGATCCGATTGCTCGTTCGACTGTTTTTCAGCCGGTTCGCTTTGAAGTCGGACAGTGCGACGGAAGTGGATAAGGAACGGCTCTACGCGGCGCTGGACGAAGCCGACGCGCAGATAGACCGGCCTCGTTTGCTGCAATGGATGATTGAGCAGTTCAACAACGGCGATTCCGCCGGGCATATCGAGAATATCCGAATCCGGTTCATTGAAAGTGCGGATATGGTCAGCGTGCTCCGGCGCAATAATCGGAATGTAACTTCCATCTACTCCGATCGCATCAAGACCCTCGCGAAAGAACACGACATTGAAGCGATTCGTCCGTTTATTGAGACGGTGTGGCTTCGTCTTGACAGCCGTACGGCGCTGGATATCGGAAACCGCGAAATCTTTACTGCGCTGTTTGCGGTGAGCGATCAGGACGGAGACCCCCGCCCGGAAGGTTGGGTTGAAACATTCCTCACGCCCGGTGAATGGCCGGTGGCTTTTCAGGCCGACGCCTGGGCCTGGCTGATGGATCATAAATATACACAGCCCCTGCTGGAAGACCCTTCGGCCTGGATGGTCTTGCTCTCCGCCGTGGAAAAAGATGTGCCTTCCCGGCTGCCACATCCGTTATTCAGGAAGATGCTGTCCGGTACCATTGAAATGGAAGCAGGGGCCGAGCGTTCACAACTGGCGCAAAAGCTTTTCCGGTTGTGGGATATCCGCAAGGTGAATGCCGGCAGCGGCGATACCTCGATTCTCTTTCCGCTCAGCGAGCTGTCTGCCATGATCGGAGACCGCAAACGGGCCTTGGATTGTCTCGGGGACTCCAGCATGACGCAGCGGCCGCAGAGTTGTGCCATTGCCCTTCGCTACGGTCTGGACGATTATGTGATCGAGAGAATGGCGAAACATCTGACCGATATTCACGATGGCTGGTCTATTGCGGAGTGCTGGGTCCCTGTTGAAACCGTCAGCCGATATCCTGATCTGGTCAAAGGCATTGATGATCCGCAGCTCCGGATGGCGGCCTCGCTCTTTCTCTCGCGACTTTCGATCAAGGATGGCGATTCCGTCACTCCGAATCGCGATACGATGACAGCGGCATATAAAGTTGTCGGAGAGCAACTGAATGATCCGGAACTGGTGAAGTGGGTTGTATCGGAATTTAAGGATGCTGATCCGGACCATTTACTGGAACCGCTACTGATACGCATGGTTCGGGATATGGATCTGGTTGCGCTGCTTCAGAAAAACCGTTCATCGGAGCTGCGGGAGACCGGCGAATACATCAGGGAATATCTGGAACAGGATACCGAAGCGAGATTGCTGGAACTTCTGAACCGGCTGCAGGCGGAGCTTGTTCCGGAGCTTTGCAGAAGTACCCAGCAAAGAAATCTTCTGATGCTGATCCTGAAGGCGGGTGCGGTCTCGGAGAATGAGGAGCTGCGCGAACTGACTTCCGTCCTTGCCCGTCGCATGGCCGAAGGCCAGTCATCCAGCGGAGCTCCGCTTCAGGTGGAGCAGACCATGCTGGAACTCGGTCAGATTCTGTTTGCCTCCGATACAGAGCATTTGAAAAATGTTCCTGTACCGTCACGGATGAGTGCGTTCACTACGGTGGATCATCGGGTGCAGGACCGGGTAAGCGAGACGCTTCAGGTGCGTTGGAATGCGTTGCAGGCCGAAGGGTTGGAAGCGCAGGATGCACGTTTCATGGCCCGGCGTGAAATGATTGAAAAATGGCTGGTCGAGGCGGGCGAGCATGGCTTCCTTCCGCTGAGTGAGACCCTGTACTGGTATTTTAATATCCACTATTTTATCTGCTCGGAGAAAGAGCAGTATGTTCAATACCTCCATGATCTGGATTCCGATGCACTCATCGCGGATCAGCTGCGTGCGGCCGCCAGCCTGTCATGGCCCGATCGCTACCCGCTCGACCTCTACGATTACCGTGCAGAAGATATTGCCCGTCTGCTGAACCGAAGCGACTTTGACGATGTGGAAAAGATCCGGTTTATCGGCATGGCGGTGCATGAGGGACATGCTGAGCTACTTAGTACCGTCGATGCCCGTTTGCCGATTCTTACGGCACTGTGCTCGGATGCCCGCATGCTGAATGATTACGGGGACGCCGTTCTTCAGGTCTTCCCGGTACCTGAGAATGAATCCGAAACTCCGTTCTATCGTCAAATCGCCGATCAGCTGTTGTCCGGCAACGATGACGCTGAAGATAAACTGAGTCGGCGCGTCCGCCTGCTGTCGGTTCTGGAACGGCACGACGATGCCGCCCGGTTGCTCGATCGGGCGAATAATTCGGATGCGACTATGAAGAGCCTCCAGCTTGATCCGAAAACCATGTTGGTTGCATTGCAGTCCGGCGCGACGGACTGGTGTCGTGCTAAACTTGAGGGAATGACGGAGCTTCAGGATGACGTCCGGTTGGAATGCTCCCGGCAACTGGATGCCATGCTGCTGGAACATGAACTTGATCTGCAGGATTATCTTCCACAGGATGCTTTTTCCGCCGTCTATTTTGCCCTTCGCAATGGTGATGAATCCTCTCGGCAGGAAATCATCTGGACGATTCAGGAAAATCCTGATCTGGAAAAGGTCTTCGGTATCGGAGTTCTTGCGAAGTATCCGCTGTTGCAGGAAGAGGAGTCTGCGCTCTATCAACGGATTGCCTCCCGGATGATGACGGATGTTGATGGTGATCATCTTCCGGAGGGAATCACTCCGGCGCATATCCGGGCACTTTTTGCGCTCGGACGCGAGGCTGACGCCCGTCGTCTGCTCAGCATGGAGATCTTGCAGTTTGATCGGAGTCCGGCGGCCTTTGCTGCTGCGCTCGAAGCCGGCGCCAACGATTGGTGTGCCGAAAATCTGAAGACGCTGCTGCGCTGGAATCGGCAGTGGGACGATCCGGAACTTCCCTTGGATAAACTCTCCCGTTTCATCGAATGCATCGAAGATGTGGATTTAAAGCTGGCTGCGGAAATCTTCTTTGCGGATGCAGCGACTGCCGACCTTGCGGCGCGGTTCACGGAACATGAATTTGCCGATCCGCTGCTTGAGGTGCAGGCCCGTACGATTCTTGAAAATGCGGGGCTGCTGGATCGGGTGGCGCTGGATGCCGCCGCGGTTCGCTGGATGGCGCTGGCCGGGAACGGATCGAAGATTGAGGTCTCCGGTTGGGGCCCGGTTGAACGGTTAGCGCTTGAGCGTTATATCAACGGCATGCTTGATTCCGGCGATAGCATCACAGTGGTTGCGCTTTACCGTGAATTTACCGGGGCCGATTATTCAGCGGATGATACGCGATGGTTGTCGGAGATTCCCGCAAAGCGCGATGCCGGCCTGATGGACGAGATATGCGCCGGACGCCGGCCTGTCAATACGGTCCGGTTTTCGGTACTTTCAACCCGTCAGTATTATGAGCTGATGCGGGCACTGGATGACCTGAACCGGAAGAGCCCCGGATTGTCGGACGACATTGCCCACATGATTCTGGATACCTGTTATCTGGACGGTAAGCCGGAGCAGTTTAACAAAACGAAAAACCGTGGTACATGGTCGCACGAACGACTGTTTGCAGGCTTCACGTTGTTAAAGGGGGTGCAGTCAGGTGAGCCGGATGAAAAGAAAATGGAAGATTGTATCGCCGATTTCGGTAGCGCCATGAAATATTATAAAAAGGAGCTCCCCGGTGGGTACCTCGGACGGTACAACTGGTACGATATGGCTGCGGCGATCCTTGAGGCCTATCCGTACAGTCTGGATGCCGGAAAATGGGAGCCCAGGGTGTTGGAACTGTTGCCGGTGGAACTCGATCCGGTGCGTCTGAAAGCCTTCAGGACGCGACGGGCTGAACGGGACAACTAGTCTTACAGGAAACGATATGGACAGCCGGAAAAAGATTGTGGATTTTGCCTCGGTGGGTCGGCGGGAGCTGAACCGCGGGCAGACCGTGCGCGCCGTACTCTGGTCCGCGCTGGCATTCGGCGCGGTCGCGCTGATTGCCGAGCTGGCGTTTGTTCTGCGGGGGCATCGGGTCGCGCTGCCGATCCTGATTCTCCCCCTGCTGCTGGCCGGCGGCGTTATGGCGGCGTGCTATCTCCGATTCCGGTTTTCGCATCATCGCGCCATCCGGCATATGGACCGTTTCTTTGATCTGAAAGAAGGACTTGTAACGGCGGATGAACACCTGCGGGAAGGCCGGAATGAAGAGATTCATGAACTTCAGTTGAATCACACCGGCCGGGCGTTGGAACCGCTGAATCCGCAACAGTTGCGGCCGGGTTTCCCGAAGCGCATCTTTACGCTGGCCGGTGCACTTTTCATTCTGTCCATTGTTCTGCTGTTTGTAGACGACTCACGTGCGGTCAAGGAACAGCAGGCCGAAGAAGCGGCCGTTTCCGCTCTTTCCGAAGAGCTTGCGGATGAGCTGGAACAGATGATGGAGGAGCTGCGGGAACAGGACGATCCCCAGACTGCCGAACTGCTGGAAGATCCTTCATTGAAGCGCATGATCGAAGAGTTTCAGGGGAGCCGCGACCGCAAGGCGGTTATGCGTAAACTGGCGGAGATCGATCGGCGCCTGACACAGATGCAGAGCGAGCTCGATACCCGTGCGGATGAAAACTATCTCATGGAACTCGCCGAGCAACTCAGGAAAAGCCGCGAGACCGAAGCCATCGGCGATGCGCTGGCTCAGCGCGATTATCGACAGGCAGCAAAGGAACTCGAGGCCATGCAGATGAATGAGCAGTCCGGCGCGCAGGAGCAGTTGGCGCTCGAGAAACTGGCGGCGCAGGTGGGTGAAGCGGAAAAGTCGATGTCTCAGAATGAGAGCGGCAGTCGGCGAAGTGCGCAGGAAATGAGCCGGCAGATCCAGAAGATGTCAGAGGAAAACAAACGGAATGGTGAGTGTTCCAACCAGACCCGTAACAGCATGAATGAGTCGATGCAGAAAAACTCAAACTCCATGCGTCAGGTGGCCGCAAAACGACAGGCGCAGTCTGCGTTGAACCAGCTAGGGCAACAGCTTCAGCAGTGCCAGAACCGAATGAGCGGTCAGGGACAACGGCCGGGGCAGGGCAATAGTCCGGGATCGCAAGGCGAAGGCGAAAACCCCGGCGGCCTGCTGGCCGGCGAAGGTGTCGACCGGTCGCGTCGTCCGCCGGGAATGTCCAGTCCGTCTGAAGGACAGCTGGATCAGCTGTCCGGACAGCTGGGTGAAGGCGAATCGCAGAAGATGATTGAAGACGCCCTTTCAGGAACCGGTTCCGCTTCCGGCGGCGGAGCAGAGCGCGGCACCGTCGATTATAAACAGCAGGTCGAGGATTTTGTGCGCCGGGAGGATATTCCCGAAGAGATGAAGCAAGGGGTTAAGACCTATTTTAAGCAGATCCACGAGATGAGCAGCGATGCACCGAGTGAGGAGTGACAGGTGGCAAGTGGCGAGTGGCAGGTGGCAAGTGGCGAGTGGCAGGTGGCGGGTGACAAGTGGCGAGTGGAGAGTTGCGAGTAACAAGTGATTTGGGGGCGGTGTGAGCAGCGGAAGATTGGATGAATTTTTGACCTACAGAAAGGCTTCCGAGCTGTTTGATCTGGTGGTGTCCGATCTTGATTCCTATATGCGGTCCAAAACGCTGGAACGATTAGTGAGTCAGCAATTGGCCAGTGCGGATTTGGTCTGTGCAAATATTGAAGAAGGATATGGGAGGCAGAGCAAAAAAGAATACCGCCGGTTTTTGATTATTGCGCGAGGTTCATTACGTGAAACGCGTGGGCGGTATCGTCGTTTTCGTCACTGGATGCCGCACGACCTCGTAAAGGAACGAATGGATTTAGCGGAGGAAATTAACCGCATGCTGAGTGCGGCAATCAAAAGTTTGGATCAGTGAACGATGCAATAGCAGGTGTGAAACAGCAGAGATATTCTTTCGTCACCTGCCACTTGCCCCTCGTCACAATAAAAAGGAATTTGGAACAATGAGTAAGGCTAAAGCAGGCAGGAAGGGTTCAATGGTTTCCCTCGTCACCTGTCACTTGCCCCTCGTCACTTTCAACAAAGGAGCAGAATGATGGAGCAGACGGAGTCCATGGAGTCAGCAGTCGAACAGTTTTCGGAAAAGTTTAAGCTGATGCAGAAAGAGGTCGGACGGTTTATCGTCGGCCAGCAGCAGATCGTGGAACAGGTGCTGACTGCGGTTATCGCCGGCGGACACGTACTGCTTGAAGGGGTTCCCGGACTGGGGAAGACGGCACTGGTTCATACGCTGGCTCAGGTGATGGATCTCGATTTTAAGCGCATTCAGTTTACGCCGGACCTGCTGCCTGCCGATATTCTCGGAACAAACATCATGGTCGACCGCGCCGGCGCCAAGGTGTTCGAGTTCCAGAAGGGGCCGATTTTTACTCACATTCTGCTGGCTGACGAAATCAACCGTGCCACGCCGAAAACGCAGTCGGCCCTGCTCGAAACCATGCAGGAAAAGACCGTGACCGTGGGCGGCATATGTCATCGTCTTGATCGGCCTTACTTTGTGCTGGCCACGCAGAATCCGATCGAAATGGACGGCACCTATCCGCTGCCGGAAGCGCAGCTCGACCGCTTCTTCTTCAAGCTCTCCGTGGCACTGCCGACACATGAAGAGATGGGCGTGATTCTGGATCGTACCACCGGCGTGGAACGGCCGGAGATCCGTAAGGTGATTTCCGGTGAGGAAATTCTGGCCATGGAACGGACGGCGTCGCAGGTTCCGGTTGCGCAGGATGTGCGCGACTATCTGATCCGTATGGTACTGGCCACGCATCCGGACAACCAGAACGCGCCGCATGACGTTGTTCGCTATGTCCGCTACGGAGCATCCCCGCGCGCCGCGCAGACCCTGATTTCCGCCGCCCGCATCCGGGCGCTCACGCAGGGTCGCTATCACGTGGCGAAGGAGGATGTGAACGCCGTAGCGGTGCCCGCGCTCTGCCATCGCGTCCTGCTTAATTTTGAGGGTGAAGCGGAAGGTATTGCCACCGGCGACATTATCCGGGGGCTGGCCGACTGATGCTGACCGATCCCGAATTCCTGAAACGGCTTGAGACCTTGTTTCTGCTGACCCGCAAGGTGCTGGGCGGTTCCATGCGGGCCGACCGGCGCAGCATGCGCAAGGGCAGCGGCATCAACTTTGCCGATTATGCGGAATACCATCCCGGCGATGACTACCGTCATGTGGACTGGAATATTTACGGACGCCTTGAAGCGCTGGTGGTGAAACTTTACGAGCTGGAAGAGGATGTGACCGTTCATTTTCTGCTCGATTGCAGCCGATCGATGGAGTCCAAGTTTCTTTTTGCGCGGCAGGTTGTGGCGGCGCTGGCCTATATTGCGCTGTCCTGTCACGACAAGGTCTGCATCCATTCGGTTGCGGATACGCTTTCTCCGCTGCTTCGTCCGGCGCATGGACGCGGCAAGGTATTTCCAATGCTTCGCTCGCTCGAAGATGCTCCGCTGGTCGGATCAACCACGGATCTTACCGGATGCGCACGAACCTTTCAACAGCAGGTCAAACGTCCGGGGGTTTGCGTGCTGGTCTCCGATTTCCTCGTGCCCGATGGTTACGCCGAGGCCATCAAACTGCTGCGGTGGGCGCGGCACGATGTGTTCTGCATCCAGACGCTGGATCGCGCTGAAACCGGTTGTAACTGGAAAGGGGATGTTGAGCTCGAATGCATTGAGAGCGGCGCCCGGCGCAAGGTGACCATTACCGCATCGGAAGTGGCCCGCTATGCCGATGCCGTTCGCGAGTGGAATGACGGGCTCAAGAGTGAGTGCGCGCGGCGCGGCGTCGGATTTGTTCAGGCTTATTCAGAGATGCCGTTTGATCGGGTAGTTGAGGTGATTCTGCGGAAAGGCGGTCTTGTGGCATGACGTTCCTGCTTCCGCATTTTTTATGGGCGTTGCTCGGTCTGATTCCGCTGACGCTGGTTTACCTGATCAAAGTGCATCCCTTGCGCAGAAAAACCAGCGCGTGGTTTCTCTGGGAAGGCATTTTTCAGGAACGTCGTGCGGCGTCGCTGCTGCAGAAGCTGCGCGACTGGCTGAGCCTGCTGCTGATGGCGCTGGCATTCATCCTGATGGTGCTGTCGCTTGCGCAGCCCGTGCTGCAGGGCGGGGGGAATGCAGAGCGACTGGTGCTTATTATTGACAACAGCCTGAGCATGAATGCCGATGGTCGCATGGCGGAAGCGCGCCGGGCCGCGCAGGGCATGGTTCGTTCGCTTCCAACCGGCGGCCGCGCGGCCGTT
>JAFGVP010000092.1 GCA_016937945.1 Pontiellaceae bacterium | reverse complement strand
GGTGGGTGCCTGGATGAACAATGCCTGCAAGCGGGTTCACCCGACGCCATTGAAGGATGTGCGGGTGGGGGAAGCCCCGCAGTTCTAAACAGGCTTTATTCAGGCTAAGGATCGAAGAATGCTTTGCTAATTACGCCAGAATGCGGAAACTGAACGAAGAGCTTCTCGAAATCAACATCGCCATTTTCAAGCTACAATCCAAACTCTAGCCCGAACCCATACTTGTGGGTAATAAAGGTGGTGAGAGAGGGAGGGCAACCTTCCTCAGGTACTCGATTCAGGCGCCGGCGGAGTAGTCCGTTTCTTGCGATTTTCTCCTGCATTTTACTCAGTCGAATTATATGCCCATGCCTTACCAGTTGAGATAGTTCCAGAAAAAACCCTTGTTCACGGCCTCTGGAGGAATTCCATTCGTGGCGACATAGTTGACAAGGATGGGATTGAGAATCCACGGATCGTCGCCTTTGTCCAGTGTCCGCCCACCGGAACTCGCCTGCTGGAAGGCAAAGGTGGCGAGCACTGTTCCGTTGCTCTGCATGACTTCGCACGCTTTGCCGAGAAATTCCGTGTCGTACCAAGGCATGGCTCTGAGGAATGCATTCCATTCGGTTTCGGAGACGGAATGGGTGATGGCCATGTTTACATAGTCGCGGACAATCATGTTTTCGTCATATCCATACTGACTCGCAAAACCTGATCCTTCGGACCACGTGTCGAGGGGGTATTCGAGGTTTTGCTTATATTTCCAGACGAGGGAAAACTCCGTCACTATGGCCGGTTTGGACGGAACCGTCTGCCGGAGAAAGTCGTAGCTTTCCTGAAAGTTGGAAAGGTCGGAGGCATGGATGTGGAAGTTAACACCGGTCACTCGATCGTCGTTCTCGATCCACGACAGCAGAACCGGATAGGACGGCCTCCTCCGTACATTGGGATCGAAGAGCCGGGTGAAACCTCCTGAATAAAGCGGAAGCGGGGTGCCTTCCGGCGTCGTATAATTTCGCGCTGAAACATGTTCAATGAACCGCTGAAGAAATCGGACCATGGGAATAACTCCATCGGTTCCCGGCAGCATGTCATCAGCGTAGGTGTCGATCATGATTTCGTTTACGGTTTCCAGTACCGATACCATTCCATCAAGCTCTCCCATCAGGTCGTCTACCCATTGGAAACACTTCGCTTCAAGCGCAGAGTCCGGCGCCGGGACGCGGAAGGTTTCGCTGTCAAAATTCCACTTGAGGCAGAGGACCAGCTTGCGGCCTGAGCGAACGGCCTTCTTGACCGTTTCAAGGTCAAGATCATCCGCCAGATTCCGGGTCCCGTTATAAAACGGTTTAATCGCAAAGAACGTACGCACCCATTCCGACCGACTCTGATCCAGCAACGGTATATCCAACGCCCGACCGGATTCATTGACATTGGCACCCAGAATCATGACGCTATCATCGGGCACCACGCGGAAGAATTCCGCGGTTGAATCGATTAAATTGGTAATAGCCTGCCTGCACCCGGAACCATTGATCCGTCCGGTAACACGGCTCCAGTCGCCGGTCGCCAGGTTTTCACAGTGTTCCAGCCGATAGTCCGTGCCGCGTTCTCCATACCAGGACAGTTCGATCAGTGACGGATTGATCCTGTTGAGTGCGGCCAGTCCGGCATCGTAGTATGACGCCATGTAGGAAAAGGAGCGGATGCCGAACTGGTTTGCCGTTCCGCTCGTACTCCCGTTGGAGATGCGCAGTGTGGTACCTGCCGGCGTTGCGGCTGCATTTGCAAAAGAAAGGGTACTTCCGACAGTAGACTGCGTCCACACCACCCGGTTTGAGGCATAGCTAACAGTTCCGTTTCCCGAAGATGCCTGGGGGTCTGAAGCAAACCCGTCAATGACGACGATCGATGCAGCGCCAGCCGTTTCCAGACCGGTCAGACCGCCGTAACCTCCCTTTGCGGCGTCTGCAGAAATGTGAAAATCAACCGACTCGACCGTACTTCCGTCGTTGTTGATTGACCGGGTGAATCCGAGGGTGTCGACTCCGATTCCTGCGTTCCAGTCTTTCAGGTAATCCGTTGCAAGCTGTGCATTATTAACGCCGTTTGAAAGGGCCGAAAGATAGAATCCGTCGCAGGCTGCCATGTTCCCGTTATACTGGTATAGCGTTTTGGTCGGATCTGCCGGATCCAGCTGAAGAAATCGTGCTACTGGCAGGGTAACCGGAGAGACGGAAGAACTGTATGAAAAGGCAAGCAGGCCGAACTGGTCGTCGTCTCCGGTTGTGCTTCCGTTCGATATGCGCAGAGTTACACCGGCGGGTGCCGCTGCTGGATTAGAAAATGAAAGACGGCCGCCGGATACAGACTGTGTCCATGTGAGCTGATTTGCCGCATAGTTTACCGTTCCGTTGTCCGAAGATGCCTGCGGGTCGGAAATAAACCCATCGATAACGACAGTCGAGGCACTGCCGGCCGTTTCCAGTCCGGTCAATCCCTGATATCCCTTGCTCTCTGCTTCCGGGGATATGTAGAGGTCGATTGCTTCTGCCGTGGTTCCGTTATTGTTGATGGATCGTGTGAATCCCAGAATGTTCACGCCAAACCCTGCGCTCCAGTTCCGAAGATAGTCGGTTGAAAGGCGTCCGGCCGTGATGCCGTTCGAAACAGCCGACAGATAAAAACCCTCATAACCTGCGGTGTTCCCGTTATAGCGATTCAAGACCTTTGCCGGATCCGATAGATCCAGCGCCGCAAAGCGATCTATGGTTACGCGGACATCGTGGGCAAAGGCGCCGGACCAAGATGTGAGCAGAGCAATCAGTACCCATAGCGGTTGAATCTGTTTCATTATAAATCTTCCCTGAACGGATCTCTCTGACGGTGGAGACCTGTTATCATCTGTTAATTCCCATTATTGTTTCTAAACGGAAATCACGGACGAAGTCGTGTCCCATAAAGTAGCTACAGGAAAATCGACAGAAAGCAGCGCCGCATGGCGGCGGCTGCTTTGCGGGAATTTATAAATGACCGGCTGCTTAATTCTGGAGTGACGGCCTGATCTTCAGCGTGCAGATTTCAAACGGGTGCAGATGCTGTACCAGGGTTTCGCCGGCGAAAAACGATCCTGCTTCGATCTGTGTCTCCTCGAGCAGGTTGACCTCCTCGATGAAGCAGGCCTGCTTCACGGTCAATTCCGCCGGGGTTGATCGGCCTTTGCACTCGTAGAAGCGGATAATCAGATCGTTGCTGTCCTCTGCTTTCTTGAGGGTTTCGAGCCGGACACTTTCGCCGGTGAGCTGGATGGGGAAGTCCACCGCATCCGTGCCGGGCAGAACCCATCGGGGCTGATTAAATGCGGCAGCCGTTTCAATTACGTTGCTTCGGCTCAGCGTTCCGGCATGCGGCTGGATGGCATACCGGAATGTATGATGGCCGATGTCGGCGTTTCGGTCGGGATAGTCCGGAGCGCGCAGCAGTGTCATGGAGAGCGTACGGCCCTTTACCTTGTAGCCGTATTTGCAGTCGTTGATCAGTGCCACGCCGAAATCCTCTTCGGAAAGATCGGCAAACTCGTGGGCCGCGACCTCAAACTGCGCCTGATCCTGCGAGGTGTTGTCGCAGGTATTCCGTTTTATCAGTCCGAACTGAACATGAAAGCCGGCTGTGGATGACTGCACCGTTGTCGGAACATTGACCCGCAGCATGCGATGCTTTTCATGCCAGTCGACGGAACATTCGATTTCAAGTGTCGCCCGGTGATTCGGCAGGATAATCCGTAGGGAAACGGTCGAGTTTCCGACGGTCAGCGGGATCGTCAGAATTTGGGCGACTGCTCCCTGCTCATAATGAACGGTTCCATTGCATTCGGCGGTTCCGGTCTGGCTGTTGGGGTAAAACGGATCAACGTCCCACGCATCCCAGCGGGTTGGGTGGTCGGCATACAGGGCCAGCTCATTCGCGACTTCGCCTTCGATAAATATGCGGTCGCACGTTTTGTCCCGGGCAAAAATAATCTGTCCATTGGCATTGATCCGATACAGTACCAACTCATTTTCGAGGGTCAGCGGAAAGTCCGCCGGCGCAAGAATCTGTTGCAGGGTCGGCGCGGCCGTTTTCTCCGATTCCTGCAGGGGCATGGAGGTCAGTCCTGACTGATCAAGATGAATCCATGTCTCGTCGTCGACGGACTGAGTTGCCAGGTATTTTCCATCCTGTGAGATGGCGTATTCTGATTTGATGGGCAGGCGAACGATATCGTCGCGTTCAAAATTGAGCGAGTTCACCACCGTCCATTTGTCAGCTGATTTTTCCTTCCAGGGCGCCCATAGGGCATCGAGTTCCGTTTCGATCTCGGCATATTCCTGATGGGTATCTGCGGCGGCCTCCTCGATGCAGCTGCCCGGCAGGATGTCGTGAAACTGGTGAACAAGGAATTTTTTCCACAGCGCTTCAATCTCCGCCTGGGGATAGCGATCCAGTGCGCCGGAGGCATAGAGCATTTCCGTGTCGCGCAGGCGATGCTCGATGCGTCGGTTTCCGGCCTTGATTGCGGCCTGCGTTGTCAGCGTGCCGCGATGCATTTCCAGATAGAGTTCGCCGTCCCAGGTCGGAAGCTCGTCCGCATATTCTTGAAGCACCGTGAAGAAATCATCGACCGTGCCGAATTTAACCTTCGGTGCCGCTTCGAGGTTTTCCAGCAACAGCCCATCTTCGATATGGCTTTCATGCGGTCCGCCGCCGCCGTCGCCGATCCCGTAGACCACCAGCGCCTCGGGCGCGATATTTTTTTCCGGATATTGATCGCGGCCCTGGCACAGGCGCGAAGGAACCAGCATTTCGTTATAGTCGTTGGTCGGCGGAAGATGCGACAGGACGGTCGTTCCGTCTAGTCCCTTCCAGTGGAAGCTCGCGTAAGGGAATTTGTTGTAGCGGTTCCATGAAATCTTGGTGGTCATGAAATAAGGCGCGCGAACCTGTTGCAGGAGCTGCGGCAGGCAGGCGGAATAGCCGAATACATCAGGCAGCCAGAGATGTCTGACATCCACGCCGAACGTTGACTGGAAGTAGCGTTTGCCATAAATCAACTGGCGGGCCAGTGCTTCGCCGCCGGAAATGTTGCAGTCAGCCTCCACCCACATGGCGCCGAGGCATTCCCAGCGCCCGGCCTGAACCTGCTCCTTGATCCGTTCGAAGAGGGCGGGATAGTGCTGCTCCATCCACACATAGTGATGCGGCGAGCTGGCGCCGAATACATAGCCGGGATAGCGTTCGATATGTGCCAGCTGACTGGAAAAGGTTCGCGCGCACTTGCGGATCGACTCCTCCATGCGCCAGAGCCATGCCGTGTCGATGTGGGCGTGTCCGATCGCCGTATAGGTCAGTTCCGTAGCATGCGCCGGATCCTTCAGGCAGGCTTCAACCAACGCGGCGCTTTCCGGAATTTCTTCGCGTTCGTAGGCATCGATGGCCTTGTTGATCTGCCGGACCAGTTTGCCGCGCCGCATCGACGTTTCCGGCAATGATTTCATTTGATCCAACAGGAGTGTTCCCTGTCGGAACAGCGATGCGCGCACTGGATCGATGGCCACCAGCCGGGCTTCCAGAACGCGGGCGATATGCGACGGGGCCGGCCGTTCCTCCGGCGTTTTCCGAAGGACTGCTTCGTGGTCGCGCACGGCGTTATAAAGTCCGAAAATGGACGTTGCGACCGCTTCGCCATAAATCGTAAATCCGTCATCGGAACAGAGGGCTTCCGGGAGTAGATAGCGGTCACGGATCATGCGTGGGTCAAAGACCGATCCATTCGTTAATCCATAAACCGGGCAGCCATCTGAACCATACAGCAAAAGCTCGCCGCTGATATTGACCAGCAGGGACGCCGGAAGCTCCCAGTCTGCCGGCACGGTGCCGGTAATCCGGAACCATGCAAGCCGGTTGTTCCGTCCCCACTCATCGCCTTCGGAGATCGGTGCAAATTCAAGGTTTTGCGCATCGGTCAGTGAAAGAAACGGCGCACTGTATGCATAGCATAGCGACAAAGGAACCTGATGAACATATTGATCCTGCGAGACGCGTTTCAGCCATTTTTCAATCCGCTCAATGCGGTGCAGTTCCCAGTTGTTGGTCATGGTGTATTTACTCCAGTTTAAAATGATCCCCGATTTTCCGCTTTATAAATCCTGCAGTCAGATAACCCGATCGTATCCGCGCGGATTTCATCGTCCTTGCTCAAAACGATCCGGTTGAATTCCAGCGCTGCGGGCTGCAAGTCTGAGCCGGTGTAGGCCGCAATGAGTACACCGTCCTGACTGCGTGAAAGGGCCGCATAGTAGTCGATTGCTCCCTGCTCATTGAGTGTCAGAGTCAGGATGATGTCGTATGTGCCGGGTGCAAAGTCCGGCGCCGGCAAGGTGTAGGATTCCAGCGACTGCTTTGCCTCTGTTGTTATTCTAAGCATCCTTGAATCGGAGGCGAGATAACCCGATTGGTTGGCATCGAAGAGTCCCCATTCAAAATGATCCGGCGCATTTGATCCATTGAGTGAAATCTTCGCGCTCAATGTTATAGAGTCGCCGGGTGCATCAAGTTTGACTTCATCAAACGCGTTGGATGAGGAGTTGATTAATTGTGATGCTGTTTTGTTCGGTGCTCTGAAATCGCCGCCGGTGCCCCAGATGTTCGGGTAAGGGCCCATGACAAAGTTCAGCGATCCGCCTTTGGTGATGTCGGCGTGATGGATGACGGCGCGGTCCAGTGCAATACCGTTCAGGCTGGCGGACTGTGTATAAATGTTTTTATCGCCGGCGTTTTGCGCCTTAATGGTGAAGGCGTTTTTGCTCTTCGGATTCAGGATGATTTCCGGAATGCGGGCACCGTGAAGATAGTAAATGTCTTCGGTCGCCATCGGAAAAATGCCTGCTGTTGTGAAGAAGTAGAGCGAGGCCATGGCACCGGAATCCTCGTCGCCCGGATAGGATGCGCCGTACGCTTTGCGCAGCACGTCCACCCAGGAGGACGAAAGGTGCGGCCGGCTCGCCATTCCGAACAGGAAGCAGGCCTGCATGTTGACTTCATTCGAAAAGTCAATGTAGCGGCTGTTGTTCTGTGCGAAGGCAAAGTTGAGGCGCTGGATGAAGCGGGCATGGCCGCCCATCCGTTCGATCATGGCGTCGCGCTCATGCGGAATATTGAAGGAATAGTTCCACGCGGTTCCCTGATAGAATCCGGCGTGGGAGGTCACGGCGTCCGGCAGAAAGTTGCCGTCTTTGTCGCGTCCCTGTAGAAAGCCGCTGAAGCCGTCGCCTTCAGCTTGGGCGTTCCAGACGTTGCGCCAGTTTCGGGATCGTTCCATCAGTTTGGCGGCCTCCCTGGTCTTGCCCAGCTTTTCGGCCACCTGCGCGGCGCACCAGTCGCAATGGGCAAATCCCAGCGTGGACGAGCCGGACTGCATGCGGAAGTCATAGCCGTTTTTGTCGCCGTTGGTCGGCACATACCCCAGCATCTTATAATCCGGCGTGCGGCGCTCTGCATTAAATCTGAGCAGAGCCCAGACCCGCTTCCAGTCAATGCCGTCAATCTCCCGTACCAACGCGTCGGCAATAATCCGGTCCACCTCGTCGCCGCCCTGGCCGACCTGATAATCCTTGCCCATGATAAAGGCGGTTTCGGCCACCCCGTGGTGGGCATAGCGCTCTGCAAAGGAGTTCACGATGCCGGCCACCGCATCCGGCTGAATAATGCTCAGCAGCGGATAGAGGGTCTGCCACGTATCCCAGAGGGTGTATTGATCATCCCAGAATTGAGCATTCTTTGGCCATCCGGCCGGATCGCCGGTGCGGTCGCGCGGCTGGATCAGGGTGTGGAAAAGTGCTGTATAGAGTTTTCGTGCTTCGGCATCGCGGATGCCCGGCGTTTCAACAACGGACAACGCTTCATGCCACCGGTTTTTTGCCGCCGACTCAACCGCCGCGAAATTCCATCCCGCGATTTCGTGTTCGAGATAGAATTTTGCCTTTTCAACGGAGTCGAACGATACGGCGATTTTCAGATGGACGGTCTGCGTGGCGGTGGTGTCGAACTGCATCCATCCGCCGAGCTTCCGGCGATCGGATATTTCTGCACTCAAGGTGCCGTCGCTTACGGTGTCGCCGATCCAGGTTCCGCCTGCGATTGGTTGGGTGTCAACCATCGCATAAAAGTAGAGGGTATAAGCCGCCGGATTCCAGTTGCCGTCAAAGGTGCCGCCACCATAAATGGCCCCTTTCTTCAGATCAATATGAACTGAGCCGTCCCGCATCGCTGTGGAGGACCCCAGCTTGCGCGCAATATCAACATTGATCCGAGCGTCATCGGAGACCGGGAATTCAAATTCATAAAACGCTGCATTATGCGCTGGGGCAATCGCGCAGTCTATGCCCCAACGCGTCAGGGTGCCGCGGAAAGAGTAGGGATGTGTCTCCATGCCGGTAATGGGCGATCCATTGTCCCTTTCATCCGTTGCTGCACCGAGCCGTGGAGAGATGAGGAAGTTGCCGTAAGACAACGTGGATGAACCCGCACCCTGGGCGTGCAACTGGGAAAATCCGACCACCGGACTTCCTTCCCGATAGCCCGAAGCTACCGCCTTTTCTGAATCCGGACTCGCATAGATCGATCCATGCGGCAGGGTGACGCCCGGAATGCAGGAGCCGTTTCCGGTCACGCCGATCATGGTGTCAACCCACTCTTCCGGACCGGGAGGTGTTTCCTGTGCATGGGCGGAAAATGCCAGCGATGCAAGCACTGCGATGAACAAGGATGCTGTGTGCTTCATAATACTCATCGGTTAGGACTATTCGGCAGCAAATACAACCGCAATACTTCTTTTGCCGGATACCGGAGCAGACGGAACGTTAACTTCAATCACGTCGCCGTCCGGCGAGCCGCCATCGACGCTGAACGGCATGGCTTCGGCATCCCGTTCGATCCGAACAAAATCGGTCTTTTTCCCATCAACCAATACCTGCGTCGGAACTTTGGAGGTGTGCAACCGCACGCGCCATGAACGGTTTGTCCGCGCTTCCTCATAGGTACCTTCAGCGGGATCAATGACCACGGATATTCGGCGGGCTTCGGCAAAGTCGGCGGTCAATGCCGTTTTGCGGAAGCAGCCGCTTCGGTAGTTGTTGCTGATTCCGTCGTCCTCATACAAGACGGCGGTTGCCGTATCTTTGCCCGGATACACATCCAGGGTAACCGGATCCCACGGTTTTTCGGCGGTGTATTGCATGTCCGGCGCCAGGGGAATGAGGGCCCCCAGTTTTACAAAGAGCGGTATTTGCTCCATGGAAACCGTCTCGGCATGCATGCGCGGACCCTGCAGGATCTCGCCGGTCCAGACGTTTTTCCAGTCGCCAGGTGGGAGCCACAATTCCCGCTCCGACCGATCTTTTTCTTCGAGATGTTTCCTGAACAGCAGGCGGCAGGTTGCGTCGCCGACGTTTTCAAAATATTCGAGCCGGATCGTATGTTTCTGTCCATCCTTGAGGGTTCCGTCGACCCAGTTTGCTGTCTCGCCGCGATTCACCCATTGGTCGATGACGGGTTTTCCATCAATCCATAAACGGCATCCATCATCGGAGGAAATTCCGAGATCCACATCGTGACCTGCCCGGGGCGTGATGGTGCCGGACCAGCGGACACTGTAGTTGTCGGCGGGCAGTCCTGCTGCCGGGCTGGCCGTGTGCCAGTTAAAATCAATGGCTTCATCGATCCGGACTGTTGCCGGATCGCCGGACAGTTCTTTGTCCGCAAAGTAGGCGGCATCCAGTCCGGGCGTTCCGCTGTCACTCGCCAGCCAATCGGACGGGACCGTTGCTTCCGCTCCGCCCATGATCGGTGCGACCAGAATGTTATCGCCCAGCAGATACTGATCGTTGCTTTGCGCCTCGGCATATTCGGGATAGTTCAGGTCGCAGCGTTTCAGGATGGGTTCGCCGGTGTCATAGTTATCCCGCGCGGCGGTGTAAAAGACCGGCAGCAGCCGCATGCGCATTTGAACATAATCGCGAACCACCTTTTCACCTTCGTTGCCATAGTCCCACGGGTCGCGTGTAATGCCGCGAGTGCAGTGCAGCCGGAAGAAGGGCGACAACGCGCCGAACTGGACCCAGCGGCAGTATTCTTCCAGTGGCGGCTGACCCATGTGCCCGCCGAGGTCGGTACTGGTGTAGGCGAAAGGGGCATAAACGCCTGAATAGACGGCATTGTTTACTTCGCGCTTCAGCGAGGCCATGTCGCACGTCGTATCGCCGGTCCACTGCATGTTATAGCGGTGTGCGGCCATGTCGGGAGAGCGGTTCAACCGGCCGTTATCGATGCCGTCAATGTTGGCCATGATGAACGGGCGGCGGTCGGGATAAAAGTCCTGCGTGATCCAGTGGAACAGATACATGCCGAAGACTTCCTTGTTGATCCCTTTGGGCGGCCGTATGGCCGTGTGCCAGTTGCGGTCAAACCACCAGACATCCAATCCCATCTCAAATTTACTTCTTAGTCCTTCATTTCGGTAGAGCACCTCCTTGTGGTCGAGGACATCGGCCTGCGGCTCAGGATGGTCATTGAAAACGATACGGACATTTTTCCCATGCGCTTCGTCGATAAACTGCTCCATGTCGGGGAACAGTTCGGTATTTACGCCGTATCCATGCGACGCGCCGACGCGCCAGTCGGTGTCGACCACAAAAACATCGAGCGGAATACCCTTGGAACGGTAGGTGTCAATTTTTTCCTGCGCTTCGGGCTGGGTGTAGGCATAGTAGCGGCTGTCCCATCCGCCGAGCGCATAGAGCGGGACCAGATCGGTGCGACCGGTCAGGGCAATAAAATCACTCCGCAGTTTGCGACCGTCGCCCTTCGGCAGGAAGATATAAACGTCCGGCGCATCGTTATCCAGATCCCATCCGTTGTTGGGAATGTTTTTCGGTGCGACGTTATAGCCGCCGCCCCATGGCATGTCCGGCGCCGCCGGGACATAGCGCGGTGTATCGACGATGGCCCACGCCTTGGTCTTTTCATTCGGGTTCGGGATCCAATGGCGGTTGTTTGAGAAAAACGCCGCATCAGCCGGCGGCATGGACCACAATGTATTGCCTTGCGGATCCAGCACCGTGATGCCGTCGAGCGAACGGGTACCGGTTGGAACCTTTACGGTGAATGCGGAGGTTTTGATCCATTCAAACCCATCGGATGAGGATCGGTCGGTTGCCACCTCCGGCCAGCTGCGTTCGGTCACATGGAACGTCGGGCGGTTTTCAAAGCCCTTCGGTCCCTTCTGTTCGATGCGGAGAAGTGTCGGAGAAAGCACCTGCACCCGGATATTTCCGACGATTTCGTCGGCCAGGCAGGAAACAGTAAAGCTTCCCAGTCCTGCCAGGGCAGTGAGAAGCAAGCGGGTCCGGCTATTTCCGGTCATCTGTTTTTTCATGATCTTATCCTCATCTACATCGTGATCCTCAACGAACGATCAAGGGGCAACGCGAACGTTGCCCCTTCATATTGAACTGGAAACGGAATCAGTCCATCTTTTCAGCAAGTACTTTCATGAAGTAGCCGCCGACCACACTGCGGGCCTTGAAGCCGGTCTTGCGGCCGCTCACGGTGTCATGCCAGTCGCTCAACGGAACGCGGTCCTGGGTTTTGCGGGCAAACTTATGAATCGGGGAGACCAGCGCCTCAAAGTCGGCGTCGGAGTCAGCCAGTGTTGCCGTCCACATGATCCAGTCGGACTTGGTGTAGGTCCGGCGGTTGTCAAGCGGCAGGCCGAAGGCGTTCTGCATGTCGAGGTAGTAGGCGACTTCCTTGGTGTAGACTTCCTGCGGGAAGATATCCATGCCCATGATCTTGTCCCATACCAGATTATACTTCTGGCTCCAGGAATTGCTGTTGCTGAAGGTGAGGGCATAGTGGTCGCCGTCGTCTGCCATCTCCATCCAGTCGCGCGCCATTTTGCGGGCCAGCTCAGTATATTCTCTTGCGACCTCTTCTTCACCGCGCATATCCGCCATCATGCCGTAGCAGGCGATGCCGACAATGGCTTTAACGGAGAGGTTGGCGTTGCGGGCAAAGTGGCCGGCAAAGTCGTCGGTGCAGAGCTGGTTGGCCGGATCGAAACCTTCCTTCACGAGATACTGCGTCCATAGTGTCAGGAGATCCCAGTTCTGGTCGGCATAATCGGTATTGCCTTCCATGAAGGAGATGGCAGCGGCCAGGATCACCATGTTGCCGGATTCCTCCACCGGCATGTCGCCGCCGTAGGTCTGTCCGTTGGCGAGCGGGTAGGTGCCGAGGTCATGAGCCGCAAAGGGCTTCGTCCATTTGCCGCTGGCGCTGTAGTAGAAGATGCCGTTGAGCATGCCCTTCAGCAGGTCCGGATTGTAGGCCAGGAAGAGCGGGGCGGAAGGATAGGTGACGTCCACCGTGTTAATGGAACCGTTACTGTTGTTTTCCTTGGAGAGGAAGAGGATTTCTCCGTCCGGGCTTTCCACCAGCTTGTGGGCGGCGATCGCCTGTCGGTAGGCCAGTACGCAGAGTTCCGCATATTCCTTGCCACCGGCTTTCAGGGCGTCTTTATAGATCGTCTTGTTGACGTCTTCGCACTTTTCAATCACGGATTCATAATCCGTGTAGGCCGCCGCCAGTTCCTTTGTGATGGAGCTGTTGCCGTCCTTGTTCCACCAGGGCTTCAGGTTCTGTCCGAAATACTGGATGGAATAGATATCGTCGTAGCCGAGCAGCAGCAGGGCTTCTTTGTTTTTGCGACCGACCTTTCCAAGGTCGTATACCGTGTTCAGCATCAGGCTGCGGCCTTCGGATTTGCTGCCGGGCTTAATGTTGAACGGCGTGAATGCGGCATCGGCGCCGGTGATGGTCTGGGTGACGCCTTCTGCCTTCGGAGCGGCGGCATAGAGGTAGCCCCAGTCAATACGGAGATCATCGCCGCGCTTTTTCAGAACCGGCTGCTCTACCGTACCAACCTTCAGGATGCCCAGCGCTCCGGCGTCGGCCTGTTCGGCCTTGACCAGCTGGGAGTTCTGGTTGACGGAAATGTCGGAAGAGGCACCGAGGTAAACCTGCACATCGTGCTTCTTTCGATCGTTGGATTTAACCTTGCAGCTGATGTAGGAAACGGGGCGCGACATCAGGGACAGATCATCCAGCACCAGCGGAGACGTGAATGTCAGGTCGAGGTCAACCGGTCCGCAGGTGAAGGTATAGAGCGTCTGCGTAGCCTTGACCTCAACGCTGTTCTGAACGGCCGGCAGGATGGTGTTGTCGCCTTCAGTTTTCAGGATATTGCTCAGTCCGGCGTCCAGGAAGGATTCGCCGCCGGTGTCGATGCAGTGCATCGCAATCAGGTTTTTCCCTTTTTTCAGGCTGCGTGCAACGGTGTCCGCCATCGGGAAGGCTTCGAGTTTTCCGTTGGCAGACTGCAGTCCGAGCACCTGCGTTCCGTTGATGTAGACATAGACATCGTCATCATGACGGACGCGGAGCAGCAGCTTGTTGATCTGGCTGACATCCTTCAGGTCAAATACGCGGCGCACCCAGATTTCGCGGGTCTTCCAGGGTGTTCCGCCAAAGCCGTCACGATTGGTGAAAGGTGCTTTCCCTTCTTTCCAGTCGGAATCGTTGAAGCCGTCCTTGAACCAGTCATCGCCCGGATTTGCGTTGGTATACTTGGCCGTATACGGCGCTTCCGGCGCAGCGTTCAGGATCACTTCCGTTTCCGGAACCGGCTGGCCCATGAAGTTGTATACCTGGCCGTCCACCTGCACATACCCCAGCAGGGAGTGTTCGGTACCGGTCCAATGCTTGGTGGTTTCGCTGTTCAGCTCGTCGGTCATGGACCAGATGCTGAAGTAGGGGTCATGCGTGATCAGAGGATACGCGGGAGCTTCTGTCATCTGTGCTTTTCCGATCGTGGCGGAAAGCAGAAACAACATGGAATATTGTATAAGTCGCTTTGTTTTCATATCTAATGCCTCGTTATTTGTTCTAAGGTTTCAAAGACAGCGTACAAGGTATCGTGTCCGGATCGAAAAGGCATGTAACCTGTTTAGGGGACAGATCATTCAGCCCCGTAAAACGGGAATAAACTGCGGGCTTTGTAATCTGTTTAGGGGACAAGGGCTGCTGAGAAAGAGTGCTTGCTTACGTGCAATCATCTGTCGGTGCGGTAGATTGTAAATGAAACTGTCCGGTTTTTCTTTTCCCCTCATGCCGCCAGCTCCCGAATGAACCGTTCTTCTGCCGTTTCAAAATTCAGCATCCTTCTTGGGTAGTTGTTGATCCACTCTTCGATTTCTGGATCTGTTTGCGGGTAAAGCTCGATATGTCGCACCCTTCGGGAATGAAGCGTCGGATCATCCGGTTGACATTCTCATTGCTTCCGCGCTCCCATCCTGCATACGGATTGGCATAATAGATGTCGGTGCGCTTCCCTCCCGCCACCGAACGCTCCAATGCTTCGTGATCAAGGAACTCTGAGCCATTGTCCGCAGTGATGCTCTTGAAGACGCCCCGGAAGCCCACCGCTTCCTGTAGTCAAAGTTTATCTGGAACATGCTTAATTTCGCGGAGGACCATCGCTGCCCGCTTTAACTTTTTTGAAGGAAGAATGAGATTTTTTGCAGCAGGAGTTCGCAGTATTAGGTAAGGAAATGGCAGGATGGACTTTATGGCCGCCTGATTACGGCGGGTTGTGCCGGGTGATTTAACGGAAAGGAACTCCAATGAAGAGAATAAATCTTTGTCTGGCCGCGACAGCGTTTGCGGCGACGGCAATGGCTTCGGACGTGGAAATTAATATTGATTGCGCGAAGCCGACGCTTGAACTGTCACCGTATCTGTACGGGCTGTTTTTTGAGGATATAAACTATGCTGCGGACGGCGGACTCTATGCCGAGCTGGTGCAAAACCGCTCTTTTGAGTTTTACAAGATTCGGGGCAACGACCGATTGGCGCAATCGATGCACCCGCTTTTTGCATGGGAGGCGGTTGAGCGCGACGGAGCACAGTGCAGCCTGTCGGTTGAGGATTCGCAACCGCTGAACGGCAATAATACCCATTATCTTAAGATCGATGTTGGTCAGTCCGGCGCGGCTGGCGTCGCCAATGCCGGATTTGATGGATTTGCCCTGAACCGGGGCGATGCATATGATTTTTCGGTCTATGCCCGCAATGCGGACTGGTCCGGCGACGCCCGGTTGACGGTTACGCTGGAAACCGAAGACGGAACCATTTGCGGAAAAACCACGATTAAAGGCGTTGATGCAACCTGGCAGAAACTGGACGGCGTCATTAAAGCCAAGAAGACGGCGGATGCGGTCCGGCTGGTCATTACCGCCGAAGGGCAGGGTTCCCTGTATCTCGATATGGTGTCGCTCTTCCCTCAGGATACCTTCATGGGCCGTAAAAACGGCATGCGTAAAGATCTGGGACAGGCGCTGAAAGACCTGAATCCAAAATTCCTGCGCTTTCCCGGCGGCTGCATCGCGCATGGCGACGGCCTC